>NZ_JBYCZV010000006.1:0-306650 GCF_057586415.1 Nocardioides sp. SRI_004
CGCCGGGGGCTCCGGCGGCCGAGGCCGCGCCGGGGCAGAAGGTCGTGGTGTGCAAGTACGTCCGCAAGCCCGGGGCCGCGGAGGTCTTCTCCCACATCATCGTCGTCAACGAGAACGCCCTCCTCGGCAAGGGCTTCGCCGGGGTGTTCCCGTTCCCGTTCTCCGACGCGCACTTCAAGTCCGTCGCCGTGCGCTATGCGGCGCCCGGCGAGCGGGCCAGCGAGATCAGCGAGGCCGTGTGCCCTGCCGAGGTGCCCGGCGAGGAGCCGCCGGGTGAGGAGCCGCCGGCGGAGGAGGGGTCGGGTGAGACCGGCGAGACCGGCGGGATCGGCGACGACGCCGGACCCGGTGTCCCCGGGCTCGGCTCCTCGGGCAGCGCCCTCCCGGAGACGGGTGCAGCCGACCACCTGCCCGCGCTCGCCCTGCTCGGCGGGCTCGGCACGCTGGCCGGCGCCTGGCTGGTGCAGAGGGGCCGCCGGGTCGTCGTCCACTGACCCGTCCACCGTCCGGGCGGCGGTGCCCGCCCAGCGCGTGACCCCCTCCGATCGAGGGGGTCACGCGCACCCGCTCCGACACTAGGGTGGTGAGCGTCACGTCCCGCGCCCGCGACCCCCAGGAGGACCACCGTGTTCGTCCCGTTCAGCGTCAATGACTTCCTCGACCGCGCCGTGCAGGTGTATGGCGAGCGCGTCGGCGTCGTGGACGAGCCGGACCAGCCGGCGCCCAGCCTGGGTGGGCTCACCTACGCGCAGGTCGGCGAGCTCGCGCGGCGGCAGGCCGCGAAGCTCGACGAGCTCGGCATCGGCGTGGGTGAGCGGGTCGCGGTCGTCAGCCACAACAGTGCCCGCCTGCTCACCTCCTTCTACGGCGTCAGCGGGTGGGGACGCGTGCTGGTGCCGGTGAACTTCCGGCTCAGCGCCGACGAGGTCCAGTACATCGTCGACCACTCCGGGGCGCGGGTCCTCTACGTCGACCCGGAGATCGAGGAGCACCTCGCGGGTGTCACCTGCGAGCGGAAGTTCGTGCTCGGTGACGACGAGCAGCTCTACGCGCCGGAGGGCGCCGAGCCCAAGCCCTGGGAGTACGACGAGGCGGCGACTGCCACGATCAACTACACCTCCGGCACGACCGCGCGCCCCAAGGGCGTGCAGATCACCCACCGCAACATCTGGACGAATGCGATGACCTTCGGGCTGCACGCCCAGATCGGCGACCGCGACGTCTACCTCCACACGCTGCCGATGTTCCACGCCAACGGCTGGGGCATGCCGTTCGCGATGACCGGCGTCGGCGCCCAGCACATCGTGCTGCGCAAGGTCGACGGCGCCGAGATCCTGCGCCGGGTGCGCGACCACGGGGTCACCGTCATGTGCGCCGCCCCTGCCGTCGCGGCGGCCGTCCTCGAGGCCGCGCAGTCGTGGGAGGGCGAGATCCCCGGGCGCGACCGGGTCCGCATCATCATGGCCGGCGCGCCGCCGCCGACGAAGACGGTGATCCGGGTCCAGGAGGAGCTGGGCTGGGAGTTCATCCAGATCTACGGCCTCACCGAGACCTCGCCGCTGCTGACCTTCAACCGGACCCGGGCCGAGTGGGACGACCTGCCGCCGGAGGAGCGTGCTGCGCGGCTGACCCGTGCGGGCGCGCCCGCCATCGGCGTGCGGCTGAGGATCGACGAGTCCGAGGAGGGCGCCGGCGAGGTGCTGGCCCGCTCCAACGTCGTGCTCGAGGGCTACTGGGAGCAGCCGGAGGAGAGCGCGAAGGCGCTCGCCGGCGACTGGTTCCACACCGGCGACGGCGGCTACCTCGGCGACGACGGCTACCTCACCATCGCCGACCGCAAGAAGGACGTCATCATCACCGGCGGTGAGAACGTCACCTCGATCGAGGTCGAGGACACGCTGTTCTCGCACCCGGCCGTCGCCGAGGTCGCGGTGATCGGCGTCCCGAGCGAGAAGTGGGGCGAGACGATCAAGGCCCTCGTCGTGCTCACCGCCGAGGAGGCCGGCCGGGCCGGGCCCGAGATGGAGGCCGAGCTGATCCGCTGGTGCAAGGACCGGCTGGCGGGCTACAAGGCGCCGACCTCGGTGGAGTTCCGCGACGAGCTGGCCCGCACGGCGACCGGCAAGCTGCAGAAGTTCAAGCTGCGCGCGCCCTACTGGGAGGGGTTCACCCGCCAGGTGAACTGAGACCGCGGCACCAGCGTGGCGGCCCAGCCGGCCCCCTGCCACGCGGCGACCGTCGCGCGCGCCCAGTCGCCGTCGGTCTCGACGACGTCGACCGCGGTCTCCACCGGAGCGGGCGACGGCGCGGGCAGCGGCTGGCCGCTGATCGGGTCGAGCGTGTCCGGACCACCGTCGACGCAGGTCACCCGGGTCAGGCCGATCCCGAGGCGTCGCTGGTTGAGGGCGAGGCTGAGCGCGGCGATGCCGGCGGCGTCGTACCCGACGACGGAGAGGTTGTCGGGCGGGTGCACCGACGACTCGCGGGCGTAGCGGACCGATCGGAGCAGGTCGCGACCGGCGGAGTCGAGCGTCCAGACCGGTACGACGACGCGGACGCTGCTGCGGGTCGCGATCCGGCTGGCGAGCGCCGCGACGCCGTCGGGGTCGGTGGCCGCGGCCGGGTGCCACAGGAGCAGGGTGTCCGCATTCGGATGTCCGTGCACCGAGACCTGGAGACCACTCGCCTGAGCCTGCATGGGACCACCGTAGGCTGAGCCCCCACAGGTCCGTGAGGCAGGAACCCGGTGTGAGACCGGGGCGGTTCCGCCACTGTGATCCCGGCCCCCGCGGCCGGGAGAGCCAGACACTGCGCTCGGACGACACCTGCCGAAGAGGGGCGCGAACCCCGAGGAGGACCCGTGCAGATCGCACTCCTTTCCACGTCCGACACCGACCTGCTGTCGGCCCGCGCGAGCGGTGCCGACTACGCGTGGGCCAACCCGTCGCGCAGCGACCTGCCGGGCCTGGTGGCGCTCGCGGAGGCGGCGGACCTCGTCGTCATCCGCCTCCTCGGCTCCCCGCAGCAGTACGACGCCGAGCTGGCCGCGCTGCGCGGCACGGGCCGGCCGCTCGTGGTGCTCGGTGGCGAGCTGACGCCCAGCGCCGAGCTCATGGAGGCCTCGACCGTCCCGGTCGGGGTCGCGGCGGAGGCGCACCGCTATCTCGCCGAGGGCGGGCCGCGGAACCTCGGCCAGCTGCACGCCTTCCTGTCCGACACCGTGCTGCTGACCGGTGAGGGCTTCGAGGCGCCGGAGGAGATCCCGGCGTGGGGGATCCTCGAGCGGCCCGGTGGTGTCGAGAAGGCGAGGGTCGGGGTGCTCTTCTACCGCGCCCACCACGCCAGCGGGAACACCGACTTCGTGCACGCGCTGTGCGACGCGATCGACGCGACCGGGGAGGCCGTCGGCGTACCGGTCTTCGCCGGGTCGCTGCGAGCGGCGCCGGACGAGCTGTTCACGGCGCTCGGCGAGCTCGACGCCCTCGTGGTCACCGTCCTCGCCGCCGGTGGGTCGACGCCGGCCGCTGCCAGTGCGGGTGGCGCCGACGAGACGTGGGACGTGGAGCGGATCGCCGCCCTCGACATCCCGGTCCTGCAGGGCCTGTGCCTGACCAGCAGCCGTGAGGAGTGGGAGGCGTCCGACGACGGCGTCAGCCCGCTCGACTACGCCAACCAGGTGGCGATCCCGGAGTTCGACGGCCGGATCAGCACGGCGCCGTTCTCGTTCAAGGAGCTCGACCCGGCCGGCCTGCCGTCGTACGTCGCCGACCCGGAGCGCGCCGCCCGCGTCGCCGGTCTCGCGGTCGGCTACGCCCGGCTGCGCCACGTGCCCAACGGCGAGAAGAGGCTGGCGCTGATGCTCAGCGCCTACCCGACCAAGCACTCGCGGATCGGCAACGCCGTCGGTCTCGACACGCCGGTGTCGGCCGTCCGGATGCTGCGCAAGCTGCGCGACGCCGGCTACGACGTCGGCGACGGCTTCGGGGTGCTCGACCTCGACGACGACACCGTCGCCGGGGACACGCTCATCCACGCCCTCATCGCGGCCGGTGGCCAGGACGAGGAGTGGCTGACGTCGGCGCAGCTGACCGACGCGCACGTGCGGGTCAGCAAGGCGGACTACGACGCGTGGACCGCCGACCTGCCGGACGACCTGCGCGAGGAGATGGTCGAGGCGTGGGGCGAGTCGCCCGGCTCGCTGTTCGTCAACGACGACGGCGAGATCGTGCTGGCCACCCTGCAGGCCGGCAACATCGTGCTGATGATCCAGCCGCCGCGGGGCTTCGGCGAGAACCCGGTCGCGATCTACCACGACCCCGACCTGGCGCCGTCGCACCACTACCTGGCGGCGTACCGCTGGGTGGCCAACGGCTTCGGCGCCCACGCGGTGGTGCACCTGGGCAAGCACGGCTCGATGGAGTGGTTGCCGGGCAAGAACGCCGCGCTGTCGGCGTCCTGCGCCACCGACGCCGCGATCGGCAGCATGCCGCTGATCTACCCCTTCCTCGTCAACGACCCCGGTGAGGGTGCGCAGGCCAAGCGCCGCGCCCACGCGACGATCATCGACCACCTCGTCCCGCCGATGGCGCGCGCCGAGAGCTACGGCGACATCGCGCGCCTCGAGGGCCTGCTCGAGGAGTACGACAAGATCTCCGCGATGGACCCGGCCAAGCTGGCCGCGATCCGCGGCGAGATCTGGCAGCTGATGCACGCCGCCGAGCTGCACCGCGACCTCGGCATGGACGAGCAGCCCGAGGACGACGACTTCGACGACTTCCTGCTCCACGTCGACGGTTGGCTCTGCGAGATCAAGGACGTCCAGATCCGCGACGGCCTGCACGTGCTCGGCCAGGCGCCCGAGGGCGAGGCGCGGGTCAACCTCGTGCTCGCGATCCTGCGGGCCGCCCAGGTCTGGGGAGGTACGTCGAACGCGGTCCCCGGCCTGCGCGCCGCGCTCGGCCTCGCGCCCGACGCGCCGACCGCCGAGGTCGACCGGGTCGAGGCCGAGGCGCGTGAGCTGGTCGAGGCGATGGAGAAGGCGTCGTGGGACGTCGCGCGCGTCGACGACCTGCACCCCTCACCCGAGGTCCGCAGGGTGCTGTCCTTCGCGGCCACCGAGGTGGTGCCCCGTCTGGCCCGCACCACCGACGAGCTCGACCACACGCTGCACGCGCTGGCCGGCGGCTACGTCCCGGCCGGCCCCTCGGGCTCGCCGCTGCGCGGCCTGGTCAACGTGCTCCCGACCGGCCGCAACTTCTACACCGTGGACCCGCGGGCCGTGCCGTCCCGGCTGGCCTGGCAGACCGGGCAGGCGATGGCGGAGTCGCTGGTCGGCCGCTACCTCGAGGAGGAGGGCGCCTACCCCGAGTCGGTCGGACTCTCCGTGTGGGGCACGTCCGCGATGCGCACCTCCGGAGACGACATCGCCGAGGTGCTGGCCCTGCTGGGCGTGCGGCCCGAGTGGGACGAGGCGTCGAAGCGGGTGCACGCGCTGACCGTCGTACCCCTGGAGGAGCTGGGCCGTCCGCGCATCGACGTGACGGTGCGGATCTCCGGCTTCTTCCGCGACGCCTTCCCGCACGTCGTCGCGATGCTCGACGACGCCGTGCGGATGGTGGCGGAGCTCGACGAGCCGCTGGACCAGAACTTCGTGCGCGCCCACGCGCAGGCCGATGTCGCCGAGCACGGTGACGAGCGGCGGGCGCGGACCCGGATCTTCGGCTCCAAGCCGGGCTCCTACGGCGCCGGCATCCTGCAGGCCGTCGAGTCGGGCACCTGGCGCGACGACGCCGACCTCGCCGAGGTCTACACCGCGTGGGGCGGCTTCGCCTACGGGCGCGACCTCGACGGCGTCCCCGCCGCCGACGACATGCGCGCCAACTATCGTCGGATCAAGGTCGCGGCGAAGAACATCGACACCCGCGAGCACGACATCGCCGACAGCGACGACTACTTCCAGTACCACGGCGGCATGGTCGCGACGGTGCGCGCGCTGACCGGCGCCGACCCGAAGGCGTACGTCGGCGACTCGACCACCCCCGACGCCGTCCGCACGCGCACGCTGCAGGAGGAGACCAACCGGGTCTTCCGGGCCCGTGTGGTCAACCCGCGCTGGATCGGCGCGATGCAGCGCCACGGCTACAAGGGCGCCTTCGAGCTCGCCGCGACCGTCGACTACCTGTTCGGCTTCGACGCGACCGCCGGTGTCGTGCACGACTGGATGTACGAGTCGCTCGCCAAGTCCTACGTGCTGGACGAGGAGAACCAGGCGTTCCTGCGGAAGTCGAACCCGTGGGCGCTGCGCAGCATCGTCGAGCGGCTGCACGAGGCGAAGGACCGCGGGCTGTGGGAGTCGCCCGACCCCGAGGTGCTGGCCGCGCTGCAGGCCGCCTATCTCGAGGTCGAGGGCGACCTGGAGGACGAGTGAGCGCCACCGTCCGGGTGCTCGGCTTCGGGATGGGGCCGCAGCACGTCACCCCGGAGGTCGCCACCGCACTGGCCGGCTGTGACTACGCCCTGGCAGTGCAGAAGGGCGACGAGGACCCGCTGCTGGCCGTGCGGCAGGCGGTGGCCGATGCGCACGGGGTCGAGCTGGTCGTCGTACGTGATCCCGAGCGGGACCGCTCCCCGGGACTGGACCGCGCGGGCTACGAGGGCGCGGTCGCCGACTGGTACGCCGCCCGGCTGGCCGCCTACCGCTCCGTCATCGACGCGCGGGGTGGGACCTGCGCCTTCCTGGTCTGGGGCGATCCCTCCCTGTACGACGGCACGATCCGCATCGTGCGCGAGCTGGGCGTCGACTTCGACGTGCTCCCCGGGATCAGCGCGCCGCAGGTGCTCGCCGCGCGGCACCGGGTGGTGCTCCACGAGGTCGGCCAGCCGGTGCACGTCACGACCGCGCGGCGGCTGCGCACCGACGTGGCGGCCGGACAGCGCAATGTCGTCGTGATGCTCACCGCCGGGGTCGACCTCGACGGCTTCGGCGACTGGGCGATCTGGTGGGGGGCCAACCTCGGCGGCGTGGGGGAGCGCCTCGTGTCCGGCCGGGTCGCCGACGTCGTCGGGGAGATCGAGGCGGCACGCGCGGAGGCGAGGGCCGAGGCCGGCTGGGTGATGGACCTCTTCCTGCTGCGGGCGCCCGCCGGGGGAGCCGACGATGGCACTGCCTGAGCGCGACGTGCTGCTGTGCCGCGACTGCTGCTGCGGCACGGCTGGCAAGCACCCGGACGTCGACCACCGGGCGCAGCGCGACGAGATCGAGGCCCTCGACGACCCGGCCGGGCGCCGCGGGCCGCGGGTCCGGGTGCGCGTGGTCGACTGCCTCGACGAGTGCGACCGCTCCAACGTCGTACTCGTGCGGGACTTCACGTGGAACCCGGGCGGGCGGCGTCCGAAGGACGTCTGGCTCGGGGGAGTGCTCTCCGAGGAGTCGACGGCGGAGGTCGTCGACTGGGTGCGTGAGGGTGGTCCCGTGCCGCGGTCGCTGGAGCGGCATGTCTTCCGCGGGAAGCGGGGGTGAGCCACATGGGCACCATGCGTCACTCCGGACAGGCAGTTCATGCGCTTGTCGGGTGTTGCAACGCCCGACAAGCGCATGAATCCCCGGTCGACCGGGGATTCATGCAGCAGCCCGCCGGGACCCCGCGATGACCGGCCGCGCCCTCCTCGTCGCCGGGATGACCTCCGACGCCGGCAAGAGCGTCGTCACCACCGGCCTGTGCCGGGCGTTCGCACGCCGCGGGATCCGGGTGGCGCCGTACAAGGCGCAGAACATGTCGAACAACTCGATGGTCGTGCGCGGCCCGGACGGCCGGCCCGGCGAGATCGGGCGCGCGCAGTGGGTGCAGGCGGTCGCCGCGGGCGTCGAGCCCGAGGTGGCGATGAACCCCGTGCTGCTCAAGCCCGGCAGCGACCGGCGCAGCCACGTGGTGCGGATGGGCCAGCCCGACGGCGAGGTGTCGGCGCGCAACTGGCACGACGGCCGCGCCCGGCTCGCCGAGACGGCCTTCGCCGCCTTCGACGACCTCCGCTCCCGCTTCGACCTCGTCGTGGCCGAGGGCGCCGGCAGCCCCGCCGAGATCAACCTGCGGGCGAGCGACTACGTCAACATGGGCCTGGCCCGGCACGGCGACGTGCCGACGGTCGTGGTCGGCGACATCGACCGCGGCGGCTGGTTCGCCGCCGCCTACGGCACCCTGATGCTGCTGGAGCCGGAGGACCAGGCCCTGGTCAAGGGGTTCGTCGTCAACAAGTTCCGCGGCGAGGTGGACCTGCTGCGGCCCGGGCTGGCCGACCTGGAGCAACGCACCGGCCGGCCGACGTACGGCGTCCTGCCGTGGCACCCGGACCTCTGGCTGGACTCCGAGGACGCCCTCGACCTCGCCGGGCGCCGTGCCGAGGTCGGTGCGGGCGTGCGCCGCGTCGCGGTCGTGCGGCTGCCTCGGATCAGCAACTTCACCGACGTCGACGCGCTGGGCCTCGAGCCGGGGCTCGACGTCGAGTTCGTGTCCGACCCCGCGCGGCTCGCGGACGCCGACCTCGTGGTGCTGCCCGGCTCCCGGGCGACGCTGGCCGACCTGGCCTGGCTCCGGGAGCGCGGCCTGGACGCGGCGGTCCTGCGCCACGCGGCCGCGGGCCGGCCGGTGCTGGGCATCTGCGGTGGCTGCCAGATGCTCGGGCGGCGGATCGAGGACCCGGACGGCGTCGAGGGCACTCCCGGTGCGTCGGTCGAGGGCCTCGGCCTGCTCGACCTGGTCACCCGCTTCGCGCCGGAGAAGCGGCTGGTCCTGCACGAGCCTGCGGGCTACGAGATCCACCACGGGCGGATCACCGGCGCCACGGTCGACGGCAACGTCAGCGGCACGATGGTGCACGGCAGCCTGGAGGACGACGCGACGCGGGCGGCGTACCTCCGTGACGCGCTGGGCGTCGCCTCGGCCGCGTCCTTCCCCGCCGCCCGGGCGGCGCGGCTCGACCTGCTGGGCGACCTCGTCGAGGAGCACCTGGACCTCGATGCGCTGCTGGAGCTGGCCCGGTGACCGGCCCGCGGGTCCTGCTGCTCGGCGGCACGGGCGAGGCGCGCGCCCTGGCCGAGCGCCTGGTCGCCGAGGGCGTCGCGGTGGTGTCCTCGCTGGCCGGCCGGGTCGCCCGGCCGCGGCTGCCCGTCGGCGAGGTCCGGATCGGGGGCTTCGGCGGGGTGGACGGCCTCCGCGCGGCGCTCGCGGACTTCGACGCGGTCGTCGACGCGACGCACCCGTTCGCGGCGGGCATCTCCCGCAACGCCGCGCAGGCCTGTGCCGCTGAAGGGGTGCCGCTGCTGCGCCTGCAGCGCCCCGGCTGGGCGGACCGCGCGACGCCGTCGTGGATCTGGGTGGACACCCACGAGCAGGCGGCGATCGTCGCCGGCGAGCTCGGGAGCCGGCCCTTCGTCACCGTCGGGAGACAGGAGCTGGCGCGCTTCGTGCCCGCGCTGGAGGAGCGCGAGGTGCTGGCGCGGGTGGTCGACGCCCCCGACCTCGACATCCCGCAGGACTGGGAGATCCTCACCTCCCGCGGTCCCTACACGCTGGACGGCGAGCGGGCCGTGATGGCCGACCGCGACGTGCTGGTCACCAAGGACTCCGGGGGCGAGCTGACCTGGCCGAAGATGGCCGTCGCTGCCGAGCTGGGCATCCCCGTCGTCGTCGTACGACGCCCGGCGGCCCCCGCAGGGGTCGACACCGTGGCCGACGTGGACGCCGTGCTGGCCTGGCTGGGCGGGCTCTCGGCATCGGTTCAACTACCGGAATTGTCGTGATCCGACGTCCAGCGGGACGAATTCGGTAGTTGAACCGCGTCAACAGGTGCGGAGGAGTCAGGGCGTCCGCTCGTGGCCCGGCCGGCCGTGGGTGCGCCGGTCCTCCTTCATCTCCGCCTCGTAGAGGTGCCGCTTGCCCTCGACGATCTCGTCGCGGGCCGCCCGCTCGAGGCGCTTGAAGTCGGCGTAGTAGCCGTCGTCGTACTCCTCGACGACCTGGAAGGTCCACCGGCCCTGCAGCACGTTGCGTCCGACCAGCTCCTCCTGGATCCGGTCGGCGAGCGCGGCGTGACCGGCCTCGCGGAGCTGGTCGACGCCCTTGCCGAGGGTCAGGTCGGCGGTGCCGCTGAGCCGGTGGAAGGCGTACAGGTGGCCGCGCGCGATCTCGACGGCCTCCAGCGCCTCGGAGATGTTGCCGAGCGCCTCGACCGTCAGGTCGTCGACGCCCGCCGGACGGGTGTGCTCCTCATCGATCGCCATGGCTCGATGATGCCCGCGACCGACGAGGAGCACACGGGTCGTCCTGTCCTCAGAGCGCGGCGCGCAAGCCCTCGGCGAGGGAGGTCGCCGGACGGCCGAGCAGGCCCTCGAGGTCGGCGCGGTCGACGTACAGGTCGCCACGGCCCAGGCCCAGGTCGGCGTCGGCGAGCACGGCGGCGTAGCCCTCGGGCAGTCCGGCACCGACGAGGACCTTGGTCAGCTCCTCGGCGGGGACGTCGGTGTACGTCACCTCCGCGCCCGTGACCTCGGAGACGGTGGCGGCGAGCTCCTTGAGGCTGAACGCCGCGCCACCGAGCTCGTAGACCTCCTGCGGCTGCTCGAGGAGCAGCGCGGCGGCGGCCGCCTCCGCGAAGTCGGCGCGGGTCGCCGCGCTGACCTGGCCGTCGCCGGCCGCGCCCAGGACCGTGCCGTGCTCGGTGTACGTCGCCAGCTGGCCGCTGTAGTTCTCGATGTACCAGCTGTTGCGGAGGAAGGTGTGCGGCAGCCCGGCGGCGACGATCGCCTCCTCGGTGGCCTTGTGCTCCCCGGCGAGGATGATCCCGCTGCTGGCGGCGTTGGCGATGCTCGTGTAGGCCAACAGCTGCACACCCGCGGCCGCGGCGGCGTCGATGACGTTCTGGTGCTGGGGGAGGCGCTGGCCGACCTCGCTGCCGGAGATGAGCAGCACGCGGTCGGCACCGTCGAAGGCGGCGGCGAGCGCGGCGGTGTCGGCGTAGTCGACCTTGCGGGTGGCGACGCCGAGGGCGGCGAGGCCGGCGAGGCGCTCCTCGTCGCGGCCGAGGGCGACGACCTGGTCGGCGGGGACGCCCTTGGCGAGGAGGGACTCGACGACGTGGCGACCGAGCTGGCCGGTGGCACCGGTGATGACGAACGACATGGTGGGAACCTTCCGAACGGGGTTGGGGATCGTGCTTGTCGATGTCCTCAACGGGTCGTCCGGAGGGTTGCTTCCCAATGGAGAGTACGCACTTTGAAGTAAGGTACTTCCGTGGCAGAAAGTATGAGCCCGGTCGAGGCGCCGAGCATCTTCGAGCAGTTCCCCGGTGGGGTCTTCCCGGCGGCGTGCTCCAGCCGCGTGCTGCTCGACCACGTGATGAGCAAGTGGGGCGTGCTCGTGCTGGTCTCGCTGACCGAGGGCCCGCAGCGCTGGAGCGAGCTGCGCCGACGCGCGCAGGGCATCAGCGAGAAGATGCTCGCCCAGACCCTGAAGACCCTCGAGGCCGACGGCCTGGTCCACCGGGAGCAGCAGCCGGTGATGCCGCCGCGCGTCGACTACAGCCTGACCCCGCTCGGCGAGGACCTCGCCGAGGTGATGGTGCCGCTGCTGCGCTGGGTCGGCCGCAACGCCGACGCGATCATCGGGACGTAGCGCCGTCGTACCGGACGTCCTGGTCGTGGATCCGGCGATCTCGCGACCATTCCGTCCGGTACGACGGGTGGCGGGGTGCTACTTCGGCGGGGCCGGGACCAGGCACGCCACCGGGGCGGAGACGTTGCCGGAGAAGTCCTCGGCGTACAGCTCGGCGTCCCCGGTGCCGGTCAGGTGCAGGATCCCGCTGCCGCCCAGCTGCTTCTGCGTCGGACCGGAGGCCGACTCGGTGTACTTGATCCGCTGGCCGCTGGCGAACGGCCCCCAGACGTGGCCGCTGCCGGTGTCGCGCAGGTAGACCTCGGGGTCGGCGTCGACGACGTCGGTGGCGTCGAGCCGGTAGAAGCCGTCCTGGTTCTGGCCCTGCGGGTTCGGCCGGGTGCCGCCCGCCTTCGGCGTGTTGCCGCCCGGGTTGGTCGACTCGGCGCAGGCGACGGTCGGCGGGGTGGTGTCGACCACCTCGATCGCGCCCGACCCGTGGCCGGTGTTGCCGGCGGCGTCGGTGGCCTCGCAGGCGACCGTCGTGGTGCCGAGCGGGAACTGCGACCCCGACGGGGGCACGCAGGTCGGCGTCAGCGGGCCGTCGACGTTGTCGACCGCGCTGGCGTCGTACCCGACCACGGCGCCGTCGGGACCGGTGGCCTCGACGGTCTTGCTCTCGACGGTGACCACCGGGGGCGTCACGTCCTTCACGTCGATCTCGACGGTCTGCACGAACGCGGGCCCGGGGACCTGGCCGTTGACCTTGAACGACACCTGGCACGACACCGTCTCGCCCTGCGGCGCGTCGCCGGCCAGCGTGATGGTCTCGTCGAAGGTGACGGTGCCGCCGCTGGTGACGGTGGTCGGCGACGTCGCCGTCAGCGAGGCGGTGACGCCCGCGTCGCAGGTGACCTCGTGGGTGACCTCGGCCGGCAGGTTCTGCAGCTGGCTGAGGATCACGTCCGAGACCTGGTCGGGGTTGGCCGCGGTGAGGGTGCCGCCCGTCTGCGACGTCACGTAGCTGGCCTGGCCCTCCGAGTCGAGGCCGTCCCACAGGTAGCCGTCGGCCCCCGGCACCGAGATCGCGATGACCCGGATGCCGGCCGCCTGCAGGGCTGCCGTGGTCGGGGCGAGCGAGTGGCCGCCCGACGGGTCCTCGCTGCTCGAGTCGCCGAACATCACGACGATCGGGGTGCCGTCGTCACGGAAGTCGATCGCGGTCGGGATCTGCGCGAGCGCGCCGATCCAGTCCTCCTCCGCGTCGCTCCCGCCGCCCGACAGCGGGGTCCACGAGCTGATCCCGGCCGTGACGGCGGAGGTGTCGGCCGTGAGCTGCTGGCGGAGCAGGAAGTAGCCCGTGGCGTCCTCGGCGTCCTTGTAGTCGGCCACCGCGAACCGTGCCGTCGGCTGGGCCGCGAGGATCTGGCTGACGATGCTGTTGGCGTTGGACTGCACGTTCCCGATGCTCGCCGTCATGCTCGTCGTGGTGTCGGCGAGGAACACGATGTCCGGGTTGGGCGGGATGGGCGGCGTCTCGACCGTCTTGGTGATCGTCACCGATGCGCCCGGGGCGAGCGCATCGGTGTAGTGCTGCGGGCTGACGCCCGGGTCGCCCGAGGCGGCGACCGTGGCGGCCGCGCCGAGGGCGAGGGAGAGCACGCCGACCGGGAGGGCTCGGGCGAGGGTGCGGTTGGGGGGTTGGACAGGCATGTCAGTTCCTTTCCGAGGGGTGTTGCTGACACCCCACGGAGTGCGGAACCGGTCCGGTTGATACGTCGGCCTGCTGCTCAGCGCCTCGCGCGGGCCCCTGCCAGCGTGGCGGCGGCGAGGACGGCACCGGCCCCGATCCGGCGGGCCAGCGTGCGGGCGCGGTCCAGGTCGGTCCGGTCGGGGAGCGGCCCGTCGCCCATCACGGCCCGGTGCTCGATCCGGCCGGCGTAGTCGTTGGTGCCTCCCAGCCGGATGCCGAGCGCGCCCGCGAAGGACGCCTCGACCGGACCGGCGTTGGGGCTGGGGTGGCCGGCCGCGTCGCGTCGCCAGGTCCGCCACGCGCCCGCCCGGTCCGGTCCGATCCCCGTGGCGAGCGCCGCGGTGAGCCGGGAGCCCGGCAGGTTGAGCAGGTCGTCGAAACGAGCCGCGGCCCAGCCGAACCGCTCGTAGCGGGGGCTGCGGTGGCCGACCATCGCGTCGAGCGTGTTCGCGGCGCGGTACCCGAGCAGGCCCGGTACGCCGGCGACGGCACCCCACACGAGGGGCGCCACGACCGCGTCGCTGGTGTTCTCGGCCAGGGACTCCAAGGTGGCCCGGACGACCTCGCCCTCCTCGAGCCGCGAGGTGTCGCGGCCCACCAGGTGGGTCAGCTGCACCCGGGCCTCCGGCAGCCGCCCGTCGGCCAGGAGGCGGCTGACCGCGGCGGCCTCGCGGTCGAGCGACGTGCCGCCCAGGACCGCCCACGTGGCGGCGGCCGTGGCCAGCGTGCGCGGCAGCGGGCGTCGTACGACGGCCTCGGTGGCGGCGCCCAGCGCCACCGCGCCGCCGACCAGGACCGCCACGTGCACGACACCGGCCGCCCGGTCGTCGCGCCAGGTGCGGCGCTCGAGGGAGGCGGCGAGCTGCCCGAAGCCGGCGACGGGGTGGAGGCGCCGCGGATCGGCGAGGAGCCGGTCCGCGGCGTACCCGAGCAGCAGCCCGGCGGCCCGGGCCGTGCTCGTCGAGGTCACAGGCTGGCGGCCAGCTGGCGGCGCGCGTGGTCCGCCGCGACGCGGTCGTACATCCGGCCCACGAGCGCGGTGAGGCCGATGCCGATGACCGCCCACAGCGTGGCGAGGGTGACCAGCGAGGCCCGGCGGAAGTACCACAGCGTGTCGGCCGGGAAGTCGCCCAGCTCGTTGACGCTCGGCAGGAGGTAGCCCGCGAGCACCACGACGGCGAGGTAGGCACCGGCGCCGACCAGCGCGGTCGTCCAGCCGTCGAGGCGGCCGAGCAGCTTGTTGGCCAGCACGACCACCGCGATGGCGGCGAGCACGGAGACCAGCAGCAGCGCGAAGTACGACGCCGTGCGGCCCCCGATCGTGTCCCCGCTCCCGACCGCGGGCGGCGTGGCGGGGTACTTCGCGAAGGGCACGAGCGCGACCGCGACGAACCCGAGCAGGCCGACCAGCGCCGTCGACCCGCGGGCCGACAGGCCGCCGAGGCGACCGAGGACCGCTGCGGCGGCCAGCGAGGTGAGGCCGCCGAGGGCGGCGCCGATCGCGAGCATGCCGGTCAGCAGGCCCCAGCTCTTCTGGTTCTCGCGGGAGATCTCGACCATGCCGGAGTGGTCCTCCTCGGCGGCCGCGGCCTCCTCGGCGGCGACCTCCTCGGGGGTCATCTGCGCGGCCGCGGACTCCTCGAGCGCGATCGCGTCGTCGACCTGCGGCTCACCGAGGGCGAACGCGACGACGAAGGCGATCAGGCCCGCGACGATCCCGACCGCGAGGCCACGGATGAGGAAGGCTGCCGGGCTGAGGGCAGAGCTCTCCCCGGGAGTGGTGCCCATGGCGGGATCCCCGCTCAGTGGCAGGGGTAGCCGAGCAGGTGGCGCGCGTCGTGCACCCACTCGTGGACGGCGTTGCCGGCCGGGAGCGAGAGGGCGCCCTGGTCGGCGCTCACGAAGAAGATGGCGAGCATCGCCAGCAGGCCGAAGAAGACGACCCAGGTGCCCAGCTTGAGCAGCGGGACGACGGGAACGGTGACGACCGCGGTCGGGGTGGCGGTGGTCTGCGACATGGAGGCCTCCTCAGGGATTCAGCGTCCCTGGTCAGTGGGTTGAGGTGGTGCAGGCACTCGTTCCTGACTTCACCACCCCGTCCACGAGGGCGGAGGCGGTGTCACAGTAGCGCGACTGTGCCGGAGTCCCACCGGCTTCCTCGTGCCTGCAGGGCGAGCCTAGGGCATCGAAGGCCTTCGTGGGGGAGCGGAGTGCCCGCGTGGACGTCCTTTCTGCTCGGCTTCTCCTATCGTCGGGACATGAGCGTCGCGAGCGACCTGGTCCTGGTCACGATCGATCCCGTCACCGGCCGCAGCCTGCTCGGGTCGAGCGAGACGGATCCGGTCCTCGGTGGAGCGCTGTTGGTGGACCTGGTGCTGGCCGAGCGGGCCGACGTCCGGGGAGCGCCGAGGAAGGCCCGGGTGCGCCTGGTCACCGGACGGCCGCTGGACTCGCTGCCCCACGACCGGGCTCTCGCCCGGCTGCGGCCGGGCCGGGACCCGAGGGCCTCCGCGCTGGTCCCGAGGCTCGGGAAGGGCGCGCGGGCCCTGGTGCTGGAGCAGCTCGTCGCGGAGGAGGCGCTGGCGCCGCGCCGCGCGCGCGTGCTGGGTGTCTTCCCGACGACGAGGTACGACGTCGTCGACCCCGCGCGCCGGGAGCGGCTCGTCGCCTCGGTGCGTGCGGTGCTGGCGGGCCAGGTCCCGCCGGACGACGTGACGGGGCCGCTCGTCGGCCTGCTCCAGGCGGGCGGGGTGGTCAAGCGCCTCGTGCCCGCGCCGGAGCGTCGCGCCGCCGTACGACGGGCGAAGGAGATCGCGAAGGGCGACTGGGCGGGCTCGGCCGCGAGGGCAGCGGTCGTCGCCGCGAGCTCGGCGGCCTCGGCGGCGGTCAGCGCTGCTGTGGTGGTGGCGGCGTCGGGGGACGGTGGGGCAGCCGGCTGAGCGCGGCCAGCAGCCGGTCGGTGACCTCGGGCGCGCGCACGGCGACCCGGATCCACGACTCGTCCAGGCCGGGGAAGGTGTCGGCGCGGCGCACCGCGATGCCCTGCGCGCGGAGCTCGTCGTGCACGCCGGCACCGGGCCGGGCGAGGACGAAGGACGCGGCGGACGGCAGGAAGTCGATGCCGAGGTCGGCGAGGCCCTTCTCGAGGTGCTCGCGCCCGTCGCGGATCTGCTCGGCGCGGCGGTGGGCCTCGGTGGCGGCCACCGGGGTCGTGCAGGCCTCGACCGCGGCCGCCGCAGTGGTGCCGACCGACCACGGCGTCTGGTTGAGCGCCAGGCCGGTGACCACCATGGCGTCGCCGACGAGGTAGCCCGCCCGGATGCCCGGGATGCCCCAGTGCTTGGTGAGCGAGCGGATGACGACGAGGCCCGGCAGCCGCACGCCGGCGAGCGACTCGGCCTCGCCGGGCACGCAGTCCATGAAGGCCTCGTCGACCACGACCACGCGACCGGGGCGCAGCAGCGCCCGGATCTCGTCGGCCGGGTGCAGGACGCCGGTGGGGTTGGTCGGGTTGCCGACGACCACGAGGTCGGCGTCGTCGGGGACCAGCGTCGGGTCGAGCGTGTACGGCGGCGGGAGCACCACCGGCGTCACCCGGTGCCCGGCCTGCTCGAGCGCGGCGTGCGGCTCGGTGAACTGCGGGTGCACGACGACGGGTCGGCGCCAGGGGCGCAGTCGCGCGACGAGGGTGAACGCCTCGGCGGCGCCGGCCGTGACGAGGACGCCGTCCTGCGGCCGCCGGTGGTGGCGGGCGGCCGCGGCCCGCGCGCGGTCGGCGTCGGGGTAGGCGCCGGCCGCGTCGATCGAGGCGTGGAGCGCGTGGTCGAGCCACGAGGGGCGCGGGCCGTCGTACACGTTGACGGCGAAGTCGAGGACGGCGCCGCGGGCCTCGACGTCGCCGTGGTGGCGCAGCGGGTCATCCATGGGCGTGCACCGCTTCCGAGAATCGTGCAGCCAGCTGTGGGTGGCCGGCCCAGTGGGTGTGGAGGTACGACGCATGCAGCGTAGGCGATGCGAAGCCGACCTCCTCTCCCTCGACCGTCCACGCCGGCGTGCCCTTGGTCGTCGGCGTGACCGTGGTGCGGTGGAACTCGTGGCCGGTGACCTGCTCGCCGGCGCGGGTCAGCAGCGTCTCGGCCGCGCCGGTGGCGACGGGGTAGCGCAGCGTGAGGCGGCCGGTCATCACGGCGTCGGCGTCGAGCACCCCGGCCATGGGGACGCCGTCGAGGGAGCGGCACAGGTAGAGCAGGCCGGCGCACTCGGCGACCGTGGGGAGCCCGTCGCGCACGGCACCTCGGATCTCGGCCAGCAGCGAGGTGTTGGCGGCGAGGTCGGCGGCGTGGACCTCGGGGAAGCCGCCGCCGAGGTAGAGACCGGCGGTGCCCGCGGGGAGCGCGGGGTCGGAGGCCGGGTCGAAGGGGACGACGTCGCAGCCGTGGGCGGCGAGGAGCTCGGCGGTCTCGGCGTACTGGAAGGTGAAGGCGCGGCCGGCGGCGACGGCGACGCGCTTGCGGTCCCGGGGGTCTCGTGACGGTTGCTGCGCAACCTCCTCGACCACCGGGACCGGGCTCCAGGCGGTGGCGTCGAGGTCCGGTGCGGAGCGCGCGATCGCCAGCACGGCGTCGAGGTCGACGTGCTCGGTGACCACCTCGGCCAGCCGGGCCACGACCTCCGCGGCGCCGCCCCGCTCGGCGGCGGTGACCAGCCCGAGGTGGCGCGAGGGCGTGGCGATCGAGGCGTCGCGGGGGATGGCGCCCAGCACGGGCAGGGAGATCGAGGAGCGGACCTCGTCCGCGTGCCGCGCGGAGCCGGCCTGGTTGAGGATCACCCCGGCGACCTCGACGGTCGGGTCCCAGGTCGCCATGCCGTGCACGACCGCGCCGATCGAGCGCGAGGAGCGGGAGATGTCGACGACGAGCACGACCGGGGTGCGGGTCAGCGCCGCCACGTGGGCGGTGGAGGAGAAGCCGTTGCCGCCGATGCGGCCGTCGTACAGGCCCATCACGCCCTCGACGACGGCGACGTCGGCGTCCCGCGCGCCGTGCAGCAGCAGCGGCGCGACGAGTCCCTCGCCGACGAGGTGCGGGTCGAGGTTGCGGCCGGGGCGTCCGCAGGCGAGGGCGTGGTAGCCGGGGTCGATGTAGTCGGGGCCGACCTTGTGGCCGCTGACCG
Source organism: Nocardioides sp. SRI_004 (assembly GCF_057586415.1). NCBI lineage: Bacteria > Bacillati > Actinomycetota > Actinomycetes > Propionibacteriales > Nocardioidaceae > Nocardioides > Nocardioides sp. SRI_004. The sequence goes on from NZ_JBYCZV010000006.1 coordinate 18,571, forward strand.
CGTGCCCCGCCGCCGCCAGCGCGGCCATCAGGCCGGTGGCGACGGTCGTCTTGCCCTGGCCGGTGGCCGGGGCGGTGACGACGACGCGGGGCAGGGGCGTCACCACTCGATGCCCTTCTGGCCCTTCTGGCCGGCGTCCATGGGGTGCTTGACCTTGGTCATCTCGGTGACCAGGTCGGCGAGCTCGACCAGCTTCGGGTCCGCGCGGCGGCCGGTGATCACCACGTGCTGGTGGCCGGGCCGGTTGGCGAGGGTCTCCACGACGTCGTCGATGTCCACCCAGCCCCAGTTGATCGGGTAGGTGAACTCGTCGAGCAGGTACAGGTCGTGCTGCTCGGCGGCGATCCGGCGCTTGATCTCGGCCCAGCCCTCGGCGGCGTCGGCGGCGTGGTCCTCCTCGGACCCGGCCTTGCGCGACCACGACCAGCCGGAGCCCATCTTGTGCCACTCGACCGTGCCGAAGCCGTCGTCGGGGAGCTGCTCGAAGGCGGTCTGCTCGCCGAGGCGCCACTTCGCGGACTTCACGAACTGGAAGACGCCGATGTCCCAGCCCTGGTTCCACCCGCGCAGGGCGAGGCCGAAGGCGGCGGTCGACTTCCCCTTGCCGTCGCCGGTGTGCACCATCACCAGCGGCCGGTTGCGGCGCTGGCGGGTGGTCAGCCCGTCGTTGGGTACGACGAGCGGCTGGCCCTCAGGCATGGTCGGTCTCCTTGTGCTGCCAGGTGTCGGCGTGGATGGCGTCGGCGAGCGGCCGGCGCGAGCGCCAGCCGTGGCGCTCCAGGTCGGGCACGGCCTCCAGGTGGCTGACGGTGCCGAGGCAGAGCCACGCCACCGGGCGCACGTCCTGCGGGATGCCGAGCAGCTCCTGCAGGAAGGGCTCGCGGTAGAAGGACACCCACCCCAGGCCGAGGCCCTCGGCGGTGGCGGCCAGCCAGAGGTTCTGGATCGCCAGCACGGTCGAGTAGAGGCCGGCGTCGGCGATCGCGTGCCGGCCGAGCACGTGCTGCCCGCCGCGGCCCTGGCTGTGCGTGACGACGACGCCCATCGACGACTCGCAGATGCCCTCGACCTTGATCCGGTCGAAGGTGCTGCGGCGCTCGGGCGGCAGGCTGGCGGCGAAGGTGTCGCGCTCGTGGGCGACGTGGTCGCGGAAGGCCCGGCGGGTGTCGGGGTCGCGCACCACCACGAAGTCCCACGGCTGGCTCATGCCGACGCTGGGAGCCCGGTGGGCGGCCTCCAGCACCCGGTGCAGCACGTCGTCGGGCACCGGGGCCCCGGTGAACTCCGCCCGGACGTCGCGGCGGCGGGCGATGACGTCGTACAGGTCGGTGGTGGCGGTCATGCTGCCCTCCGGGTGACGTCGAGGAGCGCCTCGGCACTCACCTCGCCGATCGGGACGTGCTCGGCGCCGAGGTGCTCGGCCAGCGTCGCGGCCAGGCCCATCCGCATCGGGCCGGACTCGCAGTCGACGACGACGGCGGTGATCCCGGCCCCCGCGAGGACGCCGGCGGCCATCCGGGAGCGGGCCACCGCGTCGGCCCCCGCGGTGGCGCGACCGTCGGTGACCACGACGAGCAGCGGCCGGCGCTGCGGGTCGCGGGTGTGCTCGACGGCGAGCAGGTGGGCGGCCTCCAGCAGGCCCTCGGCCAGCGGGGTGCGCCCACCGGCGGGCAGCTCCTCCAGCCGCTGGGCTGCGGCGTCGACCGAGTGCGTCGGCGGCAGCGCCACCTCGGCCGTCGTACCCCGGAAGGTGACCAGGCCGACCTTGTCGCGGCGCTGGTAGGCGTCGAGCAGCAGGCTCAGCACGGCGGTCTTGACCTGCTCCATCCGCTTGCGGGCCGCCATCGAACCGGACGCGTCGACGCAGAAGAGCACCAGGTTGGACTCCCGGCCCTCCCGTACGGCGACGCGCAGGTCCTGCGCTCGCAGGACGAGCTGCCCGGTGGTCCGGCCGCGCGCACCCTGGTGGGGCGCAGCCGCGCGGATCGTCTCGGTCAGGTGGATCGCGCCGCTGTGGTCACCGGTCGGCACGGCGGCGCCGATCCGGCGACCGTTGCTCGTACGTGCCCGGCTCCGGCGCCCGGCCGTCCCGGTCCCGACGCCGCGCACCGTCAGCAGCCGCGTCCGGTAGGTCGACCCGGTCCCCGCCACCGTCGAGTTGTCGGTCCCGCCCGCCGAGTTGGCCGTTTGGTCCGCCGAGTTGGCGGTTTGGTCCGCCGAGTTGGCGGTTTCGTCCGTCGAGTTGTCGGTTTGATCCGTCGAGTTGGCCGTTTCGTCGGCCGGGTCGTCCACCGGAGCGTCGCCAGCGTCGTCGGGGCCGGCGCCGTCGGGGCCGTCCGGCTGCGGGTCCGGCTCCGGGTCGTCGTCGGGCGGCAGCTCCTCGTCGCCGAGCACCTGGTCGAGCAGGTCCTCGTCGAGTCCCGGGGCGTCGAACGGCTTGCGCCGGCGACGGTGCGGGAGCGCCAGGGTCGCGGCCACGCGGATGTCATCGAGGGTGACCTCGGTCCGTCCCGACCACGCGGCGTGGGCGACCGCGGTCCGGGCGGTGACGATGTCGGCGCGCAGGCCGTCCACGTCGAAGGCCGCACACACCTCGGCGATCTTGAGCAGGCCCGCGTCGGTCAGTCGTACGACGCCCACGAGCGCCTGCGCGTCGGCGATCCGCCCCCGCAGCGCGGCCTCCGCGTCGGCGTAGCGCTCGGCGAAGGCGGCCGGGTCGGCGTCGTACGCCATCCGGCGGCGGACGACCTCGGCTCGCAGCGCCGGGTCGCGGGGCGCGGCGACCTCGACGGTCAGGCCGAACCGGTCGAGCAGCTGCGGCCGCAGCTCGCCCTCCTCGGGGTTCATCGTGCCGACGAGGACGAAGCGGGCGGCGTGCTCCACCGAGACGCCGTCGCGCTCGACCGTCGAACGACCCATGGCCGCCGCGTCGAGCAGCAGGTCGACGAGGTGGTCGTGGAGCAGGTTGACCTCGTCGACGTACAGGATCCCGCGGTGGGCACGGGCCAGCAGTCCGGGCTCGTACTCCGCCTTGCCCTCCGACAGGGCGCGCTCGAGGTGCAGCGAGCCGAGCACGCGGTCCTCGGTGGCGCCGACGGGCAGCTCGACCAGTCGAACGGGCCGGGTCTCGACCGGTGCGTCCGGTCCGAACGGTCCGTCGGGGGACAGGCCCGGGTCGCGCGGGTCGGAGGAGAACCGGTCGCCCGCGACCACGTCGATCGGCGGCAGGACGGCGGCGAGGGCACGGACGATGGTCGACTTCGCGGTGCCCTTCTCGCCGCGGACGAGGACGCCGCCGACGTCGGGGGCGATCGTGGTGAGCAGCAGCGCGAGGGCCATCGGGTCGGGGCCGTCGGGACCGTCCGCCCCGACCACCGCGCTGAACGGGAACTGCTGCGTCATCGCAGACGCTCCTTCCGGGCGACTCGTTCGGTGGAGTAGAGGTAGGACTCGGCGTCCGACGCGGAGGCGAGCGCCGGACCGACGAGGATCACGGCCGCCTGGCGCAGGCCCGCCTCCTCGACCAGCGCCGGCACGGTGGCGACCGTGCCGCGCAGCACGAGCTCCTCGGGCTGCGAGGCCCGGGACACGACGGCGACCGGGCAGTCCTCGCCGTAGAAGGGCGCGACCTCGGCCATCAGCTCGCGGGTCCGGGTGATCGCCAGGTGCAGCACCAGCGTGGCGCCGGTGGCAGCGAACGCCGCCAGCGACTCGCGCTCCGGCATCGCCGTCGAGCGGGCCTGGGTCCGGGTGAGCACGACGGACTGCGCGACGAGCGGCACCGTGAGCTCGCGCCCGACGATCGCGGCCGCAGCGGCATAGGCGGGGACGCCGGGGGTGACGTCCCACGGCACCCCGGCCGCGTCGAGGCGGCGGGTCTGCTCGTGCAGCGCCGAGTAGAGCGACGGGTCGCCCGACGTCAGTCGTACGACGTCCCGGTCGGCCGCGTGCGCCTCGACCATCACCGCCGTGATCCGGTCGAGGTCGAGCTCCTGGGTGTCGACGAGGTCGGCGTCGTCGCGGCAGTGCGACAGGACGGCCATGTCGATGTAGGTGCCGGGGAAGAGGACCACGTCGGCGACGCCGAGCAGCGAGGCCGCCCGCAGGGTGATCAGGTCGGCGGCGCCGGGACCGGCGCCCACGAAGTGCACCGTCATGCGGTCTCCTTCGTCCAGGCCCACTGGGTCACCGCGCGCGCGGGCGTCCAGCCGGTGAAGCGTCCGCCCAGCGGCGTCACGTGCTCGACCGACAGGCGGGTGAGCTCGCCGCCGTGCGCGTGGAAGGCGGCGACCAGCAGCTGCTCGGTCTCCAGGGTCACGCCGTGCGCGACGAGCCGACCGTGGGGTGCGAGGCGCTCGCGGCACAGGTCGAGCAGCCCGGGCGCCGTGGCACCGCCGCCGACGAAGACCGCGTGCGGCTGCGGCAAATCGGCGAGCGCGTCGGGCGCCCTGCCCTCGACGACCCACAGCCGTGGGACGCCCAACGACTCCGCGTTGCGGGCGATCCGGGCGGCGCGCTCCGGGTCGACCTCGACCGCGACCGCGTTGGTGCGCGGGTGGGCGCGCAGCCACTCGATGCCGATCGAGCCGGCGCCGGCCCCGATGTCCCACAGCAGCTGGCCGGGGCGGGGCGCGAGCCGCGACAGTGCACTGGCGCGGACGTCGCGCTTGGTGAGCTGGCCGTCGTGCTCGAAGAGGTGGTCGGGGACGCCGGTCGCCCACGAGTTGAGGTCGTCCTCGGTGGCGGGCACCTCGACCGCGATCACGTTGAGCCGGGGCAGCGGCCCGGACCACGCGCCGAAGTCGGTCGGCCGGCTCGTGTAGCGGAACTCGTCGTCCGAGCCGAGGTCGCCCAGGACCGTCATCCGGGTGTCGTCGAAGCCCTCGGTGTCCAGCAGCTCGGCCACGGTCATCGGGGTCGTCTCGTCGGACGACAGCACCAGGATCCGCGCTCCCGCGACCAGCTCGCGCCGCAGCGCCGCGGGATCGCGCCCGACCAGCGTCACCACCGTCGACTCCTCCGCGGACCAGCCCATCCGGGCCCGCGCGAGCGCCACCGACGACACCGCTGGTACGACGTCGACCGCGTCGGCGCCGAGCAGCCGGATGAGCGTCGTACCGATCCCGGAGACCAGGGGGTCACCCGAGGCCAGCGCGACGACCCGCCGGCCGTCGTACTCACCGAGGAAGGAGGCGAGCGACGACAGCGGGCGCGGCCACGGGCGGCGTTCCTGGCCCTCGACCGGAGGGACCAGGCCGAGGTGGCGCTCGCCGCCGAGGAGGACCTCGGCGCCGGTGACGAGAGCCAGCGACGCGGGCGGGAGGTGGCCGTCGGCGCCGACGCCGACGACCGTCACCTTCACTCCGCCCATCACTCGACCCACCGGGGCGTCCAGACCGTGCCGTTGGGCTCCACGCGTGTGTAGGAGGCGCCGACGATCAGCAGGCACTTCATGTCGATGGCGTCCGTGTCGAGCCCACCGAGCGTGGTCACGGTCAGCGACTCCTCGGCGCGGCCGACGTCGCGGCCCACGACCACCACGGTGTCGGGGGAGCGGTGCTCGAGCAGGATCTTCTGCGTCTCCACGACCTGCTCGCGGCGCGAGCGCGAGGCCGGGTTGTAGATGCCGAGCACCAGGTCCGCCTCGGCGACGGCCCGCAGCCGCCGCTCCACCACCGGCCACGGCTTGAGCCGGTCCGACAGGCTCATCACCGCGAAGTCCGCGCCGATCGGCGCGCCGGCACGAGCGGCGACCGCCTGGATCGCGCTCACGCCGGGCAGCACCCGCACCGGGACGCTCGCGTGCTCGGGGTGGGCCGGGTCGGCCGCCGCCTCGAAGACCGCGGCAGCCATCCCGAAGACCCCGGCGTCGCCGCCGGAGACCACCGCGACCCGCTCGCCGCGCAGGGCGAGGTCGAGCGCGAACCGGGCCCGGTCGACCTCGACCGTGTTGCCGGAGGCGTGGCGCTGGAGGCCGGGGCGCTGGGGGACGCGGTTGACGTACGGCGCGTAGCCGACCACGTGCTGGACCTCGGCCAGTGCGGCGGTGGCCTCGGGGGTCAGCCAGCCGTCGGGGCCGGGGCCGAGGCCGATGACGAGGAGCTCGGCGGCCCGGGGGTCTCGTGACGGTCGCTGCGGGACCTCCTCGACCACCGGGGCGGGCTCGGCCGCGCGGAGGCGGGCCGCCGTCGCCGGCCGCGCCGAGTCACCCGGCACGACGATGAGCGAGAAGTACGGCACCGACGCCTCGTCGACCTCCGCGACGGGCAGCCACCGCTCCTCGGGCTGGGAGGCGCGCTCGACGTACATCGCTCCCTCCAGCCGCCCGGCCTGCTCCAGTGCGGAGCGGACGGCGGGGAAGGTGCGGCCCAGCTTCATGATCACGGCGCCGTCGGTGTCGGCGAGGCGGCGGGCGAGCTCGGGCTCGGGCAGGGTGCCGGGGAGCACGGTCAGGACGTCGTCCTGTCGCACCAGCGGCGCCGGGATGGTGGCGGTGGCGGCCGCGAAGGCCGGCACCCCGGGGACGACGTCGACGGCGAAGCGGTCGCGGAAGCGGTCGACGAGGTACATCGACGAGCCGTAGAAGAGCGGGTCGCCCTCCGCCAGGAGTACGACGTCGCGGCCGGCCTCGAGGTGGACGGCGAGCCGGGCCTCGCAGTCGTCGTAGAAGTCGGCCAGCGCGCCGACGTACCCGCCCGGGTGGTCGGTCGTGCCCGTCGTGACGGGGTAGCGCAGCTCCTCCTCGACCGCGTCCGCGGGGACCAGGTGTGCAGCGATCCGGCGCGCGTGCGACTCCTTGCGGACGCCCGCGTGGAAGGCCACCACCGAGGCGGCACCGATCAGGCGCTCGGCCTTGCGGGTGATCAGCTCGGGGTCGCCCGGCCCGATGCCGACGACGTGGAAGCTGCCGGCCACGGCTACTCCTCCTCCTGGGCGAGGGCGTTGACCGCCGACGACGCCATCGCGGAGCCGCCGCGGCGCCCGCGGACGGTGACGAACGGGATGTCGATGCCGTGGTCGTCCGCGAAGGCGGCGAGCGCGTCCTTGGACTCGGCGGCGCCGATGAAGCCGACCGGGCAGCCGACGATCGCGGCCGGGCGCGGGCCGCCGTCGAGGATCATCTCGAGCAGGTGGAAGAGCGCGGTCGGGGCGTTGCCGATCGCGACGACCGAGCCCTCCAGCAGCGGCTCCCACAGTGACACCGCAGCGGCGGTGCGGGTGGTCGACCACTCCTTGGCCAGCGCCGGCACCCGCTCGTCGGTGAGGAAGCAGTGCACCGGGTTGTCGGCGGGGAGCCGGCCGGCGGTGATGCCCATGGCGACCATCCGTGCGTCGCAGAGGATCGGCGCTCCGGAGTCGAGCGCACCGCGCGCCGCCTCGACGAGGCGGGGGTGGACGACCAGGTCCTTGACCAGGTCGGTCTGCCCGCTGCCGTGGATCATCCGGACGGCGACCTTCTCGGCGTCGGCCGGCACCAGCGAGAGGTCCGACTCGCGGCGGATCGTCGCGAACGAGTCGACATAGATCGCCGGCCCGTCGGCGATGTAGTCGTAGCGGCGCGGGGGAGCGGTCAGCTCGGTCATGGGCCCTCCTCCAGGGAAGCCGACGTCGGGATGAGCACGCCGTGCCAGGGCGTGACGACCACGGTCGTCGCGCTCCAGCCGGCGATGGTCGGGAGGTCGAGGCCGTCGTCGCCGACCCGGACGTGCTCGCCGCCGGGGACCTCGCCGTACCCCAGCGCCGGCGCGTGTACGACGCCCGCCGGCTCGGCCGGGACCGGCGCCACGAGCGGCGCGGGCAGCTCGTCGACGTGCCACGCGGCCGCCGGCCCCGTGCCGCGCGCGGCGAGGAAGTCGCGGGCCAGCCCGGCGAGCGAGCCTGCCGCGTCGCGCAGGTCGACCACGGCGCCGTACCCCTCGCCGACGCGGAGCTGGGCGCTGCCGGCGTCGAGCGCGACCAGGCCGAGGTCCTTGTGCCGGTCGGCGAGGTCGCCGCGGCCGTCGTCGAGGGTGAACAGGAAGCGGCCGGGCAGGCCGGCGAGCTCCGGGTCGTCGAGGAGCAGCGCGTCGAGCGCGGTCACGACGGGCCGCAGGTCGGCGTGGCCGCCGGCGAGGCCGGTCTGCGGGGAGGCGAGGACGTTGCGCACCCGGTCGTGGGCCCGCGAGGGCAGCAGCCCCGTCGCCTCGAGCGCCTCGAGGGCGGGGGCGGCGAGCCGGTCGCCGGCGTCGAGCGGCATCGCCCGCAGCTGCAGGTTGGCCCGGCCGGTCACGCGGACCCGCCCGTCGCCGTACTCCTCGGCGACCTCGGCCAGCGCGCGCAGGGCCGCGGTCGACACCTGGCCGCCGGGCACGCGGATGCGGACCAGCCCGCCGTCGTCGGCGGGCCAGGGGTGCACGATGCCGGGGCAGCGGTCCGGCCGGCTGCGGGTGGTGGCTGCTGGGGCCAAGGGTGGTCCTTCGAGGTCGGGGCTCCTCGCGATCGCCCCTTCGACCTCGCGGTGGTCTCCGCAAGGGCCAGCAGGTCTTCGGACTCGGGATCATCCGGGCTGGAGCGTCTTCCCAGGACCCGGAGGACCCAGTGACGTCGTGCTCCGCCCGTCACCCACACCGCTGCGCGTCAGTCCCGGACTCACACCGGGTTCCCTGACCTCCGGGGAGGTCGACTGGCCCTCGCACACTATCAACCTCTGGCCGCTCGTCGACCCACCAGTAGCCTGACGGACATGCCTGCGCTCAAGGACGTCGTTGACCTGCTCCACGGCTGGTACCCGCCCGCGACCGCCGACTCCTGGGACGCCGTCGGGCTCGTGTACGGCGACCCGGCCCAGCAGGTGCGGAAGGTGCTGCTCGCCGTCGACCCCTCGCCCGCGGTCGCGGAGCAGGCCGCGGACTGGAAGGCCGACCTGCTCGTCGTCCACCACCCGCTGTTCCTCAAGCCGGTCAACGGGTTCGCCGCGACCAGCCCGAAGGGCCGCACGCTGCACACCCTCGCGAAGGCCGACTGCGCGCTGCTGACCGCGCACACCAACGCCGACCAGGCCGTGGGCGGCGTCTCGGAGTCGCTGGCGCTGGCGCTCGGGCTCACCGACCTCGAGCCGATCATCCCCGCGCCGGGCGGCCCGCGGGACAAGCTGACGGTGTTCGTGCCCGCCGACGCCGCCGCCCCCGTGCGCGCCGCGATCGCCGAGGCCGGCGCCGGCCGGATCGGCGACTACGACTTCGCGTCCTTCACCAGCGCCCCCGGCGAGGGTCGCTTCCGGCCGCTCGACGGCGCGAACCCGATGGTGGGGACGATCGGCCAGCTGGAGACCGTCGAGGAGGTGCGCGTCGAGGCCGTCCTCGAGCGCTCGGTCCGCACGGCGGTGGTCCGCGCGATGCTGGCCGCCCACCCCTACGAGGAGCCCGCGTACGACGTCAGTGAGCTCGCCGACCCGGGCCTGGCCGGGACGGGGACCGGCCGGATCGGCACCGTCGCGCAGGCGACGCTGCGGGAGTTCGCCGAGCACGTCGCGGCGGTGCTCCCGGCGACCGCCCACGGCGTACGCGTGGCCGGCGACGGCGACCGCCCGGTCCGCCGCGTGGCGGTCTGCGGCGGCGCGGGCGACTTCCTGCTCGACCGGGTCGCGGGGCTCGGCGTCGACGCCTACGTGACCAGCGACCTGCGCCACCACCCGGCGGCGGAGTTCGTCGAGAAGGGCGGCCCGGCGCTGGTCGACGTGGCCCACTGGGCGGCCGAGTCGACCTGGCTCCCGGTCCTCGCCGAGCGCCTCCACGACGCGCTCGGCGACGCTCTCGAGACCCGGGTGAGCGACATCGTCACCGATCCTTGGACAATGCACCTGTGAACGCCGACCCCGCCGCCCAGCTCCGCCTGCTCGACCTCCAGGCGCTTGACTCCCAGGTCGACCAGCTCCGGCACCTGCGGGCCAACCCGCCGCAGGCCGCCGAGATCAAGGAGCTGCTCGGGAAGCGGGCCGATGTCGACGGCCGGCTGCGCGACCAGCGCATCGTCGTCGACGACCTCTCGCTCGCGCAGGCCAAGGCCGACGCCGACGTGGAGCAGGTCAAGGCGCGTCGTACCCGTGACCGCGAGCGGATGGACTCGGGCGCCATCGGGGATCCGAAGGCGCTGGAGCGGATGCAGCACGAGCTGGAGTCGCTGGAGCGCCGGATCTCGACGCTCGAGGACGAGGAGCTCGAGGTCATGGAGCAGCTCGAGGAGGCGCAGTCCGCGCTCGGTGAGCTGACCGCCGCGATCGAGGAGCTCGACGCCCGGCTCGGCGAGCTGACCACCGCCCGCGACGAGAAGGCGGCCGAGCTGGACGCCGAGATCGCGCAGGTGGCCTCGGGCCGCGACGCGATCACGGCCGAGCTGCCCGCCGACCTGCTGGCGCTCTACGAGAAGATCCGTGCCGCCAAGGGCGGCACCGGCGTCGGTGCGTTGCGGGCCCGCCAGTGCGGTGGCTGCCAGCTGGCCCTCGACGCCGGCGAGCTCGCCGAGATCCGGGCGACCCCGGCCGAGACCGTGATCCGGCACGAGGAGTGCCAGCGGATCCTGGTGCGGACGGCCGAGAGCGGCCTCTGATGGTGACGCCCGCCCGGGTCGTCGTCGAGGCCGACGGCGGCTCTCGCGGCAACCCCGGGCCGGCGGCGTACGGCGCCGTGCTGCGCGACGCCGCCACCGGCGAGGTGATCGCCGAGGACGCCCGCACGATCGGCGTCGCTACCAACAACGTCGCCGAGTACTCCGGCCTCGTCGCCGGGCTCGCCCTCGCGGTCGAGCACGCGCCCGGCGCGTCGGTCGAGGTGCGGATGGACTCCAAGCTCGTCGTCGAGCAGATGTCGGGGCGCTGGCGGATCAAGCACGCCGACATGAAGGTGCTCGCGGCCCAGGCGGCGGAGATCGCGCCGGCCGGTACGACGTACACGTGGGTGCCGCGGGCCGAGAACAGCCACGCCGACCGGCTGGCCAACGAGGCCCTGGACGGCGTGCGCGACGGGGTGACTCTCGCCTCCGGCCCGGTGCCCGGCGACGGTGTCCCCGACGAGCCCGAGTCCGCGGCCGAGGAGGCCTCCTCGCCGTCCTCCAGGCCCGGCGAGCCGACCACGATCGTGCTCGTCCGCCACGGCGTCACCCCGCACACGACCGGCCGCCGGTTCTCCGGCGGTCTCGGCGGCGACAACCCGGCGCTGTCCGAGGAGGGCCGCGCCCAGGCCGCCGAGGTGGCCGCGTGGCTGACCGAGCTGAAGGAGAGCATCGACGTCGTCGTGGCCTCGCCCGTCCGTCGTACCCGCGAGACGGCGGACATCGTCGCCGCCGCGCTGGGCCTGCCGGTCGAGGAGGAGCCCGGCTTCGCCGAGATGGAGTTCGGCGAGTGGGACGGCCTCACCTTCACCGAGGTCGCCGAGCGCGACAAGGAGCGGATGGAGGCATGGTTCGCCGACATGGCGACCCCTCCGCCGGGAGGCGAGTCCTTCGTCCAGGTCCGCGAGCGGGTGCTCGCCGGGCTCGAGCGGGTCCTGGAGGCGCACGAGGGCCGGACGGTGGTCGTGGTCAGCCACGTGACGCCGATCAAGACCCTCGTCGCGCACGCGATGGAGGCGCCGCTGGACGCGCTGTTCCGGATGGAGCTCGCACCCGCCGCCGTCTCCGTGATCGCGTTCTGGCCCGACCCGCGGACGGGGGAGAAGCGCGGGTCGCTGCGCTTCTTCAACGCGCTCGCGCCGGGCCGGCGGACGCTGCGGGACACCGGGCGCTGGTGATCCGGCGCTGGTGATCCGGCGCCCGTCGTACCGGACCCAGTGGCTGTGGATCAGGCGATTTCACGACCATTCAGTCCGGTACGACGGTGGCCGAGCCAGCGTTCGCGCTCGGCCGGGCCGAGGGCACGGCGCCGGGCGACCGTCGTGGTGTCCGTCCACCACGCCGGCGGCTCGATGGTCCACAGGCGTGGGCCGGCGAAGCGCGCGGCCCGTTCGTACGCGCCGTCGAGGCGGTGCAGGAACCGCTGCCGCTCGCCCTGGCCCGCCATCATGGTCGCCACCTCGATCCCGAGCCGGCGGGTGAGCTCCGCACGGTCCAGGTCCTTGCCGCGGCGCGGGCCGGTGTCGTGGACGCTGCCGTCGTACTCCCCGGCGACACCGGCCTCGACGTCGAGCAGGTCGGGTGTGAACAGGTGGTTGCCAGCGAAGTCGAAGACGGGTTGGTTGCACAGCAGCGGCCGGTCCCGGTCTCGTTGCCAGAAGCGTCGCATCACGATCTCCATCGGCGACCATGCGTTCTCGTCCGCGACCGCGAGGGCGGCCTCGAGCCGCACCTTGCCGGGGCGGCTGGTCAGCCTGGCCGTGTAGGACGTCAGCTCGGCGATGCTGACCAGGTCGTCGTACGCCGCCATCTCGATCGCCCGGAGGGCCGCGATCTCTCCGTCCGCGACCCGCGCCTCGTAGGTCACCGATCGCACCGGCGTCGTGATCGGCAGGCCGTCGACCACTGTCACGTCTCCGGGGAACAGCCAGTCCTCCGAGACGATGATCTCGTCATGCCCGCGCTTCGCGTGCCGGTCGCCGACCGCGATCGGCACCGGAAGCGGTGAGCCGTCGGCTGCCCGGCCGTCGAACCACCGAGCGCCGAGCCAGCGCAGGGCCGCCCAGCCCGTGACGGCACAGCCATACGGCACGTTGGCAGCGGCGTCGACGATCCGCTGCTCGGTGCTGTCGGGTGCCGAGCGCGGGCGGTAGACCCCGAGTCCGACGTTGGTCCAGTGGGGACCGCGTGCCTGCCCGCGGGTCGGACCGGTGACGCCGTGGGGATCGATCCGTCGTGGACTCGCGATCCCCGGTCGGCTGATGTGCAACTCCACCCGCACACCCTGCGCGAACGGGGCGGGTCGTGCTTCCGCTCATCCACAGGCCGTCGTACCGGACCCAGTGGCTGTGGATCAGGCGATCTCACGACCATTCAGTCCGGTACGACGCCCGCTACAGCTCGCTGACCACCACGTCGAGCTGGGTCCCGGCCTTCCCCGGCGCCCCGATCTCCACGGTCCACCCCAGCCGCTCCAGCGTCGCCGCCAGCGCGGCGGGCGTGCGCGGGTCGGCGCCGTCCTCGAGCAGTGCGCGGACGATGCGTCCCTTGGTCGCCTTGTTGAAGTGGCTGACCACCTTGCGGGTGCCGTTGTGCTCGTGGAGGACGCGCACGGTCGCGGTGCGCTTCGCGAGCTCCGGGCCCGGGCGCCAGAAGTTGGCGTACATCCCCGAGCGCAGGTCCACGAACAGGCCGCGCCCGATCGCGGCCGCCATCACGTCGGGCAGCGCCTCGCGCCAGACGCCGGCGACGGGGCCGAGGTCGGGGAGGGTGGCATCGCCCGAGAGCCGGTACGACGGCAGGCGGTCGCCCATCCGGACCAGCCCGAACAGGCTCGAGGCCACCCCGAGCCGGGAGGTCGCACGGCGCTTCGCCGCCGCGGAGAGCGACTCGACGTCGAGGGCGTCGTAGAGGACGCCGGTGTAGATCCGGTCGGCCCGTGCGGTGGGTGCCTCCCGGAGCCCTGCGTTGCGCAGCACGAGGTCGGCCTGGCCGGGGGAGAGGCCCAGCACCTCGGCGGCCCTGACCGGGTCATCGGCGCACAGGGCGACCAGGGCCTCGAGCACCTGCTCCCGGGCGGGGGTCAGCTCCGGTGACGAGAGCGCCGCGAGGTCGAGGGGCTTGCCCCGGGACGGGGTGGACTTGCCCTCACTCGGTGGCAGCAGGATCAGCACGGCCGCAAGGATAGGGTCGAGCACATGCCGAACAACCTCGTGGTCCGGGTCAACGCGAGCTCACCGGCGCTGCAGGAGGGCCTGCGGGCGATCGCGACGGAGCTCGAGCTCCCCGGCGAGTTCCCCGCGGAGGTGACCGCCGCGGCGGAGCAGGCGGCCGCGGGCGTCGTACTCCCCGAGCTGGACCGGACCGACCTGCCGTTCATCACCATCGACCCCGAGGGATCGATGGACCTCGACCAGGCCGTGCACATCGAGAGCGCAGGCAGCGGCTTCGTCGTCCACTACGCCATCGCCGACGTCGCCGCGTTCGTGGAGCCCGGCGACCCCGTCGACCTCGAGGCGCACCGCCGCGGCGAGACGCTGTACGGCGCCGGCAGCCGGATCCCGCTGCACCCGCCGGCGCTGTCCGAGGGCGCCGCCTCGCTGCTGCCCGACCAGGTCCACCCGGCGCTGCTGTGGACGATCGAGCTCGACGAGGCCGGCACGACCACGAAGGTCCACGTCGAGCGGGCGCGGGTCCGCTCGACCGCCCGCTGGTCCTACGTCGACGCGCAGAAGGCGCTCGACGACGGCACGGCCGGCGAGGTGCTGCAGCTGCTCCGGGAGGTGGGGCGGCTGCGCGAGAAGCAGGAGATCGACCGCGGCGGCATCTCGCTCCCGCTGCCGGAGCAGGAGGTCGACGAGGTCGACGGCGGGTTCGAGCTGGTCTTCCGCCAGCAGCTGCCGGTCGAGCAGTGGAACGCCCAGATCTCGCTCCTGACGGGCATCGGCGCCGCCTCGCTGATGGTCGGCGCGAAGGTCGGCATCCTGCGCACGCTGCCACCCGCCGACCCGCGCGACGTCTCACGGCTGCGCCGCGTGGCCAAGGGCCTCCGCGTCGACTGGCCCTCCGACATGGACTATCCCGAGTTCATCCGCTCGCTCGACCCGTCGAGGTCCCAGCACCAGGCGATGGTCGTCGCCTGCACCCGCCTGCTCCGCGGCAGCGGGTACGCCGCCTTCGACGGCGAGCTGCCCGAGCAGACCCGGCACTCGGCGATCGCCGCCGAGTACGCCCACGTCACCGCGCCGCTGCGCCGTCTCGGCGACCGCTACGCCGGCGAGGTGTGCCTCGCGATCTGCGCCGGGACGCCCGTCCCCGACTGGGTGCGGCAGGCGCTCCCGGGCCTGCCGAAGGAGCTGCAGGACTCCGCCCGCAGGGCGGGCGCCTACGAGCGGGCCGTCCTCGACCTGATCGAGGCGGCGGTGCTGGCCGACCGCGTCGGCGAGGAGTTCGACGGTGTCGTGACGAGCGTCCGCGAGGACGAGCCGCGACAGGGCGTGGTGGTGCTGGCCGAGGTCGGTGTCGAGGCGCCGGTCTCCTCCGAGCGCCCGCTCCCGCTCGGCGAGGACGTCAAGGCCCGCCTGGAGACCGCCGACGTGGCGGCCCGCAAGGTCGCGTTCACGCTCGCATGAAGGTCCTGGTCACCGGCGGCGTCCGCTCCGGCAAGTCGCGCCACGCCGAGTCGCTGTTCACCGCCGACGACGCCGTCACCTACGTCGCCGCCGGACCCGTGTACGACGACGCCGACTGGGCCGCGCGCATCACCGCGCACCGGGAGCGCCGGCCGGCGACCTGGCGCACCGAGGAGACCCGCGACGTGGCCGGTGTGATCGGCAGCGCCGGCGGACCGGTGCTCGTCGACTGCCTCGGCACCTGGCTGACGGCGGTCGTCGACGAGGCGGGACTGTGGGACGCGCCGGTCGGCGAGGTCCAGGAGCACGTGCTCGGTGAGCTGGCTCGCGTGGTCGCCGCGGTCGCCGCATCGACCGTGCCGGTGGTGCTCGTGACGAACGAGGTCGGTCTCGGCGTCGTACCGGCGGAGCGGTCGGGGCGGCTCTTCCGCGACCTGCTCGGCACGGTCAACCAGCAGGTGGCCGAGGTGTGCGACGAGGTCCACCTCGTCGTCGCCGGGCGGGTGCTGAGGCTCTGAGGTCAGGCGCCGGCGAGCCCGACCAGCAGCACCGCCAGCGCCACCTCGATCGAGGCGCCGAACACGTCGCCGGTGACGCCGCCGAAGCGCCGGACACAGTGCCGCGTGAGCAGCGCGACCACGAGGCCGGCGACCACGACGGTCACGGGTCCGCGCACCGGGTCGACCAGGGCAGCGAGCGCGGCGATCACGCCCCAGCCCACCAGCGTCACCGCGACCGGGATCCGCCGGGTGAAGGTGACGCCGAGCCCGTCCTCGCGGGCGGGCGGCGCCAGCGTGCTGCAGGTGATCCAGAGCGCTGCCCGCGACGCGCACACCGCTGCGCCGGCGAAGACGACCGGGCGCAGCTCCCCGCCCCGGGGCACGAACCACGCAAGCGCGGCGGCCTGCACGCCGAGCACGAGCACGAGCGCGGCGACACCGGCCGGGCCCGCCGTACCCGACTTCATGACGGCCAGCGACCGCTCCCGGTCGTAGGACGAGGTCAGCCCGTCGGCGACGTCGGAGAGGCCGTCGAGGTGGAGCGCCCGGCTGCCGACCGCGAGGACGGCGAGCGCCACGAAGGCGACCGCGGCGGCGTGCAGCCCGAGGCGCCCGCCGCCCCACAGCACCACGCCGACACCGACGCCCAGCGGCAGAACGGCGAGCGGCGCGACCAGCAGCGCACCGGTGGCGATGCCGGGGGTCACCCGCAGCACGGCCGGGACGCGCAGCGCGGTCAGCATCCCGATCGCGAGCCGCAGGCTGCGTCCCGCGACGGCGGCGTCCACGCTCACCCGGGCTCTCAGGCGGGCGGCATCAGGTCGGCCAGCAGCGCGACGTCGCGCAGCAGGGCGACCGCGGAGCGCACGACCGGGACGGCGGCGACGGCGCCGGAGCCCTCGCCGAGGCGCAGGCCGAGGTCGAGGACCGGCTCGAGGCCGAGCTTCTCCAGCGCCAGCGACTGGGCCGGCTCGGTGGAGCGGTGCCCGGCGGCGAACCACGCGGCAGCGCCGGGCGCGATCCGGTCGGCGGTCAGCGCACAGGCGACGGACATCAGCCCGTCGAGGAGCACGGGTACGCCGCTCTCGGCCGCCTGCAGCAGGTAGCCCACGGTCGCGGCGAGGTCGGCGCTGCCGACGGCCTGCAGGGTCTGGACGGGGTCGGCGAGCCGGTCGCCGGCGCGGTCGAGCGCCTGCTGGACGACGACCTGCTTGTGCTCGAGGGCGGCGTCGTCGACGCCGGTGCCGCGGCCGGTCACCTCGGCGGCGGGCAGGCCGAGGGCGGCGGCCACCATCGCCGACGCCGGGGTCGTGTTGCCGATGCCCATGTCACCGGACAGCAGGAGCTGGGCACCTGCCGCGATCTCCTCGCGGGCGACCGCCCGGCCGGCCTCGATCGCGGCCGCGGTCTCCTCGGCGCTGAGCGCGTCCTCGACGTGGATCGCGCCGCTGCCGCGGCGGACCTTGTGCGCCTGGACGTCGGCGGGGACGCCCTCGAGGTCGTCGTCGACGCCGATGTCGAGCACCCGGACGTTGACGCCGTGGGCGCCGGCCAGCGCGGAGACGCCTGCCTTGCCGAGCACGAAGGTGCGCACCATCGCCGGGGTGATCGCCGGGGGATAGGCCGAGACGCCGTGCTGGGCGACCCCGTGGTCGCCGGCGAAGATCACCAGCCGGACGTTGTCGAGGGGCGCCGGCGGGCACTGGCCCTGGGTCGCCGCGACCCAGACGCCGAGCTCACCGAGGCGGCCGAGCGCCCCGGCGGGGGTCGCCAGCCCGGCGAGCCGCTCCGCGGCGGCATTCCGTACGGCGGGATCGGGCGCGACGATGGCGTTCATGGAGCCGCACGCTACCGCGAACGAAAGTGCACCGGATCACTCATATAAGGTGGCTGGTCTTCGTCCGGGCGAGCTGAGGAGACTGCACATGCGACGACGTCGATGGCCGAGGTGGTCGAGCGGGCCGGGATGGCTGCGGTGGGCGGCCGCCGTGGCGGTGCTGCTGGGGGTCGCGGCGACCGCGCTGCCCGCGGGCGCCGCGGCACCGGGCGTCGTACGACAGGATGCCGAGGGGGACGCCCCGCGGGTGGTCCGGGTCGGCACCGAGGGCACCTACCCGCCGTTCTCCTTCCACGAGTCCGGGTCGCCCGACGTCACCGGCTACGACATCGAGGTCATCAAGGCGGTCGCGGAGAAGGCCGGCTGGGAGCTCCGGTTCGTCGAGACCCAGTGGGACGCGATCTTCCCGGCGCTCGACGCCGGGCGCATCGACGTGATCGCCAACCAGGTGTCGTGGAACGAGGAGCGCGCCGCGAGGTACGGCCTCTCCGAGCCCTACACCTACTCCGAGGGCGTGATCGTCACCCGCGCCGACGAGGACGACATCACCACGCTCGCCGACCTCAAGGGCCGTACGACGGCGCAGTCGTCGACCAGCAACTGGGCCCAGGTCGCCCGGGACGCGGGTGCGAAGGTCGAGGCGGTCGAGGGCTTCGCCCAGGCGGCCGCGCTGCTCCGGCAGGGCCGCGTCGACGCCATCCTCAACGACAACATCGCGGCGCTGGACTACCTCGCCAACACCGGCTCCGACGACGTCAAGATCGCCGGCGTCGCCGAGGGCCAGGAGACCGAGCAGGTCCTCGCCTTCCGCCAGGACGACGCCGACCTGCTCGCCGAGGCGAACGCCGCGCTCGAAGCACTGGCCGCCGACGGCACCCTCACCGAGATCTCGGAGAAGTACTTCAAGGCCGACGTCTCCGTCGAGGGCGGCGCCGCCGACGTCGACGTCACGGACGCGCGCAAGCGTTCGTCGAACTGGCAGGTGCTGAAGGACGAGGCCTGGCCGATGCTGAAGGGGGTCGTCCGGATCACCTTGCCGTTGACGGCGATCAGCTTCGCCGTCGGACTGGTCCTCGCCGTCGCCGTCGCGCTGGCCCGGATCTCGCGGAGCAGGATCCTGTCCGGCCTCGCCCGCGGCTTCGTGTCGGTGATCCGAGGGACGCCGCTGCTGCTGCAGCTGTTCATCGTCTTCTTCGGGCTGCCGGAGCTCGGCATCAAGCTGGACTCGTTCGTCGCGGCGGTGCTCGCGTTCGGCCTCAACGTCGCCGGGTACGCCGCCGAGATCGTCCGCTCCGCCATCCTCGCCGTGCCCAAGGGCCAGTTCGAGGCCGCCCAGACCATCGGCCTCGACTACTCCCAGACGCTGCGCCGGATCGTGTTCCCCCAGGCCCTCCGCACCGCCGTACCGCCACTGTCGAACACGCTGCTGTCGTTGCTCAAGGACACCTCGCTGGTGTCGGTGCTGCTGCTCACCGATGTCACCCGGGTGGCGCAGGTCGCGGCCGGCCGGACCAACGAGTTCCTGCTGCTCTACGCGTTCGCCGGGCTCTACTACTGGATCATCTGCACCCTCCTCTCGTCGGCGCAGGGGCGCCTCGAGACCCGACTCGACAGGTACGTGGCGAAATGACCGAGACCACTGCTGCTGACGAGATCCGCGTCCGCGGACTGACGAAGTCCTTCGGCGACCACCCGGTGCTGCGGGGCATCGACCTGACCGCAGCCCGCGGCACCTCGACGGTCCTGCTCGGCCCGTCCGGGTCCGGCAAGACCACCCTGCTGCGCTCGCTCAACGTCCTCGAGCGGCCCGACGCGGGTGTGGTCGGCATCGGCGACGTGGAGGTCGACTTCGCGAGCCTGCCGGAGGGCAAGGCGGGGCAGCGCGAGATCGCCCGGCTCCGCGCGCAGTCCGGCTTCGTCTTCCAGTCCCACAACCTCTTCCCGCACAAGAGCGTGCTGGACAACGTGATCGAGGGGCCGGTCGTCGCGCAGAAGCGGCCGAAGGACGAGGCGGTCGCCGACGCGCGCGTGCTGCTGGAGCAGGTCGGGCTCGCGGACCGCGCGGACGCCTACCCGTTCCAGCTCTCGGGCGGCCAGCAGCAACGGGTCGGCATCGCCCGCGCGCTCGCCCTGCGTCCGGAGGTCGTGCTCTTCGACGAGCCGACCTCCGCGCTCGATCCCGAGCTGGTGGGGGAGGTGCTCGCGGTCATCCGCGACCTGGCCGAGCAGGGCTGGACGATGGTGGTCGTCACCCACGAGATCCACTTCGCCCGCAAGGTCGCCGACCAGGTGCTCTTCCTTGACGGCGGCCGGATCGTGGAGGCCGGCCCGCCCGAGCAGGTGCTGGAGGCGCCGCGCACCGAGCGGGCCCGGCAGTTCCTGCGGCGGATCCTCGACCCGGGCTGACCGGTACGGTCCTGCGGTGGCCCACACCGTCCTCGTCGTCCCCGTCCCCGCGCTGGAGGACCACGTGCGCGGACGCTGGGCGCACTACGAGCCGGAGTGGGTCTCGCAGGACCCCGCGTTCACCCACGCGCACATCACCGCGCTGGCGCCCTTCCTGCCGGAGCCGTCGTCCGACGACCTGGCGGCGGTCGCCCGGATCGCCCGTACGACGCCGGCATTCTCCTACACGCTCGCCGACGTCGCCGCGTTCCCCGACGGCATCATCCACCTGGTGCCGTCGCCGCCCGGCCCGTTCGCCGCGCTGACGGCTGCGCTGTGGGAGCGGTTCCCGCAGTGCCCGCCCTACGCGGGGGAGTTCGCGGACGTCGTACCTCATCTCACGCTGGACCAGTCGTCGGCCGACGTGTCCCTCGAGTCGGTCCGGACGACCCTCGCCCACCGGCTGCCCGTGCGGACGGTCGCGGACCGGCTCGAGCTGCACCGGTACGCCGAGGGGGACTGCCGGGTGCTCGCCTCGTGGCGGCTTGGTCAGTGAGCGAGCTTGAGGCCGACCACGCAGCCCACCAGGCCGAGGATCAGCAGGACCCGCACGAGGCTGACCGACTCCTCGCCCGAGGCCATCGCGATCACCACGGTGAGCGCCGCGCCGATCCCGACCCACACGGCGTACGCCGTACCGACCGGCAGGGTGCGCATGGCGTAGCCGAGCCCGCCCATGCTCGCCACGAGTGCCACCAGGAACACGATCGACGGCGCCAGCCGTGAGAACCCCTCGCTGCGGGAGAGCGCCGTCGCCCAGACCGCCTCGAGCCCTCCGGAGACCACCAGCACCAACCACGCCATGACTGCCACGTCCTTCGTGGCCGTCTTGTCGCGCTCCGGGTACGGCTCCCTCGTCCGGCGGCCGGTCCCGGCCGTGCCTCCAGTCTAGGTCGCGCCGGGCTCGGGCCCCGAACTCAGACGTGGCCGCTGAGCTGCGCCAGGCGGGTCGCGAGGGCGTCCACCATGGCGGCCGCCTGCTTCGGCGGCAGCGTCGAGCCACGCTCGCCACCCTGGCTGGACACCGGGAGCACGTCGATCGACAGCCGCGCGCCGCCGGCCAGGGCCCGCAGCTCGTCGACCTTGTCGCCGAAGGGCGTGCCGCTGCCGGGGGAGTAGTAGCGGACGACCTCGTCGATGTCGTCGGCGAACAGGTCGGCCTTGGTCACCGCGATCACCAGCCAGACCGGCTTGTCGCGGCGCACGGCCATCGACGCGATCCGGTGCGCCGTGATCGTCCAGTCCTCCAGCTCGGCGGCGAGCTGCTCCTCACGGGTGGCGCTCGCCGCACCGGTCGTGCCGGCCGTACGACGGGGCGTCGCGTGGCCGTTGGCGACCACGTGGATCACGCCGTCGACGGGCTCGTCGTGGAACACCTCGTCCAGTGCGCCGAGCCGGGTCGCGGCGTTGTCGCCCGGGACGACGAGGAAGCGGAAGCCGTGCAGCCGGCGCGAGCGGCGGGTACGCCGCTCCATCACCGCCGAGCCGACCTCGGCCGCGCCCCCGTTGGTGCTGCGCCGGGAGAGCCGGTCGGCGAGCTGGGTCTTGCCCACGCCCGTCATGCCGGTGACGGCGACGGTGGGGAAGCGGCGCCGGAACAGGCCCCGCACGCGCTCCGGCGCGGCAGCCAGGCCACCGAGCACGCCGGTGGCGACGGTCGCCCCGACGGCGGCGCGGCTCGAGCGGGGCAGGATCGTGCGGTAGCGGGCGGTTCGGGACACGACGCCTCCTGGGGCCGTCGGTGACGGGTCGCCCCGAGCCTACGTTCCGGCACTAGATGAGGAAGTCCAAGCTCTCGCACGCTGAGCCCTTGGACTTGCTCATCTAGCCTGAGGTGATGGCGAGGAGGCGCAGCCGCCGGGCGACGGTCGACGACGTGCACGACCTGGCGCTCGCGATGCCGCACGTGCGCATCGTCGAGGGCACGAAGGGACGGCCCGTCTACCAGGTGGGCGGCAAGTCGTTCGTGTTCTTCCGCAACCCCCGCCCCGACGCCGTCGACCCGCAGACGGGGGAGCGGTACGACGACGTGATCGTCCTCTGGGTCGCCGACGAGGGCGACAAGCTCGCGCTCGTCCAGGACGACACGACCCCGTTCTTCACCACGCCCCACTTCGACGGCCACCCGTCGGTGCTGCTGCGGGCGAGCCGGGTCGGCGAGCTCGGGTACGACGAGCTCGCCGAGGTCGTCCAGGACGCGTGGCTCGCGCAGGCCTCGCCGACCCGGCGGGCGAAGTGGCTCGCGGAGCAGACGGGTCAGGCCGGCTTGCGGGCGACGTAGAAGTAGTTGAACGGGTCGGTGCGGACCTCGTTGACCTCGACGTCGGTGAGTCCCGCCTCCTCGAGCATCCGGACCGCCGTCTGCCGGCCCCACACCGTGCCGAGGCCGGCGCCGCCACCGGCGAGGGAGACGGTCATGCAGTGCATGAGGCTGAGCGTGTAGAGGTAGGTCGCCCACGGCAGGCCTAGGTTGTTCTCCACCCCGGACTCCGCCTTGATGTCGACCATCAGGAACGTCCCGCCGGGCCGCAGCGACGTCGAGATGCCCGCGAGCACGCGGTCCGGGAAGGCCTGGTCGTGGATCGCGTCGAAGGCCGTCACGACGTCGTACGCCGCCTCCTCGCCCAGCGTCGCGACGTCACGCACGTCGAAGCTCGCGTTGGTGAGTCCCCAGTCGGCGGCCTCGGCACGGGCGGCCGCGATCGCCTCCTCGCCGAGGTCGAAGCCGACGAACCGGCTGGCCGGGTAGGCGCGGGCCAGGAGGTTGACCGCGTGCCCGGACCCGCAGCCGATGTCGGCCAGCGCCGCGCCCTCGGTCAGCCGCTCGTGCAGGCCCGGCACGACCGGTACGACGATGTCGAGCAGGCCGGCGTCGTGGGTCGCCGCTGCCTCCTCGGCCATCAGCGCGTGGAAGCGCGGGTAGTGCTCGTAGCCGAGCCCGCCGCCGTGGCGGAACCGCTCCCGCAGGTCTGGCTCGACGCCGGCCAGCATGGTGAGCATCTTCAGGCTGCGGGCGAGGTTGACCGGACCGTCGGCGGGGGTCAGGCAGGCCGCGCGCTCGGCCGGCAGCGAGTAGAGGCCGGCCTCGGCGTCGTACACGGCGACGTCACCGGCGACGATCCCGTCCAGCCACTCGCGCAGGTACCGCTCGTCGACCCCGGCCGCCTCCGCCAGCGTGGCCGTGTCGGCGGGCCCGGTGCGGGCGAGGACCTCGAGCAGGCCGAGCTCGTCGCCGATGCCGAGGAGCAGCCCGAGCGAGGCGTCGTTCATGACGCCGACCATGCGTCGCTGGAAGGCCTTGGCCGCGTCGCGGTCGAAGTCCGTCATGGCCGGGGCCGCACGCAGACCCAGCCGAGCGCCACCCCGAAGCCGGCGAGGATCGGCCCCAGCACGCTCAAACCCTTGGACTCCTCGTCGCCGATGACGCCCCACGAGACCAGCGTCAGGTAACCGCCCGCCACCACGAGGAAGAGTGCGATCGGCAGGCCGATCGCGAAGGCCGGCCACCGCGAGGGGCGGCCGTAGCGGGAGTCGTCCACGGGAGGCATGCGGTCATTTAACCTGCACCCATGGCGACCTTCACCCTCACCTGCATCGGCGACGACCGGGCAGGACTCGTCTCGGACCTCTCGGCACCGATCCACGCCCACGGCGCGAGCTGGAACCGGAGCCAGATGGCGCGACTGGGTGGGAAGTTCGCCGGCATCCTGCTCATCGACGTCCCGGACGCGAAGGCCGACGCGCTGGCTGCCGACCTCGCCGCGCTCAAGGACGCGGGACTGGTCGTGACCGTCGAGCGGACCGACGAGCCGGCCGCCGAGTCGGCTGAGTCGGCCGCGCGCTGGAACTTGGAGCTGCTCGGTGCCGACCGGCCCGGCATCGTGGCGGAGCTCTCCGCGGCGCTCGCCCGCGAGCACGTCAGCATCGAGGAGCTCGCCACTGATGTCCGCGAGGCCCCGATGGCGGGCGGCCTGCTGTTCGAGGCGAGGGCCGTCCTCGTCGCGCCGCCGGCCGCGAGCGTCGAGGCGGTGCGGGCCGTGCTGGAGGCGATCGCCGACGAGCTGATGGTGGAGATCAACCTGTCCGACGTGCCGGCGGCCTAGGCGTTTCCCGATTGCCCGGGCCCTCGTGCCCGGCCTAGCCTGTCGCTCTCGCCCCACCCCTGGGGCGGACGGGCTACGGCAGGTTCCGATCCTGTGTGGCGACCGTGATCCGTAAACAGTGGTCCGACCACATCGGCAGGGGTTGCCCGGTGGGCCGGCCTCTCGGCCGCCCGCCGGTGCCCGCCGCCCACCTAGGGTGGGTGCGTGACTGACGTGCTGGACGACGGGCCGTTCTTCCACGGCACCAAGGCGGACCTCCGGACGGGCGACCTGCTCACGGCAGGCTTCCGGTCGAACTACCGGCCCGAGGTGGTGATGAACCACATCTACTTCACCGCGCTGGTCGACGGCGCCGGTCTGGCCGCGGAGCTCGCCGCCGGCGACGGCGAGCCGCGCGTGTACGTCGTCGAGCCGACGGGGGAGTTCGAGAACGACCCCAACGTCACGGACAGGAAGTTCCCCGGCAACCCGACCCGGTCCTACCGCAGCCGGGAGCCGATCAAGGTCGTCGGCGAGGTCACCGACTGGACCCGGCTGACGCCGGAGGCGCTGCAGGGGTGGCGGGACCGGCTCGCCGAACTCGCGGCCGACGAGCGCGGCGAGATCATCAACTGAGCGAACGACCTCAGTGGTAGGTCGCCCGGTCGACCTTCGCGTGGTAGCGCTGGCCCGTCTTCCCTCCCGCGACGGCGGCGAGCAGGGTGCCGAGGAGCAGCAGCAGGGCCGTCACGATGCCTCCCGCGGTGGCGGTATCCGTCGGCACCGGGATCCGTGGGAGGTCGACACGGTCGAGGATGTTGTACTGCGCGCCCAGGGCCGCACCCGCGATCACCGCGAGCACGGTGACGACGAGGCCGATGACCCACGTGGCGACGCCCTGGCGGCCGCCGTCGAACCGCGACATCCGCCCGGCGACGTACCCACCGGCGAAGTAGGCCAGCGCCATCACGACGACGACGGCGATCGCGGCGGCGAGGCTGACCGTGCCGGCCTCCCGCTGGACCTGGTCCTGGGACAGGTCGTTCGCCGCGCCCACGGCGCCGGCGATCGCGCCCACGATGCTGCTCAGCAGCACCGCGCTGGCGACGGCGACCAGCCAGCCGAAGAAGGCCGCCCCCCAGTTGGCGCCCCCGTACCGGCGATGTGCGGACTCCTCGTCGATGCCTCGCGCTCGTCGCTCCGCGTCCGAGCCGAGGGCTGACGCGCCGCGCGGGATCAGCTGGTGCTGGGCCATGTCTGTCTCCTTGGAAGGTGTCCGGTCTGGCTCACATCGGGGCGGGACCGCCCGCGTCGGGCTGGTGCCGTCGCAGGCGGGTCGGGCCGTTCGTCGGCTCGGTTCCGTCGCCCTCGTCCCGGGCGGCGTGGCGGCCGGCCGTCGGCTGGCCGCCGAGGGACTCCATGACCGTGGCGTCGCTCTGCAGGCCGTAGTGGGCCCACAGGTGCAGCTCCGCCTCGGGGTCCAGGTGCCCGGCGTCCACGTCGACGTGCGGGGCGTCCTTGACCTGGTCCTTCGTGTACGGCACGAGCAGACGGTCGTCCTCCAGCACCGCGTCGCGGACCGGGACGAACGACTCGCGGTGCGCGAAGAGCCCCGTCCGGACCGTCACGAACTCGGGCTGCCGGGTGCTGTCGTCGAGGAAGAGCTGGCCGACCTTGCCCAGCTTCTCGCCGTCACTGCCGTGGGCGGTCGACCCGATGACGTCCTGCCACTGGCTCTCGGTCAGCATCACTGCTCCTGTCTGTCGTCCGGGATGTGACAGGCGTTACCCGAGCCCGAGGACGGCAGACGCCCGGGATGCGGCGCGAGGGCTGGGCGGCAATGGCCGAGAGGGGACGGGCTGGCCTGTAAGCCGGGTTCTGTCCCTCGTTGCCGAGGGGGCGACCATCCATCTAGGGCTGCCGTTGCCGACAGCCTCGAGCGACCTACCCGCACACTCGGGCGAGCCGCCCTCGGACGTGTGCTGTCTGGTCTTGCTCCGGGTGGGGTTTGCCGAGCTGCACCGGTCGCCCGGTGCACTGGTGGGCTCTTGCCCCACCGTTTCACCCTTACCTCCGGCGGACCGGAGGCGGTCTGTTCTCTGTGGCACTGTCCCGCGGGTCACCCCGGGTGGGTGTTACCCACCACCCTGCTCTGTGGAGCCCGGACTTTCCTCGGGACCCGACGCCTCGCGGCGGTGGGTCCCGCGGTCGCCCGACCAGCCCGTCCGCGGCTCACTCTAGGGAACAACCGAGCCCGACGGACAGTTGAAGGCGACATGAACGAGACGACGCAGCCGGACATCCGCATCCAGGCGCCCGCGATCGCCCCGTTTGCATTGGGCAGGCCGGGCGCCACCACCCACCACGCCAGCGCCTACCGCACGGCGCACGACCTGCTCGGCCGGCGCGCGCCCCGCGAGGCCCTCGAGGTCCTCGAGCCCGCGCTCGAGGAGGAGCCCACCAACCGTGGCCTCCGCTCGCTGCGCGCCTGGGCCTACCTGATGCGCGCCCAGCTGCAGAAGGCGCACGACGAGCTGTGCCAGCTGGTCGACGAGGACCCGTCCGACGCGTGGTCGCGCCACGCCCTCGGTCGCTCGCTGGAGCGCCAGTCGAAGTACGACGAGGCGCTGCCGCACCTGCGCCTGGCCGCCGCGATGACCGGCGACCCCGAGCACGAGTACGACGTCCTGCGGGTCGAGCGCCTCGCCGGCAAGGTCGGCTGACGGGTCCAGGGGTCTCGAGACGGTCGCTGCGCGACCTCCTCGACCACCGGAGGCCCACGTCAGACGCGCGACCTCCTCGACCACCGGGGTTCACGCCAGGCGCGTGACCTCGACGCTGACGTCGAGCGCCGCCGTCTGCGCGCCGGTGTAGATCCCGCGCAGCGGCGGCACGTCGGTGTAGTCGCGCCCGTGCCCGATCGCGACGTACCGCTCGCTGGGCGCCGTGGCGGTCGTCGGGTCGAAGGCCTGCCAGCCGTCGTCCCACCACTCCAGCCACGCGAACGGGTTGCCGGTGACCGTCTCCCCGACGACGGGGGACTCGACGGGGTGCACGTAGCCCGACACGTAACGGGCCGGGATCCCGAGGGTGCGCAGGCCGCCGATGGCCAGGTGGACCATGTCCTGGCCGACCCCGGCGCGCTGGTCCCACGCGTCGGCCGCGGTCGACTCCACGTCGGTCACACCGGGCAGGAAGTCGATCTGCGCCGTCACCAGCCGGCACACGGCGCGGGCGGCGTCACCGGGCAGGTCCGCCCCGGCCCCGATGTCCTTGACGAGCTCCTCGAAGTCGGGCGTCGGGGCGACCAGGTCGGAGACCACGAGGAACTCCGTCCACCGGTCGCGCACCTCCCGCTCGCCGTACGACGACCAGGTGGAGCGCGCCTCGGGCTCGGCGCCGACCCGGTTGACCTGCACCGTCGACGTCGCGGTGACGGTCATCGACTCGTGCGGGTCGACGACCTCGAACGCCGTGACCGCGCATCCGAAGTAGTCGGTGTAGGAGTAGGTCCACGGCTTCGGGCTGACGTCGAGGCGGTGGTGCACGACGATCTGCTCGGGCGTGGTCACCGGCGTCATCCGTGCCTGGTTGTACGACGCCATGGCGCCGCCGTCGTAGACGTACTCCGACGTGTGCACGATCCGCAGCTGCATGTTCACGCGCCCACTCCCTTCCACGCGAGGGCCTCCGACCCGGCGAAGTAGCGCCGGGAGATCGCGTCGGTCGCGGCCGCGCACGTGCGTTGCAGTCGTTCCATCTCGTCGGGCAGGTCCTCGACGAGGTCGGTCAGCGAGCGGTACTCCAGCTCGGCCCGCGTCCGCCCGATCAGCCGCTGCGCCTCGTCCTGGAAGCCGGCCCGCCGCGGGTCGCCGGTCAGGTTGACCAGCGCCTGCTCGGCCCGGTCGAGCGCGAAGACCACCGAGCGCGGGAAGAGCCGGTCGAGCAGCAGGAACTCCGCCGCCGCCCGATCCGTCTCGATCCCGCGGTAGGTGCGGAGGAAGGCGTCGTACGCGCCGGACGCGCGCAGCGCCGAGGTCCACTGCCCGGCGCCGCTCGACAACGCGGTCGTCGCGACCAGTCGCGAGGTCATGTCGGCGCGCTCGATGTTGCGGCCGAGCATGATGAACTGCCAGCCCTCGTCGCGGGTCATCGTCGCGTCGGCGGTGCCGTTGATCAGTGCCGCCCGCTCCCGCACCCAGCTGAAGATGTACGGCGGCCGGAGGGCCTCGAAGTGCCCGGACGGGATCGGGCGCCAGGTGGTGTTGATGGCCTCCCACAGCGGGACGGTCAGCGTCTCCCGGGCCCCTCGGGCGGACTCGCGCGCGGAGCCGATGATCGCCGCGATCGAGCTGGGCGACTGGGGGTCGTAGGCGAGCAGCCGCAGCACCTGGTCGATCGTGACCGCGCCGAACATGTCGACCCCGGCCTCGGCGGCGTCGGCGGGCTCGATGCCCATGCACGACAGGAGGTCGCGGCAGGTCTGCGCCTCGTCGATGGTGGCGTCCTCGAGCAGCAACTGGGTCTGCACGTCGAGGATGCGGGCGGTGTCGTCGGCCCGCTCGATGTAGCGGCCGATCCAGAACAGCGACTCGGCGATCCGGCTGAGCATCACTCCACCGCCCCGGACGGCAGGTGGGTCTGCTGTTGCTGCTGTTGCTGTTGCTGCTGCTCCGGTCCCGTCGGTCCGGCCAGCACCCACGTGTCCTTGGTGCCACCGCCGCGGGAGGAGTTCACGATCAGCTCGCCCTTGCCGAGCGCGACGCGGGTGAGCCCGCCGGGCAGCACCCACACGCGGTTGCCGTCGTTGACCGCGAACGGCCGCAGGTCGACGTGGCGCGGCCCGAGCTCGCCGTCGACGAAGGTCGGCACCGTCGAGAGCTGCACGACCGGCTGCGCGATCCAGGACCGCGGGTCCTCGAGGATCTTCGCGCGCAGCTCGTCGAGCTCGGCGCGGTCGGCGCGCGGCCCGATCACGATGCCCTTGCCGCCCGACCCGTCGACCGGCTTCAGCACCAGCTCGTCGAGCCGGTCGAGGACCTCCTCGCGCGCCTCCGACTCGCCACACCGCCAGGTGTCGACGTTGCGGATGACCGGCTCCTCGTCGAGGTAGTAGCGGATCACGTCCGGCATGTAGGTGTAGACGAGCTTGTCGTCGGCGACACCGTTGCCGACCGCGTTCGCGATCGTCACGTTGCCGGCGCGCGCCGCGTCGATCAGGCCCGGGCAGCCCAGCATCGAGTCGGCCCGGAAGTGCACCGGGTCGAGGAACTCGTCGTCGACGCGCCGGTAGATCACGTGGACCGGCGCGAGGCCCTTGGTGGTCCGCATCATCACCTCGCCGCGCCGGCAGACCAGGTCGCGACCCTCGACGAGCTCGACGCCCATTGTCCGGGCCAGCAGCGTGTGCTCGAAGTAGGCGCCGTTGTAGACGCCCGGGGTGAGGACGACGACCGTCGGGTCCGCGACGCCGGCAGGAGCCGCGGCCCGCAGCGCCGCCAGCAGCTTCTGCGGGTAGCCGGCCACCGGCCGGATCCGGTGCTGGGCGATCGTCTCCGGCAGCGCCGAGGAGATCGCCCGGCGGCTGGTCATCACGTAGGAGACCCCCGACGGCACCCGCACGTTGTCCTCGAGCACCCGGAACTCGCCGTTGTTGTCGCGGATCAGGTCGATCCCCGAGACGTGCACCCGCACGCCGTTGGCCGGACGGATGGTCGCGGCCTGCCGGTGGAAGTGGGAGCTGGTGGTGATCACCTGGCGGGGGAGCACCCCGTCCTCGAAGACGTGCCCGGCGTCGTACACGTCGGCGAGGAGCATCTCGAGCGCCTTGACCCGCTGCTGCAGGCCCTTCTCGATGGTCGTCCAGGTGTCCATCTCGATGACGCGCGGGAGGATGTCGAGCGGCATCGCCCGCTCCTCGCCGCCGATGTCGAAGGTGATGCCCTGGTCGAGATAGCTCGCCTGCAGCGCCTCGACGCGACTGATCAGCTCGGGGGTGCTCATCTTGTCGAGCGAGTCGCGCATCCGCAGGTACGGCGGCCGGAGCTCGCCGCCGCCGTCGAACATCTCGTCGTAGGCAGGTCCGGTGGTCCCGTAGCCCTCGAACATCGTGCTCATGACCGGACATTAGCGGCGTCCTGTAACACGCGTGTTGCACCACGCGACGCTCTCGTCGCAGGAGAGTAGGTTTCGGGGCATGGCGAATGAAGGTGAGTACTGGTTCTGCCTCAAGCACCACGCCGTCGAGGGTGTCGAGGGCTGCCCCAACAAGGACCGGCTCGGCCCCTACGCGACCGAGGCCGAGGCGGCCCGGGCCCTGGAGCACGCGGCGGAGAACACCGCGGCCTGGGACAACGACCCGGCCTGGAACGACGACGCCCCCGAGCAGCAGGCCGAGTAGCCCGTTGTTCCGCCGTCGCCGCCGGATCCGCCCGGCGGCCATCGACCCTGCCACCGGGAAGCACATCTCGCCGCTGCCCTTCATCGGGCTGGTGCTGGTCCTCTCGTCGCTGTTCCTCTACGCGTTCTCCGGACTGCTGGCGCCGGTGTGGGCGGTCGTCGTGCTGCTGCTCACCTGGTTCGTCATGTTCGTGCTCTGCTTCGTCTGGTGGACACCCCACCCGCGACGCGTCGTGCTGCTGGGCGTCGTGAGCTGGGCGTGGTGGTTCGTCGCGATCACCGCCGGCGGGGTCCTCCTCGACTGGACGGCCTGAGGTGGCCGGTCAGCCCCGCCGCCGCCTCGCCCCCGAGGTACGACGTGCGCAGCTCATCTCCGTCGCCGAGGACGTCTTCGTCCGCCTCGGCTACCAGGGCACGGCGGTCGAGGACATCGCCGCGGCGGCCGGGGTGACCCGCACCCTCATCTACAAGTACTTCGCCGACAAGGACGAGATCTACCTCGAGTGCCTCCGCGCGGCTCGCGCCGAGCTCGATGCCGCCGTCGTCACCGCGGCCGGGGGAGCGCAGACCCCCGAGGACCAGCTGCGCGCCGGGTTCGGCGCCTACTTCCTGTTCGTGCGCGACCGCGGCTCGGCGTGGGACGTGCTCTTCGGCGGCGGCGCCGCGATCGCCGGGCGCGTCGCCGAGGCCGCCGGCCGCCACCGCTACGAGACCGCCGAGGTCATCGCCGGCCTCGTCCGCGCGGCCGCCCCGGGCCTCGACGAGGAGTCCGCGTCCGCGTACGCACACGCGATCTCCGGCGCCGGAGAGCAGGCCGCCAAGTGGTGGCGCCACCACCCCGAGGTCACCGCCGAGACGATGGTCGAGCGGATGATGGACGCGCTGTGGACCGGGCTGGAGCGGATCGCGGAGCGGAACGGCTGACGACGCTGCGGCAAGATGGCCCCATGGCCATCCAGATCGCCCAGGACCCCGCCGCCGACAAGGTGCTCGCCGAGAGCCCCTTCGCTCTCCTCGCGGGGATGATGCTGGACCAGCAGTTCCCGATGGAGCGTGCGTTCGCCGGCCCGGCGAAGGTGCTCGAGCGGTTCGGGAGCCTGGAGCCGGCGGCGATCGCGGCGGCCGACCCGGAGAGGTTCTCCGAGCTGTGCCGGACCCCGCCCGCCATCCACCGGTACGGCGGCTCGATGGCCGCTCGCCTGCAGGAGCTCGCCCGGGTCGTCGTCGACGAGTACGACGGCGACGCGTCGCGCATCTGGACCGAGGCGTCCGACGGCAAGGACCTGCTCAAGCGGATCCAGGGCCTGCCCGGCTTCGGCAAGCAGAAGGCACAGATCTTCACGGCCCTCGTGGCGAAGCAGCTCGGCGTCCGGCCGGCGGGCTGGGAGAAGGCCGCGGGCGACTATGCACTCGAGGGCTATCGATCGGTCGCCGACGTCGTTGACCCGGTGTCGCTGCAGAAGGTGCGCGACTACAAGAAGGCGAAGAAGGCAGCCGCCAAGGACGCGTGAACGGTGGGTGAACGCCCCCGAATGTCAGGCCGCTTCGGACCCCGTGGCAGAATGACGAAAGCGGTCTTGACGCCTCCGGGCCTCGCCGCGCCCTAGACCCGCCAGTATCGAGAGGTGTTCGTGTCCTCGAACCGTTCGGTCCCGCCCGCCGTGCTCAGCCACCCGTCCATCGTCGCGCTCATCGAGCGGGGCGCGCCCGCGGGAAGCGTGACCGCCGAGGAGGTACGCCAGGCCTTCGGCGCCGCCGATGTCGCTCCCGCCCACCTGAAGTCGTTGATGGCCCATCTCGCCGGACTCGGGATCTCCGTCGAGCTGGGTGCGCCCGTCGACCAGCGCGCGGTTGCTGCCGCCGCCCGGAAGACGGCCGCTGCCACCGCGACCACCGCCAAGAAGGCCGCACCCCCGGCCGCCAAGAAGGCCGCTGCCGCGCCTGCTGCGAAGAAGGCGGCGCCCGCGCCCGCCAAGAAGGCTGCGGCTGCGAAGAAGGACGCCGACGACGCGCCGGAGGTCGTCGACCTCGGTGAGGTCGAGGTGGCCGCCGTCGGTCCCGACGGCAAGAAGGTCCTCCCCGACATCTCCGACGAGCAGTTCGAGAAGGACGTCGCCGCCGACCCCTCCATCAAGGAGGACGAGGAGGAGGCCAGCGCCACCTCGTCGTTCGTGGTCTCGGCCGCCGACGACACCGACGAGCCGGCGCAGCAGGTCATGGTCGCCGGTGCGACCGCCGACCCGGTCAAGGACTACCTGAAGCAGATCGGCAAGGTCCCGCTCCTCAACGCCGAGATGGAGGTCGAGCTCGCCAAGCGGATCGAGGCCGGCCTGTTCTCGGAGGAGAAGCTCGGCAAGGGCGGCAAGATCACCCCGAAGCTCCAGGAGGAGCTCGAGTGGATCGCCGAGGACGGCCGCCGCGCCAAGAACCACCTGCTCGAGGCCAACCTGCGCCTCGTCGTCTCGCTCGCCAAGCGCTACACCGGTCGCGGCATGCTCTTCCTGGACCTCATCCAGGAGGGCAACCTCGGCCTGATCCGTGCGGTCGAGAAGTTCGACTACACCAAGGGCTACAAGTTCTCGACCTACGCGACGTGGTGGATCCGTCAGGCCATCACCCGCGCCATGGCCGACCAGGCCCGCACCATCCGCATCCCGGTGCACATGGTCGAGGTCATCAACAAGCTGGCCCGCGTCCAGCGGCAGATGCTGCAGGACCTCGGGCGAGAGCCCACCCCGGAGGAGCTCGCCAAGGAGCTCGACATGACGCCCGAGAAGGTCGTCGAGGTCCAGAAGTACGGCCGGGAGCCGATCTCGCTGCACACCCCGCTCGGCGAGGACGGCGACTCGGAGTTCGGTGACCTCATCGAGGACTCCGAGGCGATCGTGCCGGCCGACGCGGTCAGCTTCACGCTCCTCCAGGAGCAGCTGCACGCCGTCCTCGACACGCTCTCCGAGCGCGAGGCCGGCGTGGTGTCGATGCGCTTCGGCCTCACCGACGGCCAGCCCAAGACCCTCGACGAGATCGGCAAGGTCTACGGCGTGACCCGCGAGCGGATCCGCCAGATCGAGTCGAAGACCATGTCGAAGCTGCGGCACCCGTCGCGCTCGCAGGTCCTGCGCGACTACCTGGACTGACGGCTCCGGCTCCAGGACGGGTACGACGGTGTCGGTCATCCGCTCCGTGCTCGGCGCGCTCCTCGGTGGGCGCGCCGACGCGGCCCGGCGCGACCTGGCCGAGGCGATCGGTGACGAGCAGGTGCTGCTCGGACCCGCATCGGCCAGCTACCGCGGGTCGATCGGCGCCCACCCGCGGGTCAAGGGCAACGGCACGCTCGCGTTGACCCCGACCCGGCTGCTGTTCCGCATGGTCGTGGGAGGCCCGGTCGACGTCGACCTCGCCACCGTGACCGCAGTGAGCACGGCCAAGGCGTTCGGTGGCTCGTTCGTCGGGGGCCAGACCCACCTCGTGGTGCACACGGCAGCGGGTGACCTCGCCTGGTACGTGGCCGAGCACGAGCGGTGGCGGGCCGCGATAGAGGCTTCGGCCGCCCACTGAGGGCGCGGCCGGTCAGCACCAGCGCCAGATCCCCACGTCGCGACGCTGCGCCGAGGCCTCGACGCGCTGGTACGCCGCCCGTCGCGCGAACGGCCCGTCGCCGTACACGTAGACCTCGGCGAGCCCGCGCCCGAGCTGGGTGCGGCCGACGTCGAGCCCGTCGGCGGCGCGGTGCACGTAGCGCAACAGGCGGCGGTAGCGGTCGACGTCCACCTGGGCGGGATCGCGGTACAGGCGGACCCGGGTGCCGACCGGCAGCAGGCGGTGCATCGAGCGCGAGCCGGCCGCGCCGCCGCACTCGTGCGCGCCGAACAGGACCTCGTGCGTGTCGATGCCGAGCACGCGCACGTGGCGCACCCGGCCGGTGCGGAGGCGGACCACGACGGTGTCGCCGTCCTCGACCCGGGTGACGGTGGCGTCGTACCGGACGGCGCGGTGGGGCGTCGCGGGTGCGACCACGGGGACGCCGGGCGGCGGCGGAGCGGGCTCGTGCGCCTCGACGGCGACGAGCCCGACGGTGAGGACGGCGACCACGACAGCGAGGCAGGACAACACCCGGATCACCCCTCCATCGGACCCCGCCCGGTGCCCGGGACGGCCGACACCGTGTGGCCGACACGTGCACAGCCCGTGAACTCGGAGTCCACGGCCGTAGGCTCCCCGCATGCGCCGCCTCGGGTCCGCCGCCACCGCCCTGCTGTCCGTCCTCGCGCTCGCAGCGGGCTGCTCGCTCGCGAGGGAGGACGACGACCGTCCCGAGGTCGGGGAGTCGCCGGTGGGCGGGGCGCAGGAGGACGAGCCGACCGGGGCGGTGGAGGGCGAGCTCCGGCTGGCCCACGCCGCGGAGCCCCAGCTGTTCCGCGCCGGCGGCGGCCTGGCCCTGCTGGCGGTGCAGACGAGCGACGAGGGGGTCACCGGGCCGGTCGTCACGGCGTCGTACGACGACGGTCGCTGGTCGGCGCCGGAGCCGCTCTCGACGCTCGGGGCCCAGGCGTCGCCGCCGCACGCCGCGCTCAACGACGACGGGGCGGGCGCCGCCGTGTGGACCGAGCAGGAGGCGGGCGACGACGGGCTCGAGGCGTCGCCGCCGGTGGTCGCACGGGTGCGCGGGGCCGACGGCGCCTGGTCGCGGCGCGAGGTGCTGGACGGCTTCGCCTACGTGGAGGACGTCCAGGTGAACGCCCGTGGTGACGTCGCGGTCTACGGCTACCCCGACGACGGGCCGCGCCGGGTCGCGCTGCACCCGGCCGGCGGCAGGTGGTCCTACTCAGACCTCGAGTGGTACGACGCCGTCAGCATCGCCCTCGACGAGGACGGCGGCGTCCACGCCGCCCTGACCGGCACCGAGCGCGGTGGCGGGGGAGCCGTGCGCACGCAGTACCTCCCGCCCGGAGGGGAGTGGACCGCTCCCGAGCCGGTCGAGACCGACCCCGCCGCGACAGAGGCGGCCCGGATCGTGGTGCTGCCGGGCGGCGGCGAGGTGCTCGTGGTCGGCACGATCTCCCCGAACTGGCAGTCCACCCTCGACACGCAGCTCTACTGGGCCACGGCGCTCCAGGTCCTGGCCCGCGACAGCCGGGACGTGCCGTTCGAGGAGACCTGGGAGAAGGACGGTGCCACCCGTGCGCAGGCCACGGTGCACGGCAACTCCGTCGAGATCGCCTGGCTCCAGGAGGCCGACGGGAAGGAGGCCGACGGCGCCGAGGGCCCGGTGACCGTGCCGACGAAGGAGGTCCTCACCGTCGCCGTCCCGGGCGAGCCGGAGGAGGAGCTGGCCGAGGCGCCGGTCGAGCACACCGCCGACGACGTGCGCGGCACGATGGAGTTCGCCACGGGCAGCGGGTGCCGGGAGGCCCGCGCCGTCGTGTGGCGCCCGGTCGGCGTCGAGGACGCCCCGGGCGAGCTCAACGCGCAGGTGACGACGGGTGGGTCCTCGTCGGGGGCGGCCTGGAGCACGACGGGGGACCCGGTGGTGTACGGCCTCCAGGGCGCCCTGGCCTGCGCAGGCGGCGACGAGGCGTGGGTCGCGCGGGTCGACGACGCGCAGCAGGCGGGCAGCGCCGACCAGGAGACCCTGCGGCTGACCGACGCCACGGTCGTGGTGGCACCGCTCGGCTGACCCGAAAAACAACCGTGGCCCCGGGTGCTCCCGGGGCCACGGTGCAGCAGGTGGACGTCAGTCGGCGGCCGGCACCGGCTTGTCGTTCAGCTTGTGGGTCTCGTCGTGCACGTTGGCCGCGATCGCGCGCAGCTTGTCACCGTGCTCGCGCGCGTGGTGCGCGCAGAAGAGAAGCTCTCCGCCCGTGGTCAGCTCGACACGGAGGTAGGCCTGGGCGCCACAACGGTCGCAGCGGTCCTCCGCCGTCAGCGGGGCGCTGGGAGCAACAGCAGTCGTCATCTCGGGCCTCTCTTTCGCCTGGCTACAACACCCTCATCGGGTGACGTGTGGATCAACGTAGCGACCGGGGCAAAGATTCCCGACCGGATGTGGTCCATTGCACGTTCCTGATGAGTTCATCCCACCACGTGGTTCTCGTAGGATTCCTGATTTTCCAGTACCCGAAACAAGGTTGTGACCCTCCGATCGGCCAGCGTTACCTGATCCGGTCCGGCTCCCTTGCCGTGGCGAACATCGTCCTCCCGGCCGGCACCGTGTGCCTGCACCGGTCTCCGGCGTGTCGCGGGTAGATTCGGACCCTGCAGCACGCAGCCGTACGCGCGTCGTACACCGCACGACAGCACCACCGAAGGAGCCGGTCATCGCCGACAACACCTACAACGCAGCCCACCTCCTGGTCCTCGAGGGCCTCGACGCCGTGCGGAAGCGTCCGGGGATGTACATCGGCTCCACCGACACCCGGGGGCTGATGCACTGCCTCTGGGAGATCATCGACAACGGCGTCGACGAGGCCCTCGGCGGCTTCGCCCACCGGGTCGAGGTCACCCTCCACGCCGACGGCTCGGTCGAGGTGCACGACGACGGGCGGGGCATCCCGACCGACAAGGAGCCCAAGACGGGGCTCACCGGCGTCGAGGTCGTGGCGACGAAGCTGCACGCCGGCGGCAAGTTCGGTGGCGGCTCCTATGTCGCCACCGGTGGCCTCCACGGCGTCGGCCTGTCCGTGGTCAACGCGCTGTCGAGCCGGATGGACATCGACGTCGACCGCTCGCCGGCCAGCCAGGGCATGAGCTTCCAGCGGGGCGTCCCCGGCACCTTCGCCGGCGAGGGCCCCGACGCGCCGTTCACCCCGGCCTCGGGCCTCTCCCGCAAGGGCGGCCGGGTCGCCAAGGGGAGGTCGGGCACCCGGATCCGGTTCTGGCCCGACCGCCAGATCTTCACCAAGGACGCCGGCTTCGTCCTCGACGGCCTGATCGGCCGCGCCCGCCAGACCTCGTTCATCGTCCCGGGCCTCGAGCTGGTGATCCGCGACCAGCGCTCCGCCGACTCCGCGGAGTGGCTCGAGGAGAAGTTCCGCCACGACGGCGGGATCGGCGAGTTCTGCGACTTCCTCGCCACCGGCGAGCCGGTCACCGAGGTCCTGCGCCTGCAGGGCAGCGACACCTTCACCGAGACCGTGCCGCTGCTCGACGACAAGGGACACATGACCCCGCAGGACGTCGAGCGTGAGCTCACCGTCGACGTGGCGGTCCGCTGGGGCACGGGCTACGACACCGAGCTGCGCTCGTTCGTCAACGTGATCGCGACCCCCAAGGGCGGCACCCACGTCTCCGGCTTCGAGAACGCCCTCACCAAGACCTTCAACGAGTCGATGCGCGCGGCGAAGGCGCTCAAGGTCAACGACGACGACGTGATCAAGGACGACATCCTCGAGGGGATGACCGCCATCGTCACGGTCCGCCTCGCCGAGCCGCAGTTCGAGGGCCAGACCAAGGAGATCCTCGGTACGCCGGCCGCCCGCACCGTCGTGCGCAAGGTGGTGGCGAAGGAGCTCAAGGACTTCCTGACCTCCACGAAGCGGGCGGAGAAGGCGCAGGCCAAGCTCCTGATGGAGAAGGTCGTCTCGGCGTCCAAGACCCGGATCGCGGCCCGCCAGCACAAGGAGACCCAGCGTCGCAAGAACGCCCTGGAGTCCTCGTCCCTGCCGGCCAAGCTCGCCGACTGCCGGGCCTCCGACAACGAGCGCACGGAGCTCTTCATCGTCGAGGGTGACTCCGCGCTCGGCACGGCCAAGCTGGCCCGCAACGCGGAGTTCCAGGCGCTGCTGCCGATCCGGGGCAAGATCCTCAACGTCCAGAAGGCGTCGGTCGGCGACATGCTGAAGAACGCCGAGTGCGCCTCGATCATCCAGGTCGTCGGTGCCGGCTCGGGGCGCACCTTCGACCTCGAGGCCCGCCGCTACGGCCGGATCATCTTCATGGCCGACGCCGACTCCGACGGGGCCCACATCCGGACCCTGCTGGCGACCCTCTTCTTCAAGTACATGCCCGACCTGATCATGGACGGCCGGGTCTACTCCGCCGTCCCGCCCCTGCACCGGATCGAGATCTCGAACCCGAAGAAGGGCCAGGACAAGTACGTCTACACCTACTCCGACGACGAGCTGCAGCGGAAGCTCGCGGAGCTGAAGAAGAAGAACGTCAAGTGGAAGGACCCGGTGCAGCGCTACAAGGGCCTCGGCGAGATGGACGCGGACCAGCTGGCCGAGACGACGATGGACCCCCGTCGTCGTACCCTCCGCCGGCTGACGGTCGACGACGCCAACCTCTCCGCCGAGGTCTTCGAGCTGCTGATGGGCAGTGACGTCGCGCCGCGCAAGGAGTTCATCGTCCAGGGCGCCTACGAGGTCGACATGGAAGCCCTCGACGCGTGATGCTGCTCAGGT
This sequence comes from Nocardioides sp. SRI_004, assembly GCF_057586415.1. Classification (NCBI taxonomy): domain Bacteria; kingdom Bacillati; phylum Actinomycetota; class Actinomycetes; order Propionibacteriales; family Nocardioidaceae; genus Nocardioides; species Nocardioides sp. SRI_004. The sequence goes on from NZ_JBYCZV010000006.1 coordinate 57,451, forward strand.
GGTGAGCGAGAGCCGGGCAGCGGTCGTCAAGCTGCTCAAGGCACGGGGGGCGAAGGCCCGGCGGGGGCACCTGCGGATCGCCGTCGGCGACCTCTTCTGGTACGTCGACCCGCGGGCCGACGGCGTGGGCCGCAACGCCTACCTGGTGCTCGAGGTCGGCTGCTGGACGCCGGCGGCGGCGCCCGAGCCGGACGGGGGAGCGGTCGACTGCCCGCTGCTCGTCGACGTGCCCCTCGAGGACCTCATCGCGGACACGACGAGGCTGCTCGACCTGATCACCTCGATCGGCGACCTGGCGACGCTGGGCGCGCGCCTCGACGAGCTCCCCGGCGCGCTGGTCGACCAGTCCCTGCGGGACCTGCTCGGCGCCTGAGGAGCGCCTCCTCGACCGCCGGGGCGGTCAGACCTCCTGGGTCAGCAGGCCCGTGTCGACGTCGTAGATGAAGCCGCCGACCTTGACGGTGTCGGGGATCAACGGGTGCGAGCGCACCTTGCGGACGTCCTCGGCGAGGGCGGCCTTCTGGTCCGGGATGACGTGGAAGGCGTGCCAGGTGACGTCCTGGCCGACCGCGGCGCCGATCTTCTCGTGGATGTCGGCCTCGGAGTTGGCCGCCATGGCGCACCGGGTGTGCGGGATCACGAGGATCCGGTCGACGTTGAGCAGGTGCGAGCCGAGCACGAGCGCCTCGAGGGCCGCCTCGGTGACGCGGCCACCCGGGTTGCGGAAGATCTTCGCGTCGCCGTAGTCGAGGCCGAGCATGCGCAGCGGGTCGATGCGGGAGTCCATGCAGGTCACGATCGCCACACCGGCGTGCGCCTTGCCGTCGAACCCGCCCTGGTCGAAGGTCGCCGCGTAGTCCTGGTTGGCCTTCAGGAGGTCATCGAAATCGCCCATGGCTCCAGATTATCCAGCGACGCGCAGCGCCTCGACGGTGTCCACACCTCGGGTGCGTGCCCGGGCGAAGACGACCAGCGCCAGGACGCCTGCGGCGAAGGCCGCGAAGGCCGCGCCGACGAAGACGGCGTGCTCCTGCACGATGCCGAGCTCGAGGATGCTGAGGCCGGGGTCCGCCTCCTGGGCGGCGTAGAGCCGGCGCAGGCCGATCGTGGTCAGCGCCGAGATACCGACGAGCATCCCGACCATGCGCGCGACCACGACGAGGGCGCTGGCGAGGCCGTGGGCGTCGTCGTCGGTGGTGGCGAGGATGGCGGCGTTGACGGGAGCGAGCGCGAGGCCGAACCCGAAGCCACCGACCACCAGCGGCAGGTTGCTCGCGAAGCCCGCGAGGCTGGTGTCGTCCCACTGCGCCATCGCCAGGAACGAGCCGCCGGCGGCGGCCATCCCGATCGCCGTGAGTACGCCGGCCGGGACCCGTCGCAGCAGCCAGCCACCCACGATCGCGCCGACCGGGAGCGCGGCCAGGAAGCGGAGCAGGACCAGCGCGGCGCCGAGCTGCGAGTCGCGCTCGGTGGTCGTGCGGGCGAACAGCGGGATGTCGACGAGCGCCGCGATCAGCGCCCAGCCGACGAGGAAGCTGACGACCAGCGAGCCCCACGCCGGCGTCGCGCGCAGCGCGCCCCGGGGGACGATCGGGTCGGCCGCCCGGCGCAGGTGGAGCAGCAGCAGTACCAGCGCGAGCGCCGAGCCGGCCAGGAACCACGGCCCCTGGGGCGAGAAGACGGCGACCTCCGGGTCGGCCGTCGCGAACGCGAGCACGATGCCGCCGAGCACGGCGGCCAGGAGCGTCGCGCCCAGCAGGTCGGCCGCGACGAGGTGGCCGAACCACCCGCGCAGGTCCACGAGGGCACGGGGCACGAACCAGCACCACAGCGCGAGCACGGTGAAGGCGCCGATGGTGGCGACCCCGATCGGCGTGACCCAGCGGCTGCCGCCGTCGACGTACGGGATGAAGAGCTGGCCCCAGGTGAGGTCGCGCTGGAGGTCGGGCGGCTGGAGGAAGGTGATCAGGCCGGTGCCGACGGTGGCGGCGAGGAGGAGCAGGGCGATGCCGCGGGCCAGGAGGGTGCGCGGGTTGCGGGGGGCTCGTGGCGCCACCACCGGAGGCTCTCCTGCGATGGGTTGGCCGATGGCCTCCTCGACCACCGAGGCGCTCCGCGCCCGGGCGAGGGCGGAGACGGCCACCAGGAGGACGGCGCCGCCGGCGAGGTTGATCGCGAAGATCCCCCGCCAGGTGGTGAACGACAGCACGAGCGCACCGAAGAGCGGGCCCAGGACGCTGCCGAACTCCTGGACCGCCGAGACCAGGCCGAGCGGGAGGCCGCGGCGCTCCACGGGGTACAGCGCCGCGACGAGCGACATCGTCGCCGGGACCAGCCCGCCGCCGCCGACGCCCTGCAGGAATCGGCCGGCGACCATGCTCGGCAGGTCGTAGGAGATCGCGGTGACGAACGAGCCGATGGCGAACAGCACCAGCGACATCGCCAGGACCGGCACCTGGCCGCGCAGGTCGGCGATCCGGCCGATGAGGGGCAGCATCGCGACATAGCCGAGCAGGAAGCCGGAGACGATCGGGGCGGCCCGCTGGAGCTCGTCGACGGGGATGCCGACGCCGGCCATCATGTCCGGCAGGGCCAGGACGACGACATAGGTGTCGACGGCCGCGAAGGCGACCGCGACCGCGCAGAGCGCCAGCAGGAGGCGGTCCCGTCCCGCCGGCCGTGCGTCCAGAGGATCCTCCAGTGCGGTCATTCCGGTGCGGAGATGTCCTTGGTGACGTCGTACTCGGTGACGTCGATCGAGTACGTGACCTCCTCGGCGTCCGGGAAGAAGACACCGGTCAGCCGCGCGGTGCGGAGGTAGCCGTCGTCGTCGAGGCGGTAGGTCGCCTCGAAGGAGTCGCCCTCGGCGCACGGCAGGATCTTGCGGATCGCGTCACCGGTGGCCGTGCCGGAGTAGGTGTGGAAGACCTGCTTGTTGTCCTTGCCGCCGCGCTCGGACTCGCCGGCCTTCACGTCCTTGCTGGACGTCAGCACGTTGGAGACGCCCGAGTCGGGCGAGAGCAGCGTGGCGGGGTCGGGCGCGCAGAGGTCGTCGGGCTGGAAGCGGTCGCTCCAGCCGCCGAGCAGCGCGTGGTTGATCCACAGCGTGCCGCCGACCGAGATGACCGGGACGTCGGTGACCGCGAAGCCCGAGACCGAGCCGCTGACCTGGCCCTCGAACGCCGGCGGGTCGGCGACGATCGTGCCGCTGGCGGCCGAGAGGTAGTCGACGCCCGGGTCGTCGCCGGTCGAGATCGAGACCTCGATCCCGCTGGTGCCGTCGAGCAGCTCCTTGGCCTTTGCGCCCGCGTCGCTCCACGGGTCGGCGTCGCCGCCGCCCCCGTCGTCGCCGGAGCAGGCGGTCAGTCCGCCGGCGGCGAGGAGTCCGGTGAGCAGGCCGGCGGCGACACGGGTCGAGGTCGTCATGAGGTCACCCTGACACATCGGTGGAGGGCGCCCCGGGCGAGGGCGCGAGCGCCGGCGCGTCCGCCGCGAGGGTGGCCGTCAGCGGGCCGGCCGCCGCGATGATCGGCTGGCTGCCCGGTACGCCGCTGCCGTCGCGACGCCCACCGGCCTCGGGCAGGTCGACCGGGGCACCGCTGGCCGCGGCCGCCCGGGCCGGCGCCGGGCCGGCCCACGCGAAGACCAGGGTGTCCTCGCCCTTGAGGAAGCGGTGGCAGCGCACCCCGCCGGTCGCCCGCCCCTTGGCGGGGTACTCCCAGAAGTCGGTCACCTTGACCGAGCCGGGCTCGGTGCCGGGCAGGGCCGTCGAGGACCCGGACGCGGTGACCAGCACGACGCCGCCGGGGGCGTTGAGGTCGAGCACGCCGAACCACACGACCCGCTCGCCGTCGGCGACCCGGACGCCGGCCATGCCGCCGCCGGAGCGGCCCTGCGGGCGGACGCCGTCGGCGCCGTAGTGCAGCAGCTGCGCGTCGGAGGTGACGAAGCAGAGCTCCTCGGTGCCGGTGGTGAGCTGGACGGCGCCGACGACCTCGTCGCCGTCCTTGAGGGAGATGACCTCCCACTCGTCCTTGCCGATCACCTCGGGGTTGACCCGCTTGACGACACCCTGCTTCGTGCCGAGGGCCAGGCCGGGACCGTCGGTGGTGAGGGTGGTCAGCGCCAGCGCGCGCTCGCCGGAGGCCAGGTCGAGGACCTCGCTGAGCGGCAGCCCGCCCTGCAGGTTGGGCTCGTTGGCCGAGGGCGGGATCGCGGGCAGGTCGAGGACGGCGAGGCGGACCAGGCGGCCGGCCGAGGTGAGCACGCCGATGTCGGCGCGGGCCGTCGTACGCACGGCGGAGACGACGACGTCGTGGTTGGCCCGGCCGCCGCCGGAGCCGAGCTCGTCGGCGCCGCTGGTGCGCGCGAGCAGACCGGAGGAGGAGAGCAGCGCGAAGCAGGGGTCGTCGGCGACCTCGAGCGGGGTGGTCGCCGCCGCGACGGCGGTGGTGCCGGCGGACTCGAGCAGGACGGTGCGGCGCGGGGTGCCGTAGGTCTTCGCGACCTCGCCGAGCTCGGTGGAGACGACCTTCTTGAGCAGGCCCTCGTCGGCGAGGATCGCGTCGAGCTCCTCGATCTCCTTGCGCAGCGTCTCCTGCTCCTTCTCCAGCTCGAGGCGGGAGAAGCGGGTCAGCCGGCGCAGCTGCATCTCGAGGATGTACTCGGCCTGGAGCTCGGAGAGGTCGAAGACACTCATCAGCCGCTCCTTCGCGGCCGCCGAGTTGTCGCTGGTGCGGATGACCTGGATGACCTCGTCGATGTCGAGCAGCGCGAGCAGGAGGCCGTCGACGAGGTGGAGGCGGTCGGCCTTCTTGTTGCGGCGGAACTGCGAGCGGCGGCGTACGACGTCGTAGCGGTGCTCGAGGAAGACCTCGAGCATCTCCTTCAGGCCCAGGGTGCGCGGCTGGCCGTCGACGAGCGCGACGTTGTTGATGCCGAAGGAGTCCTCCATCGGGGTGAGCTTGTAGAGCTGCTCGAGGAGGGCCTCGGGGACGAAGCCGTTCTTGATCTCGATGACCAGGCGCAGGCCGTTCTCGCGGTCGGTGAGGTCCTTCATGTCCGCGATGCCCTGGATCTTCTTGGTCTGGACCAGGGTCTTGATCCGCTCCATGACCTTCTCGGTGCCGATGCCGTAGGGCAGCTCGGTCACCACGATGCCCTTGCGGCGCCCGATCGTCTCGATCCGGGCGGTCGCCCGCATCTTGAAGATGCCGCGGCCCGACTCGTAGGCGTCGCGGATGCCGTCGAGGCCGACGATCTTGCCGCCCGTCGGCAGGTCCGGGCCCGGGATGAAGCGCATCAGGCCGTCGACGTCGGTCCTCGGGTGCTGGATGAGGTGGCGCAGCGCCTGCACGACCTCGACCAGGTTGTGCGGGGCCATGTTGGTGGCCATGCCGACCGCGATGCCGGTCGTGCCGTTGACCACGAGGTTGGGGATCGCCGACGGGAGCACCGTCGGCTCGTACTCGCGGCTGTCGTAGTTGGGCTTGAAGTCGACGGTGTCCTCTTCGATGGACTCCGTCATGGCCACGGCGGCCGGAGCCATCCGGGCCTCGGTGTAACGCATGGCGGCCGGCGGGTCCTCGCCACCGGGGGAGCCGAAGTTGCCGTGCCCGTCGACCATCGGCAGGCGCAGCGACCACGACTGGGCGGTGCGGACGAGCGCGTCGTAGATCGCACCGTCGCCGTGCGGGTGCAGCCGGCCCATGACCTCACCGACGATGCGGGCGCACTTGGAGTGGCCGCGGTCGGGCAGCAGGCGCATGTCGTTCATCGTGTAGAGGATCCGGCGCTGGACCGGCTTCAACCCGTCGCGGGCGTCGGGCAGCGCGCGGGAGTAGATGACCGAGTAGGCGTACTCCAGGAAGGACGACTGCATCTCGTCGCGGATGTCGGTGTCGAGGATGTGCTCCTCGAAGTCCTCCGGGAGGGGTTCCTGCTTCGTACGCCGTGCCATGCGTCCCATTCTCCCGGTCGGCACCGGCCATCGGTGACCGGGCACGCCGGGGGAGTCCCGGGAGTAGGAGGGGACCGATAGATTTCTCCCTGTGACCGCCGGTGATGCGACCCCGACCGAGGAGATCGTGGCGCCTCCCGCGCACTGGGAGGGCGACGTCCTGCTGCGCGACGGCCGAACCGCGCACATCCGTCCGATCCGTCCCGAGGACGACGAGCTGCTCGTCGAGTTCTACGCGCGGGTCTCCGACGAGTCGAAGTACTACCGCTTCTTCTCGCCCATGCCGGTGCTCTCCGAGCGCGACGTGCGGCGCTTCACCCACGTCGACAACGTCGACCGGGTCGCCCTCATCCTGATCCTGCAGGAGAAGATGATCGCCGTCGGCCGGTACGACGTCGTGGGCGACAACGAGGCCGAGGTCGCCTTCCTCGTGGAGGACGGCCACCAGGGCCGCGGCATCGCCCAGCTCCTGCTCGAGCACCTGGCCCAGGCCGGGCGCGAGCGGGGCGTGGAGCGGTTCACCGCCGAGGTGCTCCCCGACAACAGCCGGATGATCCAGACCTTCCGCGACGCCGGCTACCGGGTCGCGAGCGGCTACCACGACGGCGTGATCACGCTGGAGTTCCCGATCGACCCGACCGACACGGCGATCGGGGTGATGCGCGACCGCGAGCACGCCGCCGAGGCGGCGTCGATCGACCGCTTCTTCCGCCCCAAGTCGGTCGCGATCATCGGTGCCAGCCGCCGCCAGGACACGATCGGCCAGGTGCTCGTGCGCAACCTGGTGATGGCCGACTTCACCGGACGCGTCTATGTCGTCAACCCGAGCGCGCCCGCGGTGTCGGGGCTGCCGGCGTACAAGAACGTCAACGACATCCCCGACGACGTCGACGTCGCGATCGTCGCCGTCCCCGCCGACGCGGTGACCGACGTCGTGCTCGACTGTGCCAACAAGGGCGTGCACGGCCTCGTCGTCATCTCCTCGGGCTTCGCCGAGACCGGCGAGGAGGGCCGGCGCCGCCAGCGGCACCTCGCCGGCCTGTGCCGTTCCTACGGCCTGCGCCTGATCGGGCCCAACTGCCTCGGCGTCATCAACACCGACCCGAGCGTGCAGGTCAACGCCTCGCTGTCCTCGGTCATGCCCAACCGCGGTCGCGCCGGCTTCTTCTGCCAGTCCGGCGCGCTCGGCTCCGCGATCCTCGAGAAGGTCAAGAACCGCGGCCTCGGCATCTCGACCTTCGTCAGCGCCGGCAACCGCGCCGACGTGTCCGGCAACGACCTCCTGCAGTACTGGGAGGAGGACGACGCGACCGAGGTCGTCATGATGTACCTCGAGTCGATCGGCAACCCGCGCAAGTTCTCCCGGATCGCCCGCCGGGTCTCGCACCGCAAGCCGATCGTCGCGGTCCGCTCGGGCCGTACGACGCAGGGCGTGCCGATGGGCCACACGGTCCGCCGGATCGGCGCTCCCCAGGCAGCTGTCGACGCCATGTTCCGCCAGGCCGGCGTCATCCAGGTCGACACCCTCGACGACATGTTCGACGTCGCCCAGCTGCTCGCGCACCAGCCGCTCCCGCGCGGGCGCCGGGTCGCCATCGTCGGCAACTCCGACGCGCTCGGCCTGCTGGCCGCCGACGCCGCCTCCGCCGTCGGGCTGGTCGTCAACCGGTCCGTCGCCCTCGGCGCCGACGCGACCGCCGAGGACTTCGAGGACGCGCTCGACGACGCCATCGACGACCCCGACGTCGACTCGGTGATCGCGGTCTACATCCCGCCGCTCGACGTGTCCGGCGAGGAGGTCGCCAACGTCCTGGCGGCGGTCGGCGAGCAGTCGGACAAGCCGCTGGTCTCCTCCTTCCTCGGGGCCGAGGGCATCCCCGAACTGCTGCGGGTCCCCGACGTCGCGGGCTCGGCGGCCGGGCGCGGCTCCGTGCCGTCGTACCCGGCGGTGGAGGCGGCGGTGCGGGCGCTCGCGCGTGTCGTCGAGTACGCCGTGTGGCTCCACGCCCCCGACGGCCCCGTCGCCGACGCGGGCGAGGTCGACGACCGGGCCGCGCGGCGCCTGGTCGACCAGATCCTCGCCGACCCCGAGGTGATCGCCGCCGACCGCGAGGTCGAGCTCGACCAGGACCAGGTGGCGCAGCTGCTGGCGGCGTACGGCATCGAGCTGTGGCCGACCCTGCGCGTCGCCGACCTCGACGAGGCGGTCGCGGCGGGGGAGTCGCTCGGCTGGAATGTCGTGCTCAAGTCGACCCTGCCCTCTGTGCGCGAGCGGCCCGACCAGGTGCACGTGTGGCGCAACATCGACGACGTCGCGGAGATGCGGGAGGCCTGGTCCGACCTCAGCCGGCTCGTCGACCCGGCGACCGGGCGGTTCGTCGTCCAGCGCAACGCCCCGACGGGTGTCCCGATCGCGGTGCGCTCCTTCGAGGACCCGCTGTTCGGGCCGGTCGTGTCGTTCGGCATCTCCGGGCCCGTGATCGAGCTGCTCGGCGACTGGTCCTACCGGATCCCGCCGCTCGGCGAGCACGAGGTCGCGGCGATGGTGCGCGAGGTGAAGAGCGCCCCGCTGCTGTTCGGCTACCGCGGTGCGGAGGCGGTCGACGTCGCGGCGATCGAGGACCTGATCACCCGCGTCGCCGAGCTCCAGAACGACCTGCCGCAGGTCAGCTCGCTCGAGCTGTCGCTGGTGCTGGCCGGTGTCGACGGGGCCCGGGTGCTCACCGCGTCGGCACGCGTCGCCGCGGTCAAGGACCCGCGCCCGGACTCGCTGGTGCGCCGGATGCCGGACCTCATCACCACGATTCCCGACTGACTCCGGGCCGAGTCGCCGACTGGCGCAGCCCGCCGCGGGACGGCGTGACAGGATGCCGCCCATGACCGTCCGCGACCGGAGCGCCGAGCTGAGCACTGCGATCAACCGCACCGGCTACTACCCGGAGGTGGTGGCCGACGCCGTCGCCGATGCCTGCGGCGGCGAGTCCGTGGTGTCCTTCTACGTGCACCACGAGCCGACCTTCGAGCGTGACGAGGTGCGCCGGCACCAGACCGTGATCGTGCTGACCCCGACCCGGCTGATCCTCGCCCACACCGACGAGCACGCGGGCGACGACCTCCTCCCGGAGCCCTACACGTCGACCTCGACGGAGGCGGTCAGCCTGAGCGCGGTCGCGTCCGTCGTCGTGACCCGGATGACGACCAACCCGACCGCGGGCCCGCGGCCGCCGGCCGAGGCCGTGCTGACCATCGGCTGGGGCGCCGTCAGCCGGCTCGACCTCGAGCCCGCCGCGTGCGACGACCCGCAGTGCGAGGCCGACCACGGCTACACCGGCACCATGTCGTCCGACGACTTCTCCTTGCGCGTCTCGGCCGCCGCCGACGGCGCCGACGCCGTCGGTGGGCTGCTGTCCTTCGCCGCCTCCCTGTCCGCGCTGACCCGTGGCTGACCCACTCGCTCCCGGCGCCCCGGTGCAGGACGGCTTCTGCGAGCCCGCCTACGGCGTCCGCTCGCTGGGCGACCTCGTCCCGGCGGCCGCGCACGCGCTCGGCAGCCCGCTCGGCCCCGCCCCGTCGGGCCTGCTGCTGCCGGGTGCGGCGTCGTATGTCATCTTCCTCATCGACGGGCTCGGCGCGCGCCTGCTCGAGCGGCACGCCCACGTGGCGCCGTACCTCTCCTCCCTGCTGGCCGGCTCGAGCCCCGCGACCGCGGGCGTGCCGTCGACGACCTCGACCTCGCTCACCTCGCTCGGCACCGGCCTGACGCCCGGTGCCCACGGCCTGGTGGGCTTCACGACCCGGATCCCCGGCACCGACGAGCTGCTCAACGCGCTGATCTGGGACCACGACATCGAGCCGACCCAGTGGCAGCCGCACACCACCGCGTTCTCGTCGCTCCAGGCGGCTGGCGTGCGGGTCACGGTCGTCAACAAGCGGGAGTTCGACGGCAGCGGCCTGACGGTCGCGGCGCACCGCGGTGCCGACTACGTCGGCGTCGACCGGGTCGGGGAGCGGATCGCCGCCGTCGTCGCGGCGTCCCGGCCGGACCCGCGCCAGCCCGCGCTGACCTATGTGTACGACGGCGACCTCGACTGGACCGGTCACCGCTGGGGCGTGGCGTCGAGCCAGTGGCTGCAGCAGCTCGCGATGATCGACCACGAGGCCGAGCAGCTGCGCGAGGCCCTGCCCGCCGACCGCCGGCTCGTCGTCGTGGCCGACCACGGCATGGTCGACGTGCCCGACGGCTCGCGGATCGACGTGTCCTCCGACGACGAGCTCCGCTCGGGTGTGGCGATCGTGGGCGGCGAGGCGCGCTTCCGCCACCTCTACTGCACCGGCGGCGCCGTGCCCGATGTCGTGGCGACCTGGCGCGAGCGGATCGGCGACCGCGCCGAGGTGCTCACCCGCGCCGAGGCGATCGGCCGCGGCTGGTTCGGGGTCGTCGACCCGTCGGTGCTGCCGCGGATCGGCGACGTCATCGTCGCCTGCCGCGGCGACTTCGCCGTGCTGTCGACCGACGGCTTTCCCTACGAGACCAGGCTGATCGGCATGCACGGCTCGCTGACGCCCGACGAGATGCTGATCCCGGTCCTGCTGGACTGAGCCACCGGCCACCGAACCTTTTCGGCCGCCCGCGTCGTCTGGGTGGGTGAGTGGGGCCGCTGGGGTCCCGGAAGGACCGGAGGAAGCATGGTTGCTCGGGACCGGGCCGCGTTCGCCGAGTTCGTGGCCGCCCGCTCCGGGGCGCTGCACCGCGCCGCCTACCTGATGGTGGGCGACGTCGGGCTCGCCCAGGACCTCGTGCAGGAGTCGCTGACGAAGACGTACGTCGCGTGGCCGCGCCTGCGCAACCCGCAGGCCGCGGAGGCGTACACCCGCAAGGCGATCACGACGACCGCGATCACGTGGTTCCGCAAGCGCAGCTGGAACGCCGAGCGGGTCACCGCGACGCTGCCCGAGCAGGCCGCCGACGGCCACGCCGACGGGCTGGTCGCCCGGCAGGCGCTGCTCGGTGCGCTCGCGCAGCTGCCACCGCGCCAACGCGCCGTGATCGTGCTCCGCTACTACGAGGACCTCACCGAACGGCAGACCGCCGAGCTGCTCGGCTGCGCGGTCGGCACCGTCAAGAGCCAGGCCTCCGCCGCGCTCACCCGCCTCCGCGACCTCATGGGGGACGACCTCGACATCGACGACCTGCTCGCCACGGAAGGAGTGCCGGCATGACCGAGAAGCTGAAGACCCTGATGGACCGCGCGGCCGACCTGGACTTCGAGGCGGTGGACCTCGCCGCGATCGTGGAGTCCGGCGACCGTGCCGTACGCCGCCGCCAGACCTCGCTCGTCGGCGGCGTCGCCGCTCTCGCGGTCGTCGCCGGCGGCGTCGCGGTGGCCCTCGGTGGGGGAGACACCGCGAAGGATCCCGCTCCTGCGGACGGGTCGAGCCCGGCGGAGCTGTCGTGGGTGGTCGGCGACACCCTGCACACGCCCACGGCGTCGTACGACCTGGGCCGGAAGGCGGAGGGCTTCGTGCGCACCCGGGTCGGCTACGCGTTCCTCACCGAGGACGGCACGGTCTACTCGGTCGTCGAGGGCGAGGTCACAAAGATCGGCTCGGGAGCGGCGGGCCACGCCCCGCTGGTCGGTGACGAGAACGGGACGACAGTCGGCTGGGTGGACCGGTCCGGGGCGGTGCCGGTCTACGTCACCGTCGACCTCGCGACCGGGACGGCGCAGCGCCACGACGCCCATCTCGATGCCTCCATGGCTGACGGCGAACCGCCGCAGCTGGCCTGGTTCTTCGCGATCGACGACGGCACGGCGTACTGGCTGGACCTGCGGGGCGAGGTGGCGACCGACCTCGCCACGGGCGAGAGCCGGGTGATCGCCACCGGGAAGGACCTGCAGTGGATCGGCGACGTCTCGGACGGCCTCCGGGTCGGGCTCGTCGAGGACGACGGTGGGGGCGACCTCGGCACCGACCTCCGCGACCGCGACGGCACGGTGGTGCTGCCCCCCGTCGAGGAGCGCTACTTCGGAGCCGTGTCGCCGGACGGTCGGTGGGTGACGACCGATGACCACGTCGTCGTCGCGGTGGCGACCGGTGCGGAGGTGCTGCTCGACGTCCCCGGGCCGGACCGCACCTGGTACGCCTACGAATGGCTCGACGCCGACACGGTGGCGGTGGTGCTCGACGCCGGCGACGACACCGACCTGCTGACCTGCGACCTGCCCGAGGGGACCTGCGCGACGGCGGTCGCCGGCCTCACGCACGACCTGCTGCTGCCGGTCGGCGGCTATGCCACCGAGCTGCTGAGCACGTCTGCCGAGGAGTCCTCCGCTACGGAAACGGGAGGGGCTCCGGCGACAGACTGACCGCACGCGCCCGCGCCGCGGTCATCCCGCGCCGGTGGTGCTGGCGGCACAGCACCTCGTACGCCACGTCGACGTCGTCGGCGGCATGGACGGCGGCCTCCGGGTCGGTGTCGACGTCGCCGACGACGATGACCTCGCCCTCGGTGACCATGACGCCGTCCTCGGTGCGGGCGTTGTGCGTGGCGCGCTTGCCGCACCAGCACAGCGCCTCGACCTGCAGCACCTCGGTGCGGTCGGCCAGCTCCACGAGCCTCGCCGAGCCCGGGAACAGGCGGGTGCGGAAGTCGGTGAGGATGCCGAAGCAGAAGACGTCGATCTGCAGCTCGTCGACGATCTTCGCCAGCTGGTCGACCTGCTCGGCCGTGTAGAACTGGGCCTCGTCGCAGATGAAGTAGTCGATCCGCGCGCCCTGGGTCAGCGCGTCGACGGTGTAGCGCCAGAAGTCGAAGTCCGGCTCGACCTCCTGGGCCAGCGCCGTCAGGCCGAGCCGCGAGGACACCACCGCCGCGCCGGCCCGGTCGTGGGAGGTGAAGAGCCTTCCCACGCGACCACGCGCGGCGTGGTTGTGGTTGGTCTGCAGCGCGAGGGTCGACTTCCCGGCGTCCATGGTCCCGGTACGGAAGATCAGCTCGGCCACGGGCGGCATCCTCTCATCCATCGGATCCGATGGTGAACGTGCGGTGCGCCCCGTGCGAACGCCTCCGGAACGGTCCCGAAGGCGATGGATCTGTCGATTCCGCTGCGGAAAGGTGGGCGGGGGCGAACACTTTGTGAGGTCCAACTCTTGCAGAAAGGTGCGGTGGCAATGGGGGTCTCCACCAAGCCGGCCACGCGCTGGATCTGGCGGACGCTCGGGGTCGTCGGACTCGTCGCGGCACTGGCCGTCGTGCTCGCCCTGACCGGGGTCACCGGTCGTGGGATCCCGACCGCGTCGACGGCCGATCCCGATCCCGGGACCGCGCAGCCGGCCGACCAGGTCGTGCCGGGTGCGGTGGCCGACGTGCCCGGCCCCGCTGCCGTCCCGCAACAGGTCGTCCTCGGCCCGGCGCCGGTCCGCAAGCCCGTCGGTGCCGCCGCGGGGTACGACGGCGCCGTGCTCGACGCCCCGCCCGCCGCGCTGCTCGCCTACCAGCGGGCGGCATCGATCATCGACGGCGCGGCCGACTGCAACCTGGACTGGACCGTGCTCGCCGCCATCGGACGCATCGAGTCGAACCACGGCCGCGGGGAGAGCCTCGACCACGAGGTGAGCGACGAAGGCGTCGTGACACCGGCGATCATCGGCAAGCCGCAGGACGGGCGCGGCGGGCGCAACCGGGTCAGCGACACCGATGCCGGCCTCCTCGACCGCAACACCCGGTGGGACGCCACCGTCGGTCCGCTCGGGCTGCTGCCGGCGACCTGGGCGGCCGTCGCGGTCGACGCCGACAGCGACACGAAGCGCAACCCCCAGGACCTCGACGACGCCGCGCTCGGTGCCAGCGTGCTCCTGTGCTCCGGCCGGCCGGACCTGTCGACCGAGCCGGCGCTGCGCAACGCGCTGGCGACGTACAACGAGGCGAAGGGGTACGCCGACACGGTGATCGCGCTCGCGGCGTTCTACGCCGAGGAGATGGAGAACCAGCCGATCGCCATCCCGATGCTCGCCGGCGTGCTGCCCGGGGACCTGGTCGACTGCGGTTGTGACGACGCCGTCGACGACGCGATCCGCCACGTGCGCTCGGCGATCCGGCACTCCGGCCTGGTGATCCCGCGCTCCGGCGACATCGTCCGGGGTGACGGGGGCGGGAGCGGCGAGCAGCCCGGCACCGACCCGTCGACCGGTCCGTCGACGGACCCCGACCCGACGACGGAACCGGAGCCGACGCCGGACCCGGAGCCCACGCCCGACCCGGAGCCGACTCCTGACCCGGAGCCGACACCGGACCCGGAGCCGACGCCCGACCCGACTCCGGAGCCCGAGCCGACTCCCGACCCGGAGCCGACGCCCGAGCCCACACCGGAGCCGACACCGGAGCCCGTCCCCTCCCCGGAGCCGTCCACCGAGCCGACGGCGACCGCGGAGCCGGACGCGACCCGCGCCGCCGCCGAGGAGCCGACCGTCCAGGAGCCGTCGACCGAGCCGGCCGCGACCCCGGACGACGGAGCCGTCACTACAGTGGCGGAGTGACGACGGAAGCCCTGCTCGGGCCCAGCCAACTGCCCCACCAGCTGCCGCCCTTCGCGGACATCACCGACGACGACTACGCGCCCGCGATCGAGGCCGCGATGGCCGAGCAGCTCGCGGCCATCGCGGACATCACCGCCGATCCGGCGGTGCCGACCTTCGACAACACGCTGGTGCCGCTGGAGCGCAGCGGGACCTCGCTCTCGCGCGTCCTGCGGGTCTTCCACAACAAGGCCGGCGCGGACTCGTCCGCGACCGTCGACGCGGTGCGGGCCGAGTTCGCGCCCCGGCTCGCCGCGCACTCCGACGCGATCCTGCTGGACGCGGCGCTGTGGGAGCGGATCCAGGCCGTGGCCGGCCAGGCGTCGGAACTGGACGCCGAGGCGGCGTACCTCGTCGAGCGCTATGTCGCCGACTTCCGGCTCGCCGGTGCGGCCCTGGGCGAGGACGACAAGGCCCGGCTGCGCGCGCTCAACGGCGAGATCTCCAGCAAGGAGACCGCCTTCGAGCTGGCGCTCCAGGCCGACAGCAACGACCTTGCCGTCGTGGTCGACGATCCGGCCGAGCTCGCCGGGCTGACGCCGGGAGAGGTGTCGGCGGCGGCAGCGGCCGCCGCCGCGCGCGGCCTCGAGGGGAAGTACCTGCTCACCCTCGTGCTGCCGACGGCCCACCCGCACCTCGCGGCCCTGACCGATCGGTCCGTGCGCGAGCGGCTGTCCACGGCCCAGCGCTCACGTGGCAGCCGCGGCGGGGACCACGACACCCGTGCGCTCGCCCTCGACATCCTGCGGCTGCGCGCCGAGCGGGCCCGTCTCCTCGGCTTCGACAACCACGCGGCCCTGGTCACCGCGGACAACACCGCCGGCACCCCGGCTGCCGTCCGCTCGCTGCTCGAGCAGCTCGCGGCGCCGGCCGCCCGCAACGCCCGTCGCGAGCAGGAGGCGCTGTCCGCACAGGCGGGCTTCGAGGTCGCGCCGTGGGACTGGCCGTTCTACGCCGAGCGGGTTCGCGCCGCCGAGTACGACGTCGACCTGGCCGCGCTGCGCCCGTGGTTCGAGGCGGAGCGGGTCCTGCAGGACGGCGTCTTCTTCGCGGCCGGCGCGCTGTTCGGCCTCACGTTCGCCGAGCGCGGCGACCTGGCCGGCTACCACCCGGACGTGCGGGTCTTCGAGGTCAGCCGCGACGGCACCCCCATCGGCCTCTACCTGCTCGACCTCTACACCCGCGACTCGAAGCGGGGCGGCGCGTGGATGAGCAGCTTCGTCGACCAGTCCGTCCTGCTCGGCAACGAGTCCGCCGTCGTCGTCAACAACCTCAACGTGCCCAAGCCGGCCGACGGCGAGGCGACCCTGCTGACGTGGGACGAGACCCGGACGCTCTTCCACGAGTTCGGCCACGCCCTGCACGGGCTGCTCGCCCGGTCGACGTACCCGAAGTTCTCGGGCACCTCGGTCTTCCGCGACTTCGTCGAGTACCCCTCGCAGGTCAACGAGATGTGGGTGCTGTGGCCCGAGGTGCTCGCCAGCTACGCGGTCCACCACGAGACCGGCGAGCCGATCCCGGCCGAGGTCGTCGAGCGGATCCGCGCGGCCGAGACGTTCAACGAGGGCTTCGCGACGAGCGAGTACCTCGCCGCCGCGCTCGTCGACCTCGCCTGGCACGAGCTGGCCCCCGAGGAGGTCCCGACCGACCCGGAGGCCGTGGCGGCCTTCGAGCAGCAGGCGCTGGCCGACGTGGGCCTCGACAACCCCGCCGTGCCGCCGCGCTACTCGACGCCCTACTTCGCCCACAGCTTCAGCTCCGGCTACGCCTCGGCCTACTACTCCTACATCTGGAGCGAGGTGCTCGACGCCGACACCGTCGCGTGGTTCAAGGAGAACGGCGGGCTCACCCGCGAGAACGGCGACGCCTACCTCCGCCACGTGATCGGCATCGGCGGCACGCGCGACCCGCTGGCGTCGTACCTCGAGTGGCGCGGGCGGCCCGCCCCGATCCAGCCGCTGCTGGAGCGTCGCGGCCTGGCCTGACGGCGAGCTGGGTGGGTGGGAGTGACCCCTGGGTCACTCCCACCCACCCAACCCCGGCCTGTGGAGGAGCGCTGCAGTCCAGGTCGTTTGCGGGCAGCCTCGTCACATGGCTCGGGACGACTGGAAGCGGTTGGCGGTACGGCAAGCGGGGCTCCTCACCCGCGCGCAGCTCGCCGGCGTCGGCATCGACCGATGGGCGATCCGGCACCGTGTCGAGACGGGGCGTTGGGTGGCCCACACCCCGACCGTCATCGGTACGACGACGGGCGAGCTGACGCGTGAGCAGTCGATGTGGGTCGGTGTGCTGCATGGTGGAGCGCGGGCCGTGGTCGGTGGCCTCACGGCCGCGGAGGTCGGCGGACTGCGCAACTGGCACCGTGACGACGTCACGGTGCTCGTCCCTCACGGCGCCGACGTCGGTGAGGGCTTCCTCGGCGTCACGTACGTCCGCAGCCGGCGTGACCTGGCTGTCCTGCGTCGGCCCGGCCACGAGCTGCCTGTTGCCCGAATCGAGCCGGCCGTCCTGCTGTTCGCCTCCCGCCAGCGCTCGCCCCGGGTTGCCGAGGGTGTCCTCGCGGCAACGGTCCAGCAGGGCCTGACCTCACCCGATCGCCTTTCGGAGTGGATCGACAGGTTGGCACCACTTCGAGGTGCGGGGCGGTTCCGGCGCGCACTCGCGGAGATCGCGGGCGGTGCCCAGTCCGTCGGGGAGATCGACGTCCGCAGGATGTGCCGAGCCGGTGGACTGACGCTGCCGGTGCGGCAGGTGCGGCGACGTGATGCCAGCGGACGGCTGCGATTCACCGACTGCGAGTGGCGGCTCCCCGACGGCCGCACCATCGTGCTCGAGGTGGACGGTGGCTTCCACATGGAGGTCGAGCACTGGGAGGACGACCTCGCGCGCCAACGTGCCTTGACCTCGCCGACACGGGTGGTCGTGAGGTGCACGACCCGCGAGCTACGTGACGAACCCGGGACGGTGGCGCGAGACCTCCGGCTGCTCGGCGTTCCGGCAGCGTAGTCGGGTGGGTGGGAGTGACCCCTGGGTCACTCCCACCCCCCCGACTACGGTCAGCCGGCCGGACGGACCCGCAGGAGCACGTCCTGCCCGCCGCCGTTGTCGGTGGTGACCAGCAGCGAGCCGTCGCGGGCGGCGGTCACGTCGCGCAGGCGGCCGCGGGTGCCGCGCAGCTCGGCGGGGGAGCGGGTCCACTGCAGGACGCCGTCGCTGTCGAAGCGGACGAACATCAGGCGCTGGTCCTTGAGCACCGCGACGGCGAGCGTGCCGGCGAGGTCGCCCCAGCCGGAGCCGCGGACGAAGTCCGCCCCGGACGGCGCGATCGTCGGGTCGCCGGAGCGCCAGCGGGCGCCGTACTGCGTGCCGGGCAGGTTGCCGTCGGTCATCGGGACGCTCTCGTTGTAGCCCGGGACCGGGTTCCAGCCGAAGTTGCGGCCGTTGCGGACCAGGTTGATCTCGTCGTCGCGGTAGGAGCCGTGCTCGACCGACCAGACGCTGCCGTCCGAGCGCTGGGCGAGCCCCTGCACGTTGCGGTGCCCGTAGGTCAGCACCCAGCGCCGGTTGCCGGTGCCCTTGACCCACGGGTTCGTCGGCCACGGCCGGCCGTAGAAGCGGTCCATCCGCAGGACCTTGCCGCCCAGCGACGAGAGGTTCTGCGGGTTGGTGCCGTGGGCGGCGTCTCCGGTGCCGACGAGGAGGGCGCCGTACCCGGTGATCAGCAGGCGGCAGCCGCCGTGCCGGCCGATGGAGTTGGACGGCAGGCCCACCTTGAGGAAGCGCAGCCGGGTCGCGCGGGTGAAGCGGGTGTCGAGCTGCCACGAGACCACGCGGATGTCGTGGCCGGAGGCGGTCCGCCAGCCCGAGCACGTGTAGATGCGCCGGTTGCTCGCGAAGCGGGGGTCGACGGCCAGGCCGAGCAGCCCGGTCTCGCCCCGTGCCCAGACGCTGCTGCTCGGGAAGGCGAGATTGCGCTTCGCGCCCGTGTCGGCGTCGACGAGCGTCAGCGTGCGCCGCTCGCGCTGGGTGACGAGCAGGTCGCCGGTCGGCAGCTCCTGGACCTCCCACGGATGGTCCAGGCCGCTCGCGACGACCTCGACGTCGAGCGCCGGGGTGCCGCGCTCCTCGGCGCCGCCGGCACAGGCGGCGCCGAGGACCGACGCGAGCAGGACGAGGACGGGCAGGACCACGAGACGCTCCCTCATGGAGCGACCGTACGCCGCCCCGGGCGCTGCGTGGGTCAGAACGTGTGCTCGGGAGCCGGGAAGCTCTGGTCCTTGACCTCGGAGTCGTAGGCACGGGCGGCGTCGAGCAGCACCGAGCGGAGGTCGGCGTACTGCTTGACGAAGCGGGGCAGCTTGCCCGTGCGCAGGCCGAAGGCGTCCTGCCACACGAGGACCTGGCCGTCGCACTGGTTGCCGGCACCGATGCCGATCGTGGGGATGTCGAGCTTGGCGGTGACCTCGGCGGCGACATCGCCGGGGACCATCTCCATGACGACGGCGAAGGCGCCGGCCTCCTGGACCGCGAGGGCGTCACGGAGCACCCGGTCGGCGGCCGCACCGCGGCCCTGGACCCGGTAGCCGCCGAGGGCGTGCTCGGACTGCGGGGTGAAGCCGATGTGGGCCATGACCGGGATGCCGCCGCGCGTCATCCGCTCGATCTGCGGGGCCATCTCGACGCCGCCCTCGAGCTTCACGCAGTGGGCGCCGCCCTCCTTCATGAACCGGACGGCGGTCAGGTAGCCCTGCTCGGGCGACGCCTGGTAGCTGCCGAACGGCAGGTCGCCGACGACCAGCGCCCGGGACACCGAGCGGCTCACGGCGCGGGTCAGCGGGAGTAGCTCGTCGACCGTGACGGGGATCGAGGTGCTGTTGCCGAGGACGTTGTTGGACGCGCTGTCGCCGACGAGGAGGACCTCGATCCCGGCCTCGTCGAAGATGCCGGCCGTCAGCTGGTCGTAGCTGGTCAGCATCGAGAAGCGCTCGCCGCGCTCCTTCATCTCGCGCAGGTGGTGCGTGCGGATCCGCCTGACCGGTGCGGGGGACGCGGCCGCGGCGGGTGCGCCGCCGTACGGCGCGGTCTCTTCGGGGGTGCTGCTCATCGTTGCTCCACTCTGGTGACTCGCGGCCCGCAGGTGCGGGTCCACGTTCGTGAAAGGGCAACCACGAGGCTAGTCCGGGCGGAGCCGGCGCGCGCTGTGTGTTGGGTCACCCCGGGTGTACGGCGTCCGCCGCCGCCTCGAGCTCGGCGACCACGATCCGCCGCATCCCCAGCATCGCCCGGCTGGCCGCCTCGGCGCGGGCGGGGTCGGGATCGGTCATCAGCTCGTAGAGCCGCACCGGCACGATCTGCCACGACAGCCCGTAGCGGTCCTTCAGCCAGCCGCACACCGACTCCTGGCCGCCGTCGGCCAGCGAGTCCCAGTAGTAGTCGACCTCGGTCTGGTCGCGGCAGGTCACCGAGAACGAGACCGCCTCCGTGAAGGGGAACGCCGGCCCGCCGTTGATCCCGCGGAAGGTCATCCCGTCGAGGGTGAACTCACCGGCCATCGGGCCGAGGTGGCCGATGGCGGAGTTCGGGAAGATGCCGGTGTAGAAGCGCGCGGCCTCCTCCAGCGTGTCGTCGAACCACAGGCACGGCTGGATGTGGCTGCTCGCGATGCTCATGGTGGGGGAGACCGCGCGCGGGCGGCGTACTCATCGGACACCCGCTCCCTAGACTCGCACCGTGGACTTCTACTCGGCCTACGCCCACGGGTTCGCCCGGGTCGCGGCGGTGACCCTGCCGGTCGCCATCGCGGACCCGGCGACCAATGCCGCCCGCACCATCGAGCAGGCCCGGGCCTGCCACGACGAGGGGGTCGCGGTGGCGGTCTTCCCCGAGCTGGGCCTGACCGGGTACGCCGTCGACGACCTCTTCCTCCAGGACACCCTCCTGGAGGCCGTGCGGGCGGCGATCCGCGAGCTCGCCGACGCGTCCGCGGAGCTCCGCCCGGTCCTGGTGGTCGGCGCCCCGCTCCGGGTGCGCAACCGGGTCCACAACTGCGCCGTGGTCATCCACGGCGGCCGGGTCCTCGGCGTCGCCCCGAAGTCGTACCTGCCGACCTACCGCGAGTTCTACGAGGCGCGCTGGTTCGCGGCCGGCTCCACCGTGCGCAGCGAGGTGATCGAGCTCGACGGCAACGAGGTGTCCTTCGGCTCCGACCTGCTGTTCGAGGCGACCGACGTCGACGGGCTGGTGCTGCACGTCGAGGTCTGCGAGGACATGTGGGTGCCGATCCCGCCGAGCGCCGAGGCGGCACTCGCCGGTGCGACGGTCCTGGCCAACATCTCCGGCAGCCCGATCACGGTCGCCCGCGCCGAGGACCGGCACCTGCTGGCCCGCAGCGCCAGCGCCCGCTGCAACGCCGCCTACGTGTACGCCGCCGCCGGGCAGGGCGAGTCGACCACGGACCTGTCCTGGGACGGGCAGACCATGGTCTACGAGATGGGCGACCTGCTCGGGCAGAGCGAGCGGTTCCCGGACGGTCCGCGGCGCACCGTGGTCGACGTCGACGTCGACCGGCTCCGGCAGGAGCGGATGCGCCAGGGGACCTTCGACGACAACCGGCTCGGCGCCGGCGTCGCCGAGTTCACCCGGGTCCCGTTCACGCTTGACCCGCCCACCGGCGACATCGGCCTGCTCCGCAAGGTCGACCGCTACCCGTTCGTCCCCGACGACCCGGCCCGGCTCGCGCTCGACTGCTACGAGGCCTACAACATCCAGGTCTCCGGGCTCGAGCAGCGGCTCGCGGCCATCGGGCAGCCCAAGGTGGTCATCGGCGTCAGCGGCGGCCTCGACTCGACGCACGCGCTGATCGTCGCCGCGCGGGCGATGGACCGGCTGGGCCGGCCGCGCAGCGACATCCACGCCTTCACGATGCCGGGCTTCGCGACCGGCGACACCACGAAGTCCTACGCCACCCGGCTCTCGCAGGCGCTCGGCTGCACCTTCGAGGAGCTCGACATCAAGCCGGCCGCCCGGACCATGCTCGAGGGCCTCAAGCACCCGTTCGCCGGCGGCGAGCCGGTCTACGACATCACCTTCGAGAATGTCCAGGCCGGGCTGCGCACCGACTACCTCTTCCGGCTGGCCAACCACCGTGGCGGCATCGTGCTCGGCACCGGTGACCTGTCCGAGCTCGCGCTCGGCTGGTGCACCTACGGCGTCGGCGACCAGATGTCGCACTACAACGTCAACGCGGGTGTGCCGAAGACGCTCATCCAGCACCTGATCCGCTGGGTCATCGACAGCAACCAGCTCCACGGGGGCGACTACGACGACGAGGCCGACGAGGTCCTCAAGGAGATCCTCGAGCAGGAGATCACGCCCGAGCTGATCCCGGGCGGGGAGCAGAAGACCGAGGACTCGGTCGGCCCCTACGCGCTGCAGGACTTCACGCTCTACCACGTCATCCGGCGGGGCTACCGGCCCAGCAAGATCGCCTTCCTCGCCTGGCACGCCTGGCACGACCAGGCCGTGGGGGAGTGGCCGCCGGGCTTCCCGGAGGAGCGGCGGACGTCGTACGACCTCGCGACGGTGCGGAGGTGGCTGGAGGTTTTCGTGCGGCGCTTCTTCAGCAGCCAGTTCAAGCGCTCGGCGCTGCCGAACGGCCCGAAGGTGAGCGCCGGCGGCACCATGTCGCCGCGCGGCGACTGGCGGATGCCGTCGGACGCCAGCGCGGCAGCATGGCTGGCCGAGCTGGCGTCCAACGTCCCGGAGGGCGGTGGAGCCGGTGGTTGAGGTGCGAGCGCAGCGAGCCTCGAAACCCTAGGCCTCCCTGATGTGGTCGCCGCGCACCATCCGGGCCATCGCGAAGCTGCAGAACGCCAGGGCGAGCATGCCGACCGCGAGGTGGGCGACGCCGTCGACGCCGAACAGGTTGATCGCGAGCAGGACCAGCCAGATGCCGAGCACGTCGCCGCCGAAGTGCGGGGCGACCGCGACCAGGACGCCGATGGCGAGGGTCACGATGCCGATCCACATCACGGCGTCGTCGGCGGATCCGGGCAGGAAGTTGTTGGCCCACACCGCGACATAGCTGTCCCAGTGGTCCGTCATCACGCCGAAGAGCATGTCCAGGCCCCACACCAGCGGGAGTGCGGTGAGCGTGGCCCAGAGGGCGACGCGTCCCTGGCGGTTCGCGTCGATGGTGGAGAAGTGGGCGAGGTCGTTGAGCTCCTCGCGCATGTCGTGGGTGAGGTTGTCCCACGCGTGGGTGCTGGCCATGGCCGGGTCCTTTCTCGGGCGGTCCGTTGTAACGGACATCACTTTTGACGGTAGACCTGTCGTAGTCTTTCGGCAAGAGTTGTCTCCGCTAGAAATCCCTGGGAGGGGCGCACCATGGACGAGGCCTTCGGGCGACGGGTCACCCGGTTGGGTGCACTCGCCGACCCGGTACGACGCCAGCTCTACCGTTTCGTCGCCGAGCAGCCCGGCGCGGTGAGCCGGGACCAGGCCGCCTCGGGCGTGGAGGTCCCGCGGCACACGGCGAAGTTCCACCTCGACCGGCTCGTCGAGGAGGGCCTGCTGGTCACCGAGTTCAAGCGGCTGACCGGCCGGACCGGGCCGGGCGCGGGACGACCGGCCAAGCTCTACCGCCGCTCCGGGCGCGAGGTGGTCGTCAGCGTCCCGAGCCGGCGCTACGACCTGGCCGGCCAGGTGCTCGCCGACGCCGTCGAGCGCAACCTCGCCGGCACGCCCATGCCCGACGCACTGCAGGACGCCGCCGACGGCGCGGCCCGGTCGGTCGCCGAGGAGTGGCCGGCCGCGCGCGAGGGACTCGGTGCGACCCTGGCGATGCTCGGCTACGAGCCTCGGGAGTCCGACGCCGGGATCGTGCTGCGCAACTGTCCCTTCGGGCGCCTGGCCGCGGAGCACCGCGACCTGGTCTGCGGGGTCAACCACGCGTTCGTGGCGGCGCTCGCGCGCCGGGTGGGCGGCGACCAGATGGCGGCAGAGCCGGTCGCGCCGGGCCGTGGGTGCTGTGTGGTGCTGCGGGGTGCGGAGGCTGCGGGGGTCTCGTGACGGTCGCTGCGCGACCTCCTCGACCACCGGGTGGTGGTTGCTGCGCGACCTCCTCGACCACCGGGTGGTGGTCGCTGCGCGACCTCCTCGACCACCGGGGGGAGGGCCACCCCCTAGGCTGCAGCCATGGGCAAGCAGGAAGACTTCGTTCTCCGCGCTCTCGAGGAGCGTGACGTCCGGTTCGTGCGGCTGTGGTTCACCGACGTGCTTGGGTTCCTCAAGTCCGTCGCGGTGGCTCCCGCGGAGCTGGAGGGCGCGTTCTCCGAGGGCATCGGCTTCGACGGATCGGCCATCGAGGGCTTCGCCCGCGTCTACGAGGCCGACATGCTCGCGCTGCCGGACCCGACGACCTTCCAGATCCTGCCGTGGCGCAGCAGCGAGGGCCCGGCGACCGCCCGGATGTTCTGCGACATCGTGATGCCGGACGGCTCGGCGTCGTACGCCGATCCCCGCAACGTGCTCAAGCGCACCCTGGGCAAGGCCGCCGAGCAGGGGTTCACCTTCTACACGCACCCCGAGATCGAGTTCTACCTGTTCAAGGACGAGCCGCGACCCGGCGAGGAGCCGGTGCCGATGGACCGCAGCGGCTACTTCGACCACGCCGCGCACAGCCACGGCTCCGACTTCCGCCGCGAGGCGATCACGATGCTCGAGGCGATGGGCATCTCGGTGGAGTTCAGCCACCACGAGGCCGGCCCGGGCCAGCAGGAGATCGACCTGCGCTACGCCGACGCGCTCACCACCGCCGACAACATCATGACCTTCCGCACGGTCATCCGCGAGGTCGCGCTGAGCCAGGGCATCTGGGCGACCTTCATGCCGAAGCCGTTCACGTCCCACCCGGGCTCGGGCATGCACACGCACGTGTCCCTCTTCGAGGGCGACCAGAACGCCTTCTACGAGGCGGGCGCCGAGTACCAGCTCTCCAAGACCGGGCGCCAGTTCATCGCCGGCGTGCTCAAGCACGCGAGCGAGATCAGCGTCGTCACCAACCAGTGGGTCAACTCCTACAAGCGGATGATGTTCGGGGGCGAGGCGCCGTCGTACATCTGCTGGGGGCACAACAACCGCTCGGCCATGATCCGGGTGCCGATGTACAAGCCGATGAAGGGCCAGTCGACCCGGATCGAGCTGCGCACCATCGACTCCGCGTGCAACCCCTACCTCGCGTACGCCGCCGTCCTCGCCGCCGGGCTCAAGGGCATCGAGAACGGCTACGAGCTGCCGCGCGAGGCCGAGGACGACGTCTGGGCGCTGACCGAGCGCGAGCGCCGCAGCCTCGGCATCGAGCCGCTGCCGAAGAACCTCAACGAGGCGATCACCATCGCCGAGCACTCGGAGCTCCTGGCCGAGACGCTGGGCGAGCAGGTCTTCGACTTCTTCCTGCGCAACAAGCGGGCGGAGTGGGACGAGTACCGCGGCCAGGTGTCGGTCTTCGAGCGCGATCGCATGCTCCCCGTCCTGTGACATCGGACCGCCGCGACCTCGTGAGGTGAGCCGATGAACCGGGCGAGCCAACGGACCGAGTTGCTGCGGCTCGGCTTCGTCGACCTCGACCGCGCGCAGGAGCACCTGGCCGCCCTCGGGCCGGTGGGCGTGGACCTGCTGGCCTATCTCGGCCGCACGGCCGACCCGGACGCCGCCCTGCACGCGCTGGCGCGGCTCGCCGACGCGGTCGAGGACCGCGAGGAGCTGCTCGCCGCGGTCGCGGACGACGAGGGTACGGCGATGCGCCTGCTCTGCGTGCTCGGGGCGAGCGCCGCGCTGGCCGACCACCTGGTGACCCACCCGTTCCAGTGGCGGGAGCTGACCGACCCCGACCTGGGCTCGACCCGGCCCGCCGCGTGGGCGGTGCGCGCCTCGCTGCTCGAGGCGGTGGCGGACAAGCCCGACCTCGAGGCCGTGAACGCGCTCCGTGTGGAGTACCGGCGCCTCCTGCTCCGGCTCGCCGCACGCGACCTGACCCACCACCTCGGCGTCGACGACGCGGCCGCGGAGCTCTCCGACCTCGCGGCCGGGACGCTCGACGCCGCGCTCGCCGTGGCCCGCACGCGGCTGGGGGAGGACGCCGACCGGGCCCGCCTGGCGGTGATCGCGATGGGCAAGTGCGGCGGCCACGAGCTCAACTACGTCTCCGACGTCGACGTGATCTTCGTTCACGAGGGCGACGAGCGGGTCGCCGCCCGGCTGGCCGCGCAGATGATGCAGGTCTGCTCCGACCACACCGCCGAGGGCACCATCTGGCCGGTCGACGCCAACCTGCGGCCCGAGGGCAAGGCCGGCCCGCTGAGCCGGACCCTGGCCAGCCACCAGGGCTACTACGAGCGCTGGGCCGAGCCCTGGGAGTTCCAGGCGCTGCTCAAGGCGCGCCCGGTCGCCGGCGACCTCGAGCTGGGCCGCGACTTCGTCGACATGGTGGGTCCGATGGTCTGGTCGGCCGCCGACCGCGAGGGCTTCGTCGAGGCGGCGCGGGCGATGCGGCGCCGGGTGCTCGACCACATCCCCGCGCGCGAGGCGGACCGCCAGCTCAAGCTCGGCGCCGGCGGGCTGCGCGACGTCGAGTTCGCCGTGCAGCTGCTCCAGCTCGTGCACGGACGCGCGGACGAGAGCATCCGGCCGCCGACGACCCTGAGTGCGCTGGCCCGCCTCATCGAGGGCGGCTATGTCGGCCGCGAGGACGGCGAGGCGCTCCACCGCGCCTATGCGTTCCTGCGGACCCTCGAGCACCGGATCCAGCTCCACCGGCTGCAGCGGACGCACGTCGTACCCGCCGACGAGGCGTCGCTGCGCCGCCTGGGCCGCAGCCTCGGCTTCCTCAAGGAGTCCGAGAAGCGGCTCGACGAGACCTGGCAGGACCACCGCCGCGAGGTCAGCCGGCTGCACCAGAAGATCTTCTACCGTCCGCTGCTCACCGCCGTCGCGCGGATCGGCGCCGACGAGGTGCGGCTGTCGTCCGAGGCCGCCGGTGCCCGCCTCGCCGCCCTCGGGTACGCCGACCCGCAGGCCGCGCTGCGCAACCTGGAGGCGCTCACGTCGGGGGTCAGCCGCACGGCCGCCATCCAGCGCACGCTGCTGCCCGCGATGCTGCAGTGGTTCGCGGAGGCGCCGGACCCCGACGGCGGCCTGTTCGGCTTCCGCCGGATCAGCGAGGCGCTCGGTCGCACGCCGTGGTACCTCTCCACGCTGCGCGACGAGGGCGAGGTCGCCGAGCGGCTCGCCCACCTGCTGGCGACCTCCCGCTACTGCACCGACCTCCTCGAGCGCGAGCCCGCGGGCGTGCGCCTGCTCGGCGGCGACCTCGCCCCGCTGACGTCGGCCGCGCTGATCGAGGAGATGAACGCGACCGGTCGGCGCCAGGAGGGCTTCGAGAAGGGGGTCCGCGCCGTCCGCGCCGTACGACGCCGGGAGCTCCTGCGCATCGCTGCGAGCGACGTGCTGGGCCTGATCGACGTGGCCGACGTCGGCTTCGCGCTGACCCGGCTCACCGACGCCACGCTCGAGGCGACGCTCGAGGGCGCGATCGAGACCACGCTGCGGGCCCGGGGCCTCGACGAGGCGCCGACCCGGATGGCGATCATCGCGATGGGCCGGTACGGCGGCTTCGAGCTCTCCTACGGCAGCGACGCCGACGTGCTCTTCGTCCACGAGCCCGTCGAGGGCGCCGACGCGCACGCCGCCTCGACCTTCGCGCGGATCGTCGCGGAGGAGGTCCGCCGGGTGCTCGGCGCCCCCGGTCCCGACCCGGCGCTGGTCGTCGACGCCGACCTGCGCCCCGAGGGACGTCAGGGACCGCTCGTGCGCACCCTCGACGCCTACGCCGCCTACTACGCGAAGTGGTCGCACGTCTGGGAGGCGCAGGCGCTGCTCCGGGCCGACGCCGTGGTCGGCGACCCCGAGGTCCGGGAGCGCTTCACGGCCCTCATCGACCCGTTGCGCTACCCGGCCGGCGGCCTGACCGACGACGACGTGCTCGAGGTCCGCCGGATCAAGGGGCGCGTCGACAAGGAGCGCCTCCCGCGCGGCGCCGACCCCAACCTGCACCTCAAGCTGGGACGCGGGGGACTGGCCGACATCGAGTGGACGATCCAGCTCCTCCAGCTCCGGTACGGCGCCGAGGTGCCCGGCCTGCGCACGTCCCAGACGCTCGCGGCCCTGTCCGCGGCGGCCGAGGCGGGCCTGGTGTCCCACGACGACGCCGAGACGCTCGGCACGTCGTGGCGGATGGCGACCCGGGTGCGCAACGCGATCCTCCTCGCCCGCGGCAAGCCCGGCGACCAGTTCCCGCGCGCGGCCCAGGAACGGCGCTCGGTGGCGGCGATCCTCGGCTACCAGACCGACGAGGCCGACCGGCTGCTCGACGACTACCTGCGGGTCACCCGGCATGCGCGGGCGGTCGTCGACCGCGTCTTCTGGGAGTGAGTCCAGCCGCACCGTCGCTGGTCGATCTCCCCGTCTGATCCGCCGTGTTGCTCGTCCCTCGCCACGCGGCAGGCCGGGAAAAATAGCGTCGGGCCGCGACCTCTGGGGGGGTCGGTCGCGGCCCGACCGGCCCATCATGACACATCGCTGGTCCCCACGGGCGGCTAGGGGCCGGAGTTTCCCCGAACGTCTCGCGACGGCAACGAGCGGGGTCCCCGGGAGGCTCGGCCGGGCCGATGTGATCCCGCTCAACCAAGGCGTGATCCGCTGTTCAGGTACCTGTTACTACGAGTAGCGTTCGGGGTGAGGATTGTGAGGTGTACCCCCATGTTGCTAGCCGTTGAAGAGGCTCCGCCGGCCGGTGGCGCAGCGCTCGACCAGGTCCTGATCGCCTTCGCCGCCTTCGCGGCGATCTACATCCCGCTCGGGATCTTCCTGCTGCGCGAGCGCGACGGGAAGCCGACCGTGATCGGCCGTCTGGCGGACCGGGTGTCGGCGGTCGACGGCCTGCCCCGCTGGGCCGGCCTGCCGAGCTACCTGGCGCTCGTCTCCCTGATCTCGTGCGCGTTCGGCGTGTACTGGGACGTCCCGATCCACATGCAGAACGGACGCGACGAGGGCCCGCTGGCCAACCCGTCGCACTTCCCGATCATGTTCGGCATCTTCTTCTTCCTGGCCGCCGGCGTGATCTCGGCGGGCCTGGCGAAGGACCCGTTGCCGCGTCGTACCGTCCGGCTCACGCCGAAGTGGCGGGTGCCGATGGGCACGCTGGTCCTGCTCGGGGCCGGCATGATCGCCGCCGCCGGCTTCCCGGCCGACGACGTCTGGCACCGGCTCTTCGGCCAGGACGTCACCGAGTGGGGTCCGACCCACGTGATGATGATCGGTGGTGCGGTCACCTGCATCCTCGCCGTCCCGCTCCTCCTCGCGGAGGCCGCGCAGGTCGGGCGGCCCGCGGCCCAGCGGTGGACGTGGATCGGTGGCCTCGCCACCGGCGGCCTGCGGCTGTTCGGACGGATCCTCCCGCCCGTGCGCCGCGAGGCGCCGGAGGCCGTGCTCGCCGACCGGGCCGCCTGGTCGACCCGGCTCTTCATGACGATCGTGATCGGCATCTGCATCATCCCGGTCGGCTTCCTCATGGAGTTCGACCTCGGCGTCCCGCAGTTCCCCGCCGCCACGATGTTCATCATCTCCGGCTTCCTGACCGCGTGGATCTTCACGGCCGGCCGGCTGTTCTTCGGGCCCGGTGGTGCCCTGGTCACGTGGCTGACCTATCTCGGCGTGCGCGTGCTCATCTACGCGATCACCCTGCCGGTCCCCGACATCCACCGGGCCCACTGGCTGCTCTTCCTCGGCCCGGCGCTCTGCATCGAGCTGCTCGCGCTGGTGGTCCGCAACCGCGGGCCGGTGTTCGCGGCCGTGGGCGGCCTGCTCGCCGGCGGCGCGGGCCTGGCGACCGAGTGGTGGTGGATGGACGTCTTCATGCCCTACCCGCTGCCCCCGGACGCCCAGCAGATGCCGCTGATGCTGACGGTGGGCGCGATCGCGGGCGCCGGCGGCGGCCTGCTCGGCTGGTCCTTCGCCCGGCACCTCGAGCGGATCGCCGACCTCCCGGAGGCGTCGGCGCCGCTGCGCGAGGGCATGGCCGTGACCGGCCGGTGGGCCGGTACCGCCGGCACGCTGGCGTTCATCGTGCTCATGGCGGTCTTCGCGCCGCCGGGCAGCGCCGGCGAGGTCGAGGTCGTCAAGGACTGCGCGGGTGACGAGTGCCGCACGACGTACCAGCCCGTCGAAGGGACCGGCGTGATCATGGGCCAGGTCTCGTACGACGACGACTGCATCGGCACCGACGGCTGCCTGACCCGGGTGACCGTCCGCACCGACGAGGACAAGGTCGAGGACGCCGTCTGGATCTCGGCGCTGGCCTACCAGGGCCGGCACCGCACGTCCGGTGACGTGCCGGGCGACGGCATGCTGAGCGTCGCCATGGAGGCCACCGGGCGCGAGGGCGAGTACCGCTCGGCCGAGCCGCTCCCGATCTACGGCAACTGGAAGGTGCTGATCCGGCTGCACCTCGCGCCGACCACGATGGTGTCGATCCCGGTGCACATGCCGGCCGACACCGCGATCGACGGTCCCGCGTCCGGCCTCGTCCAGGTCGACGACGGCACCGACGCGGCGTTCGTGCACGAGCCGTTCATGCTGCAGCGCGAGCGCAAGCCCGACGTGCCGGTGTGGCTGTGGACCACGATGTACGGCGTCGTGATCGCCTCGTGGCTGGTGCTGCTGGCGTTCTACGGCTGGCTGTACGCCGCTGCCGCCGGCGCGAGCGGCGTCCCGGCCCGGAGTGAGAAGGCCCCGGCCTCCTGAGCCGCGCCCGACGGGTGGCGCGGGGAGGTCACGACAGCCCCAGCGCCGCCCGGAGGGCGGCGACATCGGCCCGGATGCCGGCGATCCGGGTCGCCGCCTGCGACTCGGGGACGCGGTGGCGCGACAGGCCGTCCAGCCGGAGCCGCCGGTGCCCGGGGGAGAGCATGCGGGCGGTGAGCTCGTAGGCGGTCCGCACCAGTGCGCCGTCCTGCCCGCCCGGAACCTCGCGAAGCGCCGTCACCATGGCGGGGGAGAAGCGCCAGTGCTGGAGGGCCTCGGCGGTCAGCTGGGGCGAGCTCATGCCGTACCGGTCGGTCTCGGCGCTGAAGCGGGCGGCGCCGAGGTCCGTGGTGGCGACCAGCTCGTCGTACCCGGAGACGTCGGCCTGGTGCATCAGCGCGGCGCCGAGCTGGGCCAGCAGGCCCAGGCACAGCGCGTCCGCCGTGGTCTGCTGGAACGACGGTCCCAGCGCCCCGCAGGCGGCCGCGAGGTGGACGGAGACGTCCCAGAAGCCCTCGGGCAGGGCCGTCGCCTCGTCGAGCCCGGCGAGGGCCACCGTCGCGATCGAGCGCACGGTGTTGAAGCCGACCACGGTGACGGCGAAGGGCAGGCTGGTGACCCGGCCCGACAGGCCGAAGTACGCCGAGTTCGCGAGCTTCATGACCTTGGCCGCGAGCGCGACGTCGGCGCCCAGCATCGCGGCGAGCTCGGCGGCCCCGGCGCTCTCGTTGTTGCTGGTCGCCACGATCTGTGCGGCGACCGGCCGTTGGGAGGCGAGCTCGTCGAGGCGGTCCAGGACCGTGTCGACGTCGAGGGCCAGTGTCGTCATGCCGGCCCACCCTCCGGAGCCGGGCAGCCGGACCGGCACCAGTCGACCAGGGCCGGGCCGGTGAGGGGCAGGCTGAGGCCGTACCCCTGGAGCAGGGCACAGCCCATCTGCTCGAGCTTCTGCGCCTGGATGGGCGTCTCGACGCCCTCGGCGACCACGTCGATCCCGAGGCTGTGGGCGAGGCCGATGACGGCCCGGGCGACGGCGGTGTGGCCGTCCTGGAGCTCCGCCACGAAGGACCGGTCGACCTTGAGGTAGTTGACCGGCAGGCGCCGCAGGTAGGCCAGCGAGGAGTAGCCGGTGCCGAAGTCGTCGATGGCGACCAGCACCCCGTGCTCGCGGAGCCGGCCGAGGATCGCCGACGCCGTGTCCGGGTCCTTCATCAGCGCCGACTCGGTGATCTCGAGGCAGAGCCGCTCGGGCGCGAGGCCGTGCTGGACGAGGGCACGCTCGACCGTGCGCACCAGCTGGTGGTCGCTCATCTGCAGGGCCGAGAGGTTCACGTTGATCCGCGGTGGGGCGAGCGGCCCGAGCTCCTCCTGCCAGGTGGCCATCGCCGTGCAGGCGGCGTCGAGGACCACCTCCCCGAGCTCCTTGACGAGACCGTGCTCCTCGGCGAGGCGTACGAAGACCTCGGCCGGGATCGGGCCGCGCTCGGGGTGGTGCCAGCGGGCCAGCGCCTCGACCGATGCCAGCACGGTGCCGGCCCCCTCGTGGCGCACGATCGGCTGGTAGAGCAGGCTGATCGCACGGTCCTCGAGTGCCTGGCGCAGGTCGGCCACCAGGGCGAGGGTGTCGCAGGCGGCGTTGCGGGCGCCCTCGTCGAGCACCGTCACCCTGCCCTTGCCCCGCGACTTGGCCTCGTACATGGCGATGTCGCAGTCGCGGATGAGGTCCTCGGCGGAGTGGTGGTCCGGGCCCCGCATCACCACGCCGATCGAGGCCCGGGGGTGGATCTCGACGCCGCCGAGGACGACCGGGGCGGACAGCACCCGCAGGATCCGGTCGGCCACCTCCAGTGCGGTCTCGAGCGAGCTGGTGCTGCAGACGACCACGAACTCGTCGCCGCCGAAGCGCGCGACGAGGTCGCCGGGGCGCACGCAGCTGGAGAGGCGGCGGGCGACCTCCACGAGGAGCGCGTCGCCCGCGGTGTGTCCCAGGCTGTCGTTGACCACCTTGAAGTTGTCGAGGTCGAGGAACATGCAGGTCGGGCCGGCGGCCGGGTCCGCCATCGCCTCGTTGATGTGCTCCCACAGCCGGGTGCGGCGCGGGAGGCCGGTCAGGGAGTCGTGCGTCGCCTGGTGGTTCAGCCGCTCCTCCAGCGCGCGGCGTTCCGTGATGTCCTCGAGCGTCGCGACGAACCCGTCGCCGACGCCGGGGCTGTGCAGCGGCGTGAACCGCATGTCGGTGTAGCGCACGCTCCGGTCGTGGTCGACGAAGCGGGCCTGCATCTCCCGCTCCTCGCCGGCCAGCACGGCGACGACGGTCGCGGTGATCGTCTCGAGGTCCTCGGGATGGGCGTACGACATCCACCCCATGCCGATCAGCTTGTCGGCCGGGACGCCGAGCAGGGCGCACAGGGCGTCGTTGACGTGGCCCAGCCGCATGCCCTGCTCGGACATCATCGTCGGCACCGGCGACCGCTCGGCCAGCACCTTGAAGCGCTGCTCGTGGGCGTCGGCGGACGCGCGCAGGGCCAGCTCGAGGTCCGACTGGCGGTCGATCCGCAGCGTCCACAGCCGACGGTCCGGCGCGGGGATCGTGGTCGCCCGACAGGGCAGCCGCTCGCCCACGGCCGTGCGGACCATGACGTCGGCGGTGGTCGGCCGCTCGCGGCGGAACAGGGAGGGGAGCGGGCCGCCGTCCGCCCGCCCGATGAAGCCCTCCAGCGCGGCACCGTCCAGGTCCGTGCCCGCCAGGCCGAGCAGCTCGGTCGCGCCGAGGTTGCTCCACCGGACCACGGCCGGCGCGCCGGTGCCCAGGTCGGCGACGAGCAGGGCGATGTCGGTGTCGGCGGCAGCGGCGTGGAGCACGGCCGCGACGACGTCGCCGGGTTGGCGGAAGGGAACCCCGTGACGGTCGGCGTCCGCGCGCGGGGCGGCAGCGCTGTGGGGCATCGTTCCTCCTCGGCGAGGGGCGTTTCGCGGCATCGGGACACGTGGTCCGATGCGCCGATCGGCAGGCGCGGTCCGCACCTGACGCGGATGGGTCATTGGTCCCGGGACCGGGGCGGAGCAGCGCTGTGTCATTCTTAGGTTATGCAAGCCTTACTCGCCGTCGAGGCGCCCGCGTCCCCGCTGGCGACGACGCCCACCCGCCGCCGTGCCCGGGTCGCGGTCCTCGTGGGGGCGTTCGTGCTGCTCGTCCTCGGCGTGGTGCTGAGCCTGGCGCTCGGCGTGCGCGAGGTGGCCTTCGGCGAGGCGTGGCGGGCGCTCACCGACCCGGTCCCGGGCAACGTCGACCACGCGGTGATCCGCGGGCAGCGGGTCCCGCGCACCCTCATCGCGCTGCTCGCCGGTGCCGCGCTCGCGCTGGCCGGGGTGCTCAGCCAGGGCATCACCCGCAACCCGCTGGCCGATCCGGGCCTGCTCGGCCTCAACGCCGGTGCGTCGCTCGGCATCGTCGTCGCCGCCACGGCGTTCGGTGTCCTCTCCCCGGTCGGCGCGGTCTGGTTCGCCTTCGCCGGGGCGGCGATCGCCGCGGTGGTCGTCTTCGCGATCGGCAACGGCCGCCCGGTCCAGCTCGCTCTGGCGGGGGCGACCGTCACGGCGCTGCTGACCCCGCTCTCGACGCTCGTGCTGTTCCGCGACGTCGACGCGCTGAACCTGCTGCGGTACTGGTCCGTCGGCGCCCTCAACGGGCGCGACATCGACGCCGTCGCCGTGCTCTGGCCCTTCATCGCCGTCGGTGCCGCCCTCGCCCTCTTCTCCGCCCACCGGCTCAACGGCCTGGCCCTCGGAGACGACGTCGCGGCGGCGCTGGGCCAGGGCGTCGGTACGACGCGCGCCCTCGCCGGTCTCGCGATCATCTGCCTGGCGGGAGCAGCGACCGCGCTGGCCGGTCCGATCGCGCTGGTCGGCCTCGCCGTCCCCCACGCCGCCCGGCGCCTGGTGGGCTCCGACTACCGGTGGCTGGTGCCGCTGTGCGCGCTGCTCGGCCCGGTCATGCTGATGGCAGCCGACATCATCGGGCGGCTGGTCAAGGCCGACGAGCTCGAGGCGGGCGTGGTCGCGGCGCTCATCGGCGCCCCGGTACTCATCGCCGTGGCCCGCGGACGACGGGTGGCCGGACTGTGAGCACGGTGGAGGCCACCCTGCGGACCGTCACCCGG
Organism: Nocardioides sp. SRI_004; assembly: GCF_057586415.1. NCBI lineage: Bacteria > Bacillati > Actinomycetota > Actinomycetes > Propionibacteriales > Nocardioidaceae > Nocardioides > Nocardioides sp. SRI_004. The sequence goes on from NZ_JBYCZV010000006.1 coordinate 92,005, forward strand.
ATCCGCCGCCGCAGCCGTGCCCGGGCGCTGGCCGTGGTGGTCGTCGCCGCCGGCCTGTGCCTCGGCCTGCTCCTCGTGACCTTCGGCCTGGGTGCCGCGGGCGTCCCGCCGGAGCGGTCCTTCCCGGCGCTGCTCGGGGTGGGGGACCGCTTCGACCTGCTCGTCGTGCGCGAGCTGCGCCTGCCCCGGGGCGCCGCCGCGGTCGTGGCCGGTGTCGCATTCGGCCTGGCGGGCGCGCTCTTCCAGTCGACGCTGCGCAACAACCTCGCCAGTCCCGACATCCTCGGCATCTCCGGCGGCGCCTCGCTCGGCGCGGTCACCGCCGTCGTCGGGTACGACGCCTCGGGCGCCACCGTCAACGTCGCCGCCTGCGCGGGCGCGCTCGGAGCGGCCGTCGCGATCTGGGCGCTGGCCTGGCGCAACGGGCTGCACGGCATCCGCTTCGTCCTGGTCGGCGTCGGCATCGCCTACCTGTGCTCGTCGCTGATCGCCTGGCGGCTCGCGGAGGCCGAGCTGCGCGAGGCGGGCACGGTGCTGCTCTGGACCGTCGGCAGCGTCGCCGACGTCCGTGACGGCACGCTCGGCTTCCTCACTGCCGGCGTGGTCGCCCTCGCGCTGCTGGCGGTCCCCGTCGCCCGCGAGCAGCGGGCGCTGGCGCTCGGCGACGAGCACGCCCAGGGCCTCGGCCTGGGGCCGACCCGGTCCCGGGTCGTCGCGCTGCTGATCGGCGTCGGGCTCGTCGCGCTCGCCACCGCGGTGGCCGGGCCGGTCGCCTTCGTGGCCCTCATCTCGCCGGCGATCGCCCGCCGGCTGGTCGACGACGGCGGGCCGGCCTTGGCCGCGTCGGCCGCGGTCGGCGCCGCGCTCACCATGGGCGCCGACGTCATCGGGCAGTACGCCCTCCCCGGCGGCATCACCGCCCCGGTCGGCATCGTGACCGGCCTGGTGGGCGCGCCGTACCTCCTGTGGCTGTTGGCCCGCAGCGAACGAAAGGCACCGTGACCCATGAGTACCTCCATCGCCGCCGAAGGGATCAGCCTCGGCTACCGCGGCCGCACCGTGATCGAGGGGCTCGACCTCGAGCTCCCGCCCGGCCGGGTGACCGCGATCGTCGGCCCGAACGCCTGTGGCAAGTCGACGCTGCTGCGCGGCCTGGCCCGGCTGCACCCGCTGACCGCCGGGCGGGTGCGGATCGACGGGCAGGACATCGGCGCGATCTCGCGCCGTGACCTGGCCCGGGTGGTCGGCGTCCTCCCGCAGAGCTCGGTGGCGCCCGACGGCGTGCGGGTCGCCGAGCTGGTCGGTCGCGGGCGGTTCCCGCACCAGGGCTGGTTCGGGCGCCACACCAGCCAGGACGACCGGGTCGTCCTGCGGGCGCTGGAGGCCACCGGCGTCGCCGACCTCGCGGACCGCCGCCTGGAGGAGCTGTCGGGTGGGCAGCGGCAGCGGGTGTGGATCGCCATGGTCCTGGCGCAGGAGACCGACGCGGTGCTGCTGGACGAGCCGACGACGTACCTCGACGTCACCCACCAGCTGGAGCTGCTCGACCTGCTGAGCGACCTGAACGCCGAGCGCGGCACGACCGTCGTGATGGTGCTGCACGAGCTCAACCACGCCGCGCGCTACGCCGACCACATGGTCGTCATGTCGGGCGGACGCGTGGCCGCGGAGGGCGCGCCGGGCGACGTGCTGACCGCCGAGTCGGTGCGCGCGGCGTTCGGCCTGGACGCCGAGGTGATCCCCGATCCGGTCACCGGCGGACCGCTCGTGGTGCCCAAGGGACGGACCCGGCGCGGACTCGCCACGAGCAACGCTTAGGATAGCCTCACCTAATCCCGAGAACATGAGGAGATCCACGTGCGCATGACACGTGCCTTCCGTCGCAGCACGGCGCTCGTCGCCGGCCTGGCGGCCGTCCTGGCCCTGTCGGCCTGCGGCGCCGACGACAGCGCGGACGACGAGGACGCCGGTGCCACCACGCTGGAGGTGACCGACGAGTTCCCGATCAGCATCGAGCACGCCTTCGGCACCACCGAGATCACCGAGGAGCCGAAGCGGGTCGCGACGTGGGGCTGGGGCTCCACCGAGGCCGCCATCGCGTCCGGCGTCTACCCGGTCGCGATCGCGGAGCAGCTGTGGACCGTCGGCAAGGGCAACCTGCTGCCCTGGGTCGAGGAGGCGTACGACGAGAAGGGCGTCGAGCACCCGACGCTGCTCCCCGACGACGGCTCCGGCGCGACCGTCCCCTACGACGAGTTCATCGCCGCGAAGCCGGACCTGATCCTGGCGCCCTACTCCGGCATCACCGAGGAGCAGTACAAGAAGCTCAGCGAGATCGCGCCGACGGTCGCCTACCCCGAGGCGCCGTGGACGACGACCTGGCAGGACACGATCACGATCACCGCCAAGGCCCTCGGCCGCAGCGCGCACGGTGACGAGATCCTGGCCGACATCGACACCTTCCTGGCCGACGAGGCCGAGAAGCACCCGGAGTTCGCGGGCAGGAAGATCGCCGCGCTCTACCCGGGGCCGAACGCCATGTCGCTCTACACCGAGCTCGACCCGCGCCTGGCGATCCTCACCAAGCTCGGCTTCGACGTCGCGCCGAGCGTCGCGGAGCTGGACACCTCCGACGGCGGCTTCTACTACGACCTCAGCTACGAGAAGGTCGACGCGATCGACGCCGACGTCGTGGTGACCTACTTCGACGACGACGCCCAGGCGGCTGCCTTCCTCAAGGACCAGAAGGCGCTGGCCATCCCGGCCGTCAAGGGCGGCAACGTCGCCCAGGTCGTCGGCCGCGAGCACATCTCGGCGGTCTCCCCGCCGACCGCGCTCAGCTTCCAGTGGGCCGGCGGCATGCCGGAGCTGGTGAAGCTGCTCTCCGAGGCCGTCGCGGAGTGACCTGCTGACGGCACGCGCTGCAGGACGGCCCGGGAGCGGTTGCTCCCGGGCCGTTCAGGGTTGTGTGCGTGTCCTGCGGGGGTCTCGTGACGGTTGCTGCGCAACCTCCTCGACCACCGGCCAGGGCGTGCGCAACCTCCTCGACCACCGGCAAGGGCGTGCGCAACCTCCTCGACCACCGGGTCAGGGCGTGCGCAACCTCCTCGACCACCGGTCAGGCGGGGTCGTCGGGGTGGATGCTCCGGGTCTCGGCCCGCTCGTACTGGCGCGGCAGGTGGTCGCCGACGTAGATCTTCGGCAGCGCCTTCGCGACGGCCAGGGACACGTAGACGACGGTGTTGATCGCGACGAACGCCGCGAGGATCGCGAAGCCCTGCGAGCGGACCAATGACTCGGGGAACAGGATTCCGAGCGAGACGACGAGGCCGCTCATGCGTCGGCCCGCACGGTCGTCGGTGACTGGACGACGTGCTTCCAGGTGGCGGTGCGTCCGACGGACATGTCGACGATTCCCTTCAGGTACACGATGTCGAGGTAGAGCGCGTAGATGAGCTCGGGGAACAGGGTCGCGGCCAGCAACCGGGCCCGCCAGCCGCCGTTCCACACGGTGACGACCCGCTCCACCGTGAACACGAGGCCGGTTCCGAGCCAGAACGGGAACCACACCCACTGGTCGAAGGACGTCATCATCAGGAACATCAGCAGCAGGTAGGCGAAGAGCGCGATCACGCCGTAGCCGATGCCGAGCTGCTGGGCCCAGTAGCGGAACGTGGCCGGCCGGACGCCGTACTCGCCGAGGTTCTCGAGCGCGCCGCGCTGCCAGCGCAGGCGCTGGGCCCACAGGGCGCGCCAGGTCGGCATCACCTCGGTCACGACGGTGCACTCGGCGGGGGAGACGATGAGTCCGCCCAGCACCTTCAGCGCGAGGGTGATCTCGTTGTCCTCGGTGAGCACGAGGGTGTCGTAGACGTCGCCGGGGACGCCCGGCAGCATCCGGCCGCGCTCGGCGGCGACCGTGCGCAGCGCGCGCGGGCGGAAGACGGTGGCGGTGCCGGTGAGCACGAAGACGCGGCCGCGGCGACGCTGGAGGTCGCGGGCGTAGCGGGTGTACTCGTTGCGCTGGAACTGGCCGATCAGGCCCATGCCGTCCTCGCCGTAGAAGAGCCCGCCGATGGCCATCAGGCCGCGGTCCTGGGTCATCCGGCGCACGGCCGAGGCGATGAACCCGGCGTCCAGCACCGTGTCGGCGTCCATCACCATGACGAGGTCGTTCTCGCCCTGGGCGGGCAGGAGCGCGGTCAGCGCCTGGTTGAGCGCGCCGGCCTTCTTGTGGCGGTTGCCGACGGTCTCGAAGACCTCGACCCCGCACGACCGGGCGATCTCCACGGTGCGGTCCGTGCAGTTGTCGGCGACGACCACCACCCGGTCGGGCGGCGGCTCCTGCTGCCGGAGCGAGGCGAGCGTGGCGCCGATCGCCTGCTCCTCGTTGTGCGCCGGGACCAGGACGGTGACCGTGACCGGGCCGTGGAAGACCCCGCGGGTCTCCTGCATCACCCGGCGGGGGGAGAGGGGCAGGCGGGTGCCGTCGTCGCTGCGGCGCGCCAGGGTGGCGATGCGCCGCTCGATCAGCGCGACCCCGGCCGCGAACAGCAGGGCCAGACCCGTGGCGGCCGCCAGCGTCACGAGGGTCGGGGCCTGGGGGTCGTAGAGGAGGTGCCACCTCCCGACCGTCCCGTCGGTCGGGTCGTCGGCGGGTCGGCTGGTTCCCGAGACCGCCCACCACAGCAGCCCGGCGCCCGCCGTCGCCGTACCGAAGATGACCAGCCCCACGGTGCGCTGCAGGCGGTGCTGCAGCGTCGTCCGCGGGGGCCTCGCCTCGTCGGCGCCGGACCTGCCCGGACTCGTTCCCTCGCTCATTGGCTCGCTCACAATCCTCTGATCGGACAGGAGGCTGCCGATCTGACTGCTTGAACCCGCACGGATGCGGGATGCACGCTGCCAGGACGGAGAAGCCATGGGGTCGCCAGTGGAGCCTGCAGCGGTGCCTCGGGCCGCGGTCGGCGACGACGCCCTGCGTCTGGTCGTCGAGGCATCGCCGAGCGCCATGCTGCTCGTCGACGGCGCGGGCCGGGTCGTGCTCGCGAACACCGAGGCCGAGCGCTCCTTCGGCTACGGCCCGGACGAGATCCTGCAGCTGCGGGTCGAGGACCTGGTGCCGACCCGGTTCCGGCGCCACCACGACCTCGAGCGGCAGGAGTACGTCGCCCATCCGTCGCGCCGGGCCATGGGCGTGGGCCGCGAGCTCTTCGCGCTCCGCAAGGACGGCACCGAGATGCGCGTCGAGATCGGCCTCAACCCGATCACGATCGGCGGCGAGCGGTTCGTGCTGGCGTCGGTCATCGACATCACCGAGCGGCTGCGCGGCCAGGAGGCCGAGAAGGCCGTCCGCGAGGACGTGCTGCGCCGCTCGATCCTCGACAGCATCCCGTTCTGCATCATCGCCACCGACAGCGCCGGCCGGATCGTGACCGCCAACCCGGCCGCCGAGTCCCTGCTCGGCTATGCCCAGGAGGAGCTGGTCGGGCGCTGGATCACCGAGATCGACGCCGCCGAACGGGCCCGCTACGCCGACGGGACGCCCGCCCTGAGCCGGGTCGACGGCGACGAGGCCGAGTGGACCTACCGGCACCGCGAGGGGCACGTCGTACCGGTGGCCGAGGCGGTCGTCCCGATGGACGTCGGCGACGAGCCCGGCTTCATCCTCGTCGCCTACGACATCACGCACCGGATCGAGGCGCGCGACCGCGCGGAGCACCTCGCCACGCACGACAGCCTGACCAACCTGCCCAACCGCGGCCTGCTGGTCCGCCACCTCGACGCGGCCTTTGACGCGGCCGATCGCGACCGTCGCCAGGTCGCGCTGCTGCTCCTCGACGTCGACCACTTCAAGCGGATCAACGACTCCCTCGGCCACCACATCGGGGACGAGATGCTCGTCGTGGTCGCCGAGCGGCTGCTCTCCTGGGTCCGCCAGTACGACGTCGTGGCGCGCCTCGGCGGCGACGAGTTCGTGATCGTCTTCGAGGACCTCGACCCCGGGGTCGACCTGGACCGCCGCATCGCGGACCTGACGCGGGCCGTGCTGGCGCCGATCGTCGTCCACGGCTACGAGCTCGCCGTCACGGCCAGCATCGGCGGCGCGCTCTACCCGGCCGACGGCGACGACCCGGCCGCGCTGCTCAAGCACGCGGACATCGCGATGTACCAGGCCAAGGCGGCGGGCCGCAACGGCGTGCGGTGGTTCGAGCACGGCATGCTCGACGACAACAACGACAAGCTCTCGCTGTCCGCCGCGCTGCGCCAGGCCCTCGAGCACGACGAGCTGTCGCTGGTCTTCCAGCCGCAGCTCGACCTCGGCGGCGGTGGCGTGGTCGGCGTGGAGGCGCTGGTGCGCTGGTCCAGCCCGCGGCTCGGATCCGTCGCGCCGGACCGGTTCATCCCGGTCGCCGAGGACGGCGGCATGATCATCCAGCTCGGCGGATGGGTGCTGCGCTCGGCGTGCTCCGCGGTGGTGCAGATGCAGGCCGATCTCGGCCAGCCGCTGCGGCTCGCGGTGAACGTGTCACCCCGCCAGCTGCGCAGCGCGACCTGGCTGTCCGAGATCACCGACGCCATCGAGGCCAGCGGCATCGAGCCGAAGCAGCTCGAGGTCGAGCTGACCGAGGGCATCCTGATGGAGGACCACGGCGACGTCGTGGCCGTCCTCGACGCGCTGCGCGAGGTCGGCGTGACGATCGTGCTCGACGACTTCGGCTGCGGCTACAGCAGCCTCGCCTACCTGACGAAGTTCCCCATCGACAAGATCAAGATCGACCGCTCCTTCGTCCAGGAGATCACCAGCGCCGACACCGACGCGGCGATCGTCGACGCGATCATCGTGATGGCCCACGCCCTCGGCATGACCGTCGTCGCCGAGGGCGTCGAGACCGAGGTCCAGGAGCGCTACCTGCGCGAGCGCGGGTGCGACGAGGTGCAGGGCTACCGCTACAGCCCCGGCGTCCCCGCACCCGAGGTGGTGCGGGTGGCCCGGGAGTGGGCCGGGGTCTCGTGACGGTCGCTGCGCGACCTCCTCGACCACCGGGCTCGGTGGCCCGGGAGTGGGCCGGGGTCTCGTGACGGTCGCTGCGCGACCTCCTCGACCACCGGGGCGTCAGTAGCTCTTCGGCAGGCCCAGCATCTGGGTGCCGATGTGGGCGAGCACGAGCTCCTCGGCTACGGGGATGTTCTTGGCGATCCGGGCGTCGCGGAAGATCCGCTCGACCGGGTACTCCTTCGAGTAGGCCATCCCGCCGAGGGTCTGGAACGCCTGGTTGGCGGCCTCCCAGCCGACCTGCGCGCCGGTGAGCTTGGCGACATTCGCCTCGTTGCCGCAGGGGCGGCCCTGGTCGAAGAGCCACGCCGCCTTGTAGGTCATCAACCGGCCGAGCTCGGTCTTCGCCTTGATCTGCGCGAGCGGGAACTGCAGGCCCTGGTTGGCCCCGATCGGGCGACCGAACACCTCCCGCTCCCGCGCGTAGTCGCTGGCGATGCGCAGCGCCGCGTCCGCCGTACCCACACCGCCGGAGGCGGCCAGGATGCGCTCGGGGTTGAGGACGTCCCACAGGACGGCGAACCCGGCGTCGACCTGGCCGATGACGTTGGCGGCGGGCACCCGTACGTCGTCGAGGAAGACCTGGCTGGAGTGCAGGATGTTGCTGCCCATCTTGGGGATGGGTGTGTAGGAGAGCGTGCCGGCGGCGAGCGCCTCCCTGACGTCGACGAGGAAGAGGGTGAACCCGGCCGTGCGGGGGAGTCCGCGCTCCTTCGTCTCCGCGGCGGGGATCGTGCGGGTGACGGCGACCATCCAGTCGGCGTTCTCGACGTTGGAGATCCACACCTTCTGTCCCTTGATGAGGAACTCGTCGGGGTTGTCGGGGGCGCGGCGGGCCTGGGTCGTGATCTCGATGGCGTTGCTGCCGGCGTCGGGCTCGGTGAGGGCGAGGCAGAACTGCAGGGCGCCCTCGGCGAGGCCGGGGAGGATCCGCTGCTTCTGCTCCTCGCTGCCGTGGCGGGTGAGCGTCATCGCGCCGAAGCCGGGCGTCGTGACGTAGAAGAAGGTGCCCGCGACGCCGCCGGAGGCGCACAGGGTCATGTTGGCGACGGCCAGCTCGAGCAGGCCCTGCCCGCCGCCGCCGTACTCCTCGGGGACGCACAGGCCGAACCAGCCGCCGGCGCCGAGGTCGTCGAAGACCTCCTGCGGGAAGCGGTGCTCCTCCTCGCAGCGCGACCAGTAGGCGTGGTCGTACTTCGCGGCGACGGCGGCGACGCCCTCCTGGACGGCGAGGGCGGAGTCGGGCAGGTCGAAGTCCATGGGATTCCTTCTCAGACGAGGGGGCGGTGGAACCGGCGGCGCACCCGCATGTCGGCCAGCCACAGGTTGAACGGGAAGACCCGCAGCACGGCGGGGAGCCGGCGCTCGAGCGCGCCGAAGGCCCGCATCATCCGGTCGAAGCGGCGCTGCTGGCGCTTCGACCACGACAGCCCCATCGCCTCGCGGAAGACGGGCGGCAGGAAGCCGGTGGTGACGAAGACGAGGAACGGCGCCAGCAGCCGGAAGGGCCTCGGGAAGTTCTGCAGCGTGGTGAGCTGCATGAGGTACTCCGCCACGTCGGGGTCGATGTCGACCTCGGCGAGCGACTCCTCCCAGTAGGCGGCGAAGGCGGCGCGGTCGGCGGGCCAGGCGTCCGCCGGCATCTGCAGCGTGGTGCCGAAGCGCGCGCAGTGGGCGTAGAGCGCGTCGGCCTCCGCGTCGGGCAGGGGCCCGTGCATCTTCTCGATCATGTCGACCGTGCCGTAGTAGAGGCACGCGGCGACCCAGGTCTGCAGGCGCGGGTCCATCGCCTTGTAGGCGACCTTCTCGCCGGGGCGCGAGTAGACCTGCGCGTGCTGGCGGTTGACCTCCTTGCGGAACGCGGTGCGGTCGTCGTCGCCGCCGAGCAGCGCGACGGCGAGGTAGGTGAAGGTGGTGCGCCCGCGCTTGAACGGCCGCTTCATCGCCGAGCCGCTCTCGACCCGGCTGTTCATCACGCCGTGGCCGACCCCGGGCCAGCTCAGCTGCATGATCACGTTGGCCGGGCCGGCCAGGTGGGCGCCGATGCCGGAGACGTGGTCGCGCATGACGAAGCCCGCGGGCACGGGGACGTCGCGCACCCTGGTGGCGCGGGCAGTGGTCTCGGCTCGGGTGGTCACGACACCGAGGCTAGTCTGTTGTTGGCAGTCTGCCAATAGTAGGGTCGGGGCCATGAGCGAAGCAGTCGCGCGTCGGCGCCTGTCCCCGGACCAGCGCCGCGAGCAGATCCTGGTCGCGGCCGAGCGGCTGTTCGCGGAGCGTCCCTACGTCGAGGTCTCCACCACCGAGCTCGCCGCGGCCGCCGGGGTAGCCCGGGGCCTGCTCAACCACTACTTCGGCGACAAGCGCGCCCTCTACCTCGAGGTCGTACGACGCGCGGCGCTGCTGCCGACGCTGGAGGACGTGCCGCTGCCGACCGGCTCGCTGGCCGAGCGGGTCGACGCGGCCGTGCACTGGTTCCTCGGCTCGATCACCCCCGAGCGGGCGACCTACCTCACCATCGGCGCGGCCGAGGGGATCGGCGACGACGCCGAGGTGCGCGCGATCCTCGAGGGCGCCCACGACCTGGCGGCCGGCCGGGTGCTCGAGCTGGTCGGGGGAGACCCTGCGGACGCGGCGTCCCGCGCCTGCATCCGGGCCTTCGGCGAGCTCGCCCGCGGCACCATCCGGGAGTGGTCGCGTGCCAGGACGTTGACCCGCGAGCAGGCCCACCTGCTGCTGCGCGAGTCACTGCTGGTCATCGTGCAGGACGTGCTGCCAGGGCTGTGACCGTGGCCGGCGGGCGGCGCCGTGCGCGCTTGTCGTCGTACATCGACTTGTCGGCCCTGCTCAGCAGGCTGCGCGAGTTGCACGACCGCTCGGACAGTGCGGTGCCGATGCTCGCCGTGATCCGGTCGTACGGCGCGTCGGAGGCCTGGCCATAGGGCTCGGCCACGCTGTCCCGGATCCGTTCGGCGCACAGGCGGAGCTCGTCGGCGTCGCGCAGGCGGGTGCAGACGACGACGAACTCGTCGCCGCCGAGCCGGGCCACCGTGTCGCCGGCGCGCACCGTGGCCAGCAGCCGGCGGGCGATCTCGACGAGCAGGAGGTCTCCCTCGGCGTGGCCCCACGCGTCGTTGACCAGCTTGAAGCCGTCGAGGTCCATCAGGATCACCCCGACCGTGCCGGGCTCGCCGCGGGCGATGGCGTCGTCGAGCCGCTCGGTCAGCAGGGTCCGGTTGGCGAGGCCGGTGAGCGGGTCCTGCAGCGCGAGGTGGCGAAGCCGCTCGATGAGGTCGTTGCGGGAGTCGCGGAACAGCGCGAGGGTCAGCACGACCATGGCGAGGCAGCCGACCATGCCCTGCGCGAGCAGGGCCTGCTCCTGCGGGGTGATGCCCTGCAGCGCGCCGCGGTCGAGCAGCGTGGCCCACACGATCGAGCCACCGGCCGCGGCGAGGAAGAGTGTGCCCGTGGTGGTGGTGTAGCGCAGCGAGACCCACATCGCGGGCAGCATGATCCCGAAGGCCGTCGGCAGGCCCGGGTTGAACCAGAAGACCCGCGCGAAGACGACGACCGTCACCACGACGCAGGCGACCGACTCGAGGACCCGCAGCCGCGACGGCTGCGGGCGGCGCCACTGCGCCTCCCGGAGACGGAGCACGACGGCCGCGCCGGCCAGAGCGGTCACGCCGTTGCGGACCGCGAACAGCCCGAAGGTCCGCGGCAGGTCCTCGTGGCCGACCGCCGCGAAGTAGACGGTGGCCAGCCCGGCGGCGACCAGGGTGCCGCACGTGACCGCCACGACCAGGTGCCCGAGGTCGGCAGGGTCGCGCAGCGTGATCTGGCGGCCGCCGTACCCGAGGACGAGGGTGGTGACGGCCGCCAGCGCGACGTTGACCAGCACGAACCACGCCGAGAGGCCGACGGGAGCGCCGGTGGTGAGGTTGACGCCGAAGGTGAGCGCGGCGAGCACGATCCAGTGGAAGGCGGCAGTGCGGCGTGGCAGGCCGCGGGCGTGGATCCCCCAGAGAACCGCGACCGCGGCCGCCGGCCACACCAGCGACACCTCACTGCCCTCGACCCGGGTGGCACGGCCGACCAGGATCGCGACCGAGTAGGCAGCGCCGAAGCCGAGGGCGGGCAGCAGTGCCCGGGCGGCGGATGCGGCCACGGCTCCTCCCGACTTCCTCGGCTTCTTCGGCGGGCACTGCTCCCATCGGCGCGCGGGGCGATGATCGGAGTGGTTTCCGCCGAGTCGGCGGGTGCACCCCTCCAACGGGGGTGAGCGACCAACCTCCGACCAATCTCCGGCTGCTGTGCTGGTGTGACCGCCATCTCACTCGGGGAGAAATCATGGGGAAGTCTCCGGCGCGCGCCTCCGCGCGCCCACTTAGCCGCCGCTCCTTCGTCGGCTACGTCATGGGGGGCACGAGCCTCGTCGTGGCCGCCGACCTCGTCGCCGGTGCCGCACCGGCGCACGCCGTCCCGATCCCGTCACTGCCGCAGGTGCCGGAGCTCTACGACCTCAACGACTTCCTGACGCACTGCGCGTTGCCGACGTCGAACCTCATCGCGATCCACGTCGACGAGGAGGGGCACGCCCACTTCGCCCTCCCGAGGATGGAGGTCGGCCAGGGCATCACCACCTCGATCGGCATGCTCATCGCCGACGAGCTCGACCTGCCGCTCGACCGGGTGCACGTCACGCTGGCGCCGGCACGGCCCGAGCTGCTCTTCAACCAGCTCACCGGCGGCTCCAACACGATGATCTCGATGTACACGCCGGTGCGGGTCGCGGCCGCGGTGGCGCGCAAGGCCCTCCTCGACGCCGCCGCCGTCCAGCTCGGCGCCCTGGTCACGACGCTGACCGTGAAGGGCGGCATCATCTCGGACCTGCTCGGCAACACGCTCACCTACGGCGAGGCCGCGGCGACCGCGGCCTCGCCGACCACGAAGCGGGTCCGGGTCAGGCTCAAGGCAGCAGCGGACCAATCGCTCATCGGTACGCCGCAGCGCCGCGTGGACGCCCTCGACGCGGTGACCGGCCGCAAGCAGTACGCGATGGACCTCGACGTCCCGGACGCCCTGCCCACGATGGTGTGCCGGGCGCCGGACCTCAACGGCACCGCACGCTCCGTGCGCAACCAGGCGGCCGTCGCCTCGATGCCCGGTGTCACCCACGTCGCGATCATCCCGACGGGCGTCGCCGTCCGCGCGAGGACCTTCGGCCAGTGCATCGACGCCGTGCGGGCCCTCGACGTCGAGTGGAGTCCCGGCACGGTCGTCGGGAAGTCGTCGGCCGACATCCTCGGCGAGCTGCGCAAGGCCCAGCTGCCGCTGGTCGTCCCCAAGCTCGGGGCCAGCACCGTCGAGGCCGAGTTCGTCTTCCACTTCCGCAGCGGCTCGGCCCTCGAGCCCAACTGTGCCGTCGCCGACGTACGCGACGGGACGGCGACGATCTGGGGCGGGCTCAAGTCGCCGATCGACACCCAGTCGAAGGTGGCCAAGGCGCTCGGCCTGCCGCAGGGCAAGGTGACCGTCCACGTCGTCCAGGGCGGCGGGTCCTTCGGGCGCAAGCTGTTCAGCGACGCGGCGATCGAGGCGGCCCACGCGTCGAAGGCGTTCGGGGCGCCGGTGAAGCTGATGTGGCACCGCGCCGACGAGCCGCGCCAGGGTCGCGTGCACCCGATGACGACATCGCGGATCCGGGCCAGCGTCCTCGCCGGCAGCGTGATCAGCTTCGAGCAGCGGCACACGGCCGTCACGACGGACTTCACCCACGGCCTCGGCGAGCGGCTGACCGCGGAGGTGGCGGCGCTGCCGACCGGGCTGGCCAACCTGACCTTCTCGGAGTCGATCTTCACGCTCACCCAGGAGCTGCCCTACAACTTCGGGGTCGTCACCCAGCTCCTCAACGAGACCGACCACGACGTCAGGCGGTTCAACACCAGCTCGGTGCGCAACGTCTACTCCCCGGAGGTCCGCTGCGCCAACGAGCTGATGGTCGACCAGCTGGCGAAGAGGTTCAAGCAGGACCCCGTCGCCTTCCGGCGCGCGCACCTGCGCAGCGGGATCGTCAAGCGGGTCCTCGAGCGGGCGGCCGAGCTGGGGGAGTGGGGCCGGACGATGCCGCCCGGCACCGCCCAGGGCATCGCGATCCACAAGGAGTACAAGGGCGCGACCGCCGTACTGGTGGAGATCGACTGCCGGCCCGAGACGGTCGACCGGAAGGTCCGCGACGCGGTCACCGGGCCGCGGGTCACCAAGGCCCTCGTGGTCGTTGACTGTGGCCTGGTCGTCAACCCGCTGGGCGTGCAGGCCCAGATGATGGGCGGCTTCATGGACGGGATGGCCCAGGCGCTGACCTACAGCAACCACCTCGTCGACGGGCACTTCCTCGAGGCGAGCTGGGACAACTCGGCGTACACGCGTCAGTGGAACGTCCCGTTCGAGTTCCGGTGCGAGGTCATCGACTCCGACCGCAAGGAGCCCGGCGGCGCCGGCGAGGCGGGGGTCGCGGCGTCGATGGCCGCGGTGGCCTGCGCCTACGCCCGGGCTACGGGCACCCTGCCCAAGGAGTTCCCGATCAACTTCCACGCGCCGCTGCACTTCGAGCCCAAGCCGTTCGTCCCGTCCGTCCCCGAGTCGCCGGTCAACGGCCTCGACCACACCTTCTGAGGTCCCCGACATGCCGAAGCACACCTTCCAGCTGAACGGCGAGACGGTCACCGTCGACGTCGAGGACGACGTCCGCATCCTCTGGGTCCTGCGCGACGTCCTGGGCGTCACTGGACCCAAGTACGGCTGCGGGATCAACGTCTGCAAGGCCTGTACGTCGCACATCAACGGCAAGGCCTTCAACCCCTGCTCGGTGCCGGTCTCCGCCATCGGCGAGGACGACGAGATCACCACGATCGAGGGACTCGCCGACACCGCTCCCGGCGACGGGCTGCACCCCATGCAGGACGCCTGGCTCGAGCACGACGTCGCCCAGTGCGGCTACTGCCAGCCAGGCCAGATCATGGCCGCCGTCGCGCTGGTCAACAAGGTCCGCGCCGAGGGCCGGGCGATCACCGAGGACGACCTCGACTCGATCCGCAACGTCTGCCGGTGCGGGACCTACTCGCGGATCAGGGAGGCGGTGCGCACGGGAGCCGCGGCGATGGGCGGCTGAGGGCCCCGGAGCCGCTGGCGCATCACGGGGCGACCACGACGGTCCAGGCGATGGCCTTGCTCGAGACGACGCTCGCGGTGGCCGTCCGGGCGGGCCAGGTCCCGGCGGGTGCCGGACCGCCGTCCGCGGTGAGGCTGACGACCTGTCCGCTCCCACTGCCTGCTCCGGTGCGTCGCGGCACCAGGTCGGCGACGGTCCACGTGACCACCTCGTTGACCTTGCTCACCCAGTGGTGGACGACCCGCGAACCGGGCGTGGTGACGGCGACGGGAGCGCTCAGGTGGGACGCGCCGGTGCCCGTCTCGGCGCGGGAGGCCGTGGCCGTCACCGCCGATCCGTCGTACGCCGCCAGGCTGACGTCGACCTTGCTGGTGGCGTCGAGCACGACGGTGACGCTCGACCCCGGCGTGCCGGTGGCGGTCCGGGTGAACGCCCAGGACCGGAGGTCGGACCCGTCGGTCGCGACGCCGAGCAGGGACCATCCCGTCGGCGCCGGAACGGTCGCGAGCCGGTTGGTCCCGACGAACAGCACCAGGACGTCCCCGGCCTGGACCGTGGCGGGCACGGCGACGGTGACTGAGCTCGCGTTGCCGCTCGCTCCGGACACCGCACGGAACTCCGCCGTCCCGGACGGCTCCGGCGGAGCGCCGGTCGCGGCGACCGCGACGGAGAACTCCGCGCCACCGCTGACCCGGACGACATCGGTGAGCCCGGGCACGGCAACGGCGGTCGACCGGCTCGTGAGGGTCCCGTCGCCCAGCTGGCCGGAGGAGTTGTGGCCCCAGGTGCGGACCGTCCCGTCGGCCAGCGCGGCGAGTCCGTGGTCGCGTCCGGACCCGATCGTGACCGCTCCACTCACGCCGAGCACGGTGACCGGGCGCGTGCGCTGGGTGCTGGTGCCGTCCCCCAGCTCGTTGCGGTAGTTGCGGCCCCAGGCGGCCACGCGGCCGTCGCTGCGCAGGGCGTAGGAGTGGTGGGCGCCCGCGGCGAGCATGGTCGCCCCGGTCAGCACCTGCACGGGCGACGTCCGGTCGGTGAGCGTGCCGTCGCCGAGTTGGCCGTAGGCGTTCCACCCCCACGCCCAGACGCTCCCGTCGATGCGCAGGGCGAGCCCGTGGTCCCGGCCGCCGGCCACCTGGACGACATCGGTCAGCGCACCGACCCGGACCGGGGTGGAGTGGTTGACCAGCGTGCCGTCGCCCAGCTGCCCGTCGTCGCCACGGCCCCACGCCCACACGGTGCCGTCGGTGGCGACGGCGTAGGACATGTCGCGGCCCGCCGCGACGTACGCGTAGGTGCGTGTGCCGCTGACCTGCACCGGACGGTTCCGGTTGGTGGTGGTGCCGTCGCCGAGCTGGCCGACGTTGTTGTAGCCCCAGGTCCACAGGGATCCGTCCGAGCGCAGGGCGAGCGAGTGGTAGTGGCCGGTCGAGACCATGGTGACCCCGTCCAGCCCGGCGACCGGGCCCGGCGAGGGCCGCTGCCCCCCGGTCGTGCCGCCACCGAGTTGACCCATCTGGTTGCTGCCCCAGGTCAGCACGGTGCCGTCCTCCCGGAGGGCGACGGCGTGCTCGCGGCCGGTGTGGATGTCGACGACTTCGTCCATCCCCGGGACCGGCGCCGGCGCCCGGTGTGCGTCGGTGGTCCCGTCGCCGAGCTCGCCGAACGCATTGCCGCCCCACGCGTGGACCGCACCCGGCGGGGTCGGCACGGCCGGGGCCCGCGCAGGCAGGACGAGGAGGAACGCCGCCGCGAGCGTGGTCAGCACGGGCGTGACGACGGACTTGGCGATCGTCATGACGAGCCTCCCTGTGCAGTGCCTCACGCTAGGCCCGGAGCCCGTGCCGGGCGTCATCCATTTCAGGTACCTCCTGAGTCACCTCGACGACGGGATGAGGGCCCGCCACGCGTACGATTCGCCGGTGACCAGCGCAGACTCCGACGTCCCCTTCTCCGGCCTCGACCGGATCGACCCGGACGAGCTCGCGATCGCGATCAAGGTGCTGCGGCAGATCCCCGAGCTGCACCCGGACCACGAGGACGTGCGCACGATGAAGCGCGCGGCGTCGTACATGTACAAGCTGATCAAGAAGTCGCGGCGGGCCGAGATCCGGCAGGAGCGGCAGCGCCACGACCAGGAGATCATCGAGAGGACGGCGACCGGCTCGCCGATGCGGATCGACGACGAGACGGCGGGCATCCCGCTGGTGTCGACGGCGAAGGGTGCCTTCGCGGGCGAGCTGATCACCGCGCGCGGGTGCTACATCTGCAAGGAGGACTTCACCCTCGTCGACGCCTTCTACCACTGGCTGTGCCCGCGCTGCGCGGCGATGAGCCACGCGAAGCGCGACCAGCGCACGGACCTCACCGGCAAGCGGGCGCTGCTGACCGGTGGGCGCGCCAAGATCGGCATGTACATCGCGCTGCGGCTGCTGCGCGACGGGGCGCACACCACGATCACGACGCGCTTCCCGAAGGACGCCGTACGCCGCTTCGCCGCGATGGAGGACTCGGCCGACTGGCTCCACCGGCTCAAGGTCGTGGGCATCGACCTGCGCGACCCCACCCAGGTCATCTCGCTGACCGACGATGTCGCGGCCGACGGCCCGCTCGACATCATCATCAACAACGCCTGCCAGACCGTGCGCCGGCTGCCGGGCGCCTACTCGCACCTGATCGACGGCGAGAACACCGCTCTGCCGAGCGCGGAGTCGCTCGGTGTGAAGGCGCTGCCCGAGATGGTCACCTTCGACCGGATCTCCGAGGCGCACCCCGCCGCGATCGCCGGCGCCCTCGCCGACACGGCGGTCGCGCACCACGAGGGTGAGTCCGCCGAGGCCGCGCTGGCCGCCCACAACGCGGCGTCGCTCACGGCGCTGTCGCTCAAGGCCGGTGGCGCCTCGCTCGAGGCGCACCTGGCAGGCACGGCGATCGACGCCGGCGGCCTGATCCCGGACATCCAGGACAACAACTCCTGGACGCAGGTGCTCGACGAGGTGGACCCGCTGGAGCTCCTCGAGGTGCAGTTCTGCAACTCGATCGCGCCCTTCCTCATCAACTCCCGGCTGCGTCCGGCGCTGCGCGCCGCCGTCCAGAACGGCGCCCGGCGGGCCTACATCGTCAACGTGTCGGCGATGGAGGGCCAGTTCTCCCGCCGCTACAAGGGCGCGGGCCACCCGCACACCAACATGGCCAAGGCCGCGCTCAACATGATGACCCGCACGTCGTCGGGCGAGATGTTCGAGACCGACCGGATCCTGATGACCGCCGTCGACACCGGCTGGATCACCGACGAGCGGCCGCACTACGAGAAGCTGCGCATCGCCGCCGAGGGCTGGCACGCACCGCTCGACCTCGTCGACGGCGCCGCCCGCGTCTACGACCCGATCGTCCGCGGCGAGGCCGGCGAGGACATCTACGGCGTCTTCGTGAAGGACTACGAGCCGTCGCCCTGGTGACCGCTGCTGAGTAGGGTCGGGCCATGAGCCGCGACATGGTCGATGCGTACGTCGAGCGCCTGCTCGAGGAGTTCTCGGGCAACGAGTCCCTGACGAAGGACGACCAGGGCGGCTACGCCTTCCGGCACGGCAGCAGCGGCTACACCGTGCGCGTCGTGGGCAATGACGACCGCCCCGCGGTGCGGGTGTGGTCGGTCGCCGTACACGACGTGGAGCAGACCCCCGAGCTGCTCGGCACCCTCAACGACATCAACCAGCGGCTCCTGCACGCGCGGGTCTACTGGGCGGAGAAGGCGGTCGTGTTCGAGGACGCCGTCGCCGGCCTCGCGCTCAACAAGGGCACCCTCGAGTCGTCGCTGGTCGACGTGGCGGAGGCGAGCAACTTCTTCGGCCCGCAGCTGAAGGAGAGGTTCGGTGGCTCGCTGACCTTCGAGGAGGAGCCGGCGGCGGAGAAGGCCGACCCGACGGCGGAGCCGGCAGCGGGGGACGGGCTCTACCTCTGAGATTCGGCCTCAGGCCGCCTCGCTGAGCTCCTCGAGGCAGGCGGAGCCGACCATCCGGCCCCAGTTCTCCGCGCGGGCGAGCTCGCCGTCCCGGAGGGGCCCGCGCACCCTGTCCACCGCGAAGCCGACCGGCTTGCGCAGGAGACGGAATCCGCGCCGGTGCAGCAGACGGGCGGCAGTGCGGGCCGCGGACAGTGGCAGGTGCCGCACACGCCCGATCCGCGTGTCGAAGACGACCAGACGGTCGGTGCCGTAGCGCTGCGGCAGGGACTGGGCGATCCAGTCCCGAAGGCCGATCGCGGCCCGGTCGGGGCCGGCACCCTGGCGCACGGCCTCGGCACGGCTCTCCCTGCGGCTCAGCGTGAAGCCGTGGGTGGGCGCGCCGACGGCGAGGAGGTCGACGTCGACGGGACCGGTCGACGCCAACGACGTGACGGGCACGGCGTGGGCCGCGAACCCCGCCCGCCGGAGCCCCCGCGCCACGGCCTCCGCCGTCTGGGTGGTGTTGTCGAACATCGACTCGTAGACCACGAGGGCACTGGGTGGTCGGGTGCTCACGATGTGACCCGCTCCCGCTCGACAGGTACGACGGCGACATTGGTCTGCGCGCGCTCGACCACGGCGGTGGCGATGGAGCCGGTCACGAGCCGGCTGACGGTGTCGAGGGGGTGCCGGCCCACGACCACCAGGTCCCAGGCGCCGGTGCGCCAGCCGACCACGTCGTCGACGAGGCCGTGGTTGACGCGCTCCGTCACCGGGACGTCCGGGTACTTCTCGGCGAACCCGGCGAGCGACTCGGCCAGCGCGAGGTGGGCCTCGTCTCCGATCCCGAGGTCGGCGTCGTCCAGCTTGACGTTGCGCAGGCCGGCCACGGCAGCCATCACGTCCCACACGCAGTGGACGGCCGTGAGCGGTTGACCGTGCAGGGATGCCTGCGCGAACGCGAACTCGATGACCGGCAGCGACGACTCGCTGGCGTCGACGGCGACCAGGACCCCCTGGCGGACCTGCTCCTCGGCACGGGGCCGGCACACGACGACCGGGCACACGGCCTCGCGGCTCACCGCGGCGCTCACCGAGCCGAGCAGGGCGCTGCGCACGGTTCCGCGGCCGTGGGACCCGACCACCAGCAGGTGGGCGTTGCGGGTGAGCTCGACGAGCACGTTGCGGGGGTCTCCCGCCGCGCTGACGCCGCTCACCTCCACGCCCGGGGCGAGCTCGTGCACGGTGCGGACCGCGTCGGCGTTGATCCGGAACGCACTGCCCTCCTCGGTCGTGACGACCACCAGGGGGCGGCGCTCGAGGCGGGCCTGCTCGGCGGCCCAGCGCAGGGCGCGCGCGCCGTGCTTGGACCCGTCGGCGCCGACGACGATGCTGCCCGGGCGGATGCGGCGGTTCATCTCCGCCTCCTCAGTCCTCGTCGCCGGACTCGGCGGGGTCGGCCTCCGGGACCACGGCGACGGTGGTCCGGGCGTGCTCGATGACGGAGATCGCCACCGAACCGGTCACCAGGCGCAGCAGGCTGTCGACGGGGTGCCGACCCACGACGACGAGGTTCCACTCCGCGGTGCCGGTGGCGAGGAACTCCTCGGCCAGCCCGCGCCCCAGCCGCAGGTCGGTGCTCACCTCGGGGAACTTCGAGCACATCCCGGCGACGCTCTCGGAGAGCAGCAGCCGCTGCTGCTCGAGCCCGTCCTCCTGGGGCGAGACCAAGCCGGGGCCGAGCAGCGCGGCCACCTGGTCCCACACGCAGTGCACGACGGTCAGCGGCAGGTCGAGCAGCGAGGCCTGGTGGAAGGCGAACTCGATGACGGGCAGGGACTCGGGAGTCCCGTCGGCACCGACGAGGATCCCGCGCGTCGGGATCTCGGACCGGGCGGGCGGCCGACACACGAAGACCGGGCAGGCCGCGTCGCGGCTCACCGCGGCGCTGACCGACCCGAAGGCCTTGCTGCGGAAGCTGCCGCGGCCGCGGGAGCCGAGCACGAGGAGGTGCGCCCGGCGCGACAGCTCCACGAGCGCCTGGCGCGGGTCGCCCACGAGCACCTCGGCGGACGCCTCGAGTCCGGGGCGGAGGTGGCGTACGACGGCCAGGGCGTCCTCGGCCACGGACCGACCGTGCTCGACGAGGTCGTCGACGCTGGGGGCATAGCCGGCGCCGACACCGCCCCAGGCCGTGACCGGGACCTGCGTGGCTCCGGTAGCGGTGACGACGACGAGGGGACGCCGCTCGAGGAAGGCCTGTTCGGCGGCCCAGTGGACCGCGCGGGTGGCGTCCTCCGAACCGTCGGTGGCGACGACGACACTGCTGGGGTTGATGGTGGTGGTCATGGCTCCACCCTCCGTCCGGAGGAGGTCCGGCGGACACGGGCCGAGGCCCCCGCATGGGTGGGACCTTCGGCCCCTCCAACCGGTCCCGTGAGCTCGACGGTCCGGTCGACCAGGTCCCGCCCGGCCGTGCCGTGGGTGATCCAGAGGACCGACCTGACGCGGGGGCCGGTCATCACCTCGTGCGCGAGCTGCTCGGCGGTGGCGTGGTCGAGGTGGGCCGTCGGCTCGTCGAGGACCAGCACGGGGTGGGCGGCGAGGAGCGAGCGGGCGACGCCGATCCGCGCCCGTTCGCCGCCCGAGACGCCCGCGTGGCCGGTCCCGAGCCACGTGCCCAGCCCGTCCGGCAGTCCGTCGAGCCAGGGGCCGAGGCAGGCGGCGCGCAGCGCCTCCTCGACCTCGGTGGCCGAGGCCTCGGGCCGGGCGAGGCGGACGTTCTCGAGGAGGGTCGTCGCGAACACGTGGGGCTGGTCGTCGACCAGGCCGACCATCCGTCGTACGTCGTCCGGGGCGGTGTCCTCGAGCTCGGCGCCGCCGATCCGGGCAGACCCGCCGCACGCGTCGAGGAAGCGGAGCAGGACGGCGGCGACGGTGCTCTTGCCGCTCCCGGACGCACCCACGAGCGCCACCCGGTCGCCCGGGGCGAGGTCGAGCGTCACGGGGGAGGTGGCCGGTGCGCGGAGTTCCCAGCGGGCGCGGACGTCGGCGAGCTCCACGACGCTGTCCGTGGGCTGCGATCGGCCAGGGACGTCGGCGACGGCGGGTGGCGTGCGCTCGAGGTCGGCCAACCGGTCCTCGGCGGCCTCGGTGCGGGCGGCGACGACACCGGCGTCCGCGCAGGGCAGGGCGACGTCGGTGAGGGCGAGGGGGAGCAGGACGAGCAGGGCCATCACCGGACCGCTCAGCGCTCCCGCGGCGACCTCGCCTCCGGCCAGCGCCGCGGTCACTGCCACCGCCGCCCCGCCCGCCGTCAGCACCAGCGCGCGGGCCAGCGCCAGCCAGGCAGCCGTGGTGACGGTGACCGCGCCGAGCCGCGCACTCACCTCGGCGACCCGGTCGGCGGTCGGCACGGCGCGCTGCCACATCCGCAGGTCCTCGCCGACCTGCAGCGCGTCGACCACGCTCCGGGACAGTCCGGCACGGAGAGCGACCAACCGCCGTTCCGCGGCGCGGGCGCCGTGCCGGGCGAGCAGGTGGGCGGCCGCGGTGACGCTGCCGAGGCCCAGGACGACGAGGGCGACGGCCGGTTGCAGGACGGCGGCCACCCCCGCCGCGAGCAGGATCACCAGACCGAGCTGGACCAGCGGGAGCCGGACCCGGAGCTGCCGGTCGACCACGCTGTCGACGTCGTCGACGACCGAGGTCAGCAGGTCGCCCCGCCGCCTGCCGAGTCGGGCCGGCACGAGGGGCACCAGGGCGTCGTACACCTCGACGCGGCGGCGGGCGAGGAGCCGCAGGGCGGCGTCGTGGGCGCGCAGCCGCTCCACGTAGCGCAGCACCGGGCGGGCGAGTCCGAAGGCACGCACCCCGACGACGGCGACGAGCAGGGTGAGGACGGCGGGGCGGCTGGAGGCCTGCACGATGAGCCAGCCCGCGGTCGCCGTGAGCGCGACCCCGGAGGCGGAGGCGAGGGCGCCGATCACGGCCGCACCGGCGAGGGTGCGGCGCTCGGTGGAGGCCGCAGGTACGTCGACCGGGACGCCTGCCGGGTGCCCCGGCCCGGGAGCGGCGGGCACGGCGTGGGGCGCGGCTGCCGGGGCCGGCAGCGCGATCACCCGGTCCGCCAGCTCCACCAGCCGTGGCCGGTGCGCGACCACGATCACGCCGCGACGGCGACCGAGGGCGACGATCGTGTCGGCGATGACCTGCTCGGTCAGGTCGTCCAGGTGGGCGGTGGGCTCGTCGAGGAGCACCCACGGGCGGTCGGCGAGCACGATCCGGGCCAGCGCGAGCCGGGCGCGCTCGCCGGCCGACAGGGTGGTGCCGTCCTCGCCGAGCGGGGTGTCCAGACCGGCGGGGAGCTGACGCACCCGGACCTCGAGGGCGACCTCGCGCAGGGCCCGCCACAGCTGGTCGCCGGTCGCGTCCGGCCGGGCGAGGCGCAGGTTGTCGCCGATGGTGCCGTCGACGAACCGCGGCTGCTGCGGCAGCCAGGCGACCTGGGCCTGCCAGCGCGGGCCGCCGACCGGCTCGCCGCCGGACAGCACGGCTCCGTCGTGGGGCACGAGCCCGGCGATCGCGGCCAGCAGGGTGGACTTGCCGCAGCCGGACGGACCGGTCACGGCGGTGATGCCCTGCGCCGGGAGCAGCGCGGAGAGGTCGTGGACCGCGGGCACGCTGCGTCCCGCACGGGTGACGCCCACGTGGTCGAGGACGAGCGGCGCGTGCGGCGGCGCGGGCCGGTCGACGGTGACGGGCAGCGGACGGGAGAGGAGCTCGTCGGCCGCCTCGAAGGTGGCGGCGCCCTCGGCGGCGGCATGGAACTCCGCGCCCACCCGCCGCAGCGGCCAGTAGGCCTCCGGCGCGAGCAGCAGGACGACGAGCGCGGTCGTCAGGTCGAGCGAGCCGGAGGCGAGCCGTACGCCGACGGTCACGGCCACCAGCGCGACGGACAGCGTCGCGACCAGCTCGAGCACGGCGGAGGAGGCGAAGGCGATGCGCAGGGTCCGCAGCGAGGCCCGGCGGTAGCGGTCGGTGACCTCGGCGATGCGGGCGGACTGGGCGCGGGCGCGACGGTGGGCGACCAGCGTCGGCAGGCCCCGCACCACGTCCAGGAAGTGTCCCGACAATGAGGCCATCGCCCGCCACTGCTCCTCCGCCCGGTCGCGGGTGGCGATTCCGACGAGCGCGCCGAAGACGGGCACGAGCGGCAGGGTGAGGACGACGATGAGGGCGCTCAGCAGGTCCTGGGTGGCCAGCGCCACGACGGTCAGCGGCGGCAGCACGGCCGCGACGACGACCGCGGGGAGGTAGCGGGTCAGGTAGGGCTCCGCCGCGCTGACCCCGCGGGTGGCGAGGGTCGCGACGTCGTCGGCCGGGTCCGGTCCGGCGGACGCCTCGATCGCCGACCGCACGAGCCGGTGCCGCAGCACGGTGCCGACCGATGCCGCGGCGCGGGCGGCGAACAGGTCGCCGATCCCGCCGACCAGGCCCCGCACCGCGAGCAGGCCGATGACGGCGAGGCACCAACGGGCGATGCCGGTCCCGTCGAGCACGGCGACGACCAGGCCGGTGACGACCCACGCCTGGGTGATGACCAGGAGGCCGCCGACCACGCCGGTGCCGACCACCCCGGCCAGGGCTGCGCGCGCCGGCACCAGCAGCGCGCGCAGCCTCGGGTCGGACGGCCTCATCGGGCGGCGGTGGCCGGCGCCGGGGCGGCCGGGATGTGGTGGACGGCGATCCGCTTGCGGAACACCCAGTACGTCCATGCCTGGTAGGCCAGGACCAGCGGCGTGAACACGACGGCCACCACCGTCATGATCCCCAGCGTGTACGACGTCGCGGCGGCGTTGGTCGTCGTGAGGCTCGTGCCCCCGGCGAGCGTCGTCGGCATCACGTCGGGGAAGAGGGCGAGGAACAGCCCGGCCACCGCGAGCGCGATCGTGACGAAGGTGCCGAGGAAGGCCCAGCCCTCGCGCGCGGCGCGTGCGGCGAGGCCGGCGCCGACCAGGGCCAGGGCCGCAGCGACGAAGGCGACCGCGGAGCCGACAGTGCCGGTCTGCTGCTGGGTCCAGGCGAGGAAGGCCACGGCGAGGACCGCGGTCACGCCGACGGCCGGGAGGGCCAGGCCGCGCGCACGGTGCCGGATCTCACCGTCGGTCTTGAGGGCGACGAAGAGCGCCCCGTGGGTGACGAACAGCCCCAGCGTGGTCAGGCCGCCCAGCAGCGCGTAGGGGTTGAGCAGCTCGAAGAAGCCGCCGGCGTACTCCAGGTCGGCGTCGATCGGCACGCCCCGCAGGATGTTGGCGAAGGCGACGCCCCACAGCAGCGCGGGGACGAAGGAGCCGACGATGATCGCCAGGTCCCAGCGGCGTCGCCAGCGGTCGTCGTCGCGCTTGGCGCGGTACTCGAAGGCCAGGCCGCGCACGATCAGCGCGACCAGGATGAGCAGCAGGGGCAGGTAGAACCCGCTGAACAGCGTCGCGTACCACTCGGGGAACGCCGCGAAGGTCGCGCCGCCGGCGACGAGCAGCCACACCTCGTTGCCGTCCCAGACCGGGCCGATGGTGTTGATCATGACCCGGCGCTCGGTGTCGTCACGGGCGAGCACCGGCAGCAGCATGCCGACGCCGAAGTCGAACCCCTCGAGGGTGAAGTAGCCGATCCACAGGACGGCGATCAGGCTGAACCAGACGGTCGTGAGCTCCATGGTGTTGTCCTCGTTCCGGTGGTCAGTAGGCGAAGGCCAGGGGGCGGTCGTCGCCCGCGTCGTCCGGCACCTCGGGGGGCAGCTCGTCGGCGCCGCGGCGGATCCAGGTCAGCATCAGCCGGACCTCGACGACGGCCAGGACGCCGTACACCGCGGTCAGGGTGAGCAGCGAGATCCATGCCTCCGCGGTGGTGAGCCCGGGCGAGACCGCGTGCTCGGTCGTCATCAGGCCGAACACCGCCCACGGCTGGCGGCCCATCTCGGTGAAGATCCAGCCGGAGGTGTTCGCGAGCAGCGGCAGGAGGGGCAACCCGACCGCCGCGGCGAGCACGGCCCTGCCCTGCGGCGTGCGTCCGGCGCGGGTGGCCCACAGCACCCAGACCGCGATGGCGGCGCCGGCCATGCCCAGGCCGATCATCAGCCGGAAGGTCCAGTAGGTCAGCGGGATCACCGGGGTGTAGTCGCCGGGGGAGTAGTAGGCGGCGCCCGGGTCGGCGCCGTACTCCTCCTGGTAGCGCTCGCGCAGCTCGTTGATGCCCTCGACCTCGCCGTTCGGCGTGCCGGTGGCGAGGAAGGACAGCAGGCCCGGCACCTTGACCGAGAAGGTCTCCTCGTCGCCGTCGAGGGTGCCGAGCTGGAAGACCGAGAAGTCGGCGGGCGCCTCGGTCTCGTAGAGCCCCTCCGCCGCGCCCATCTTCATCGGCTGGACCTCGGTCATGATCTTGCCCTGCACGTCGCCGCTGACGACGACGCCGAGCGCCGCCACGAGCACGATCCACGCACCGGTGCGCACGGCCGGCCGGTAGAGCGCGCGGTCGGCGTCGGTGCGGGCCCGGCGCAGGTGCCACAGGGCGACCCCGACGACGAACGCGGCGCCAGTCATGTACGCGGACAGCACGACGTGCGGGAAGGTCACCAGCTGCACCTTGTTGAACATCACCGCCGCGAAGTCGTTCATCTCCGCGCGTCCGGTGTCGGGGTTGTACTCGTAGCCGACCGGGTGCTGCATCCAGGAGTTCGCCGCGAGGATGAAGTACGACGAGAACAGGGTCGCGACGTGGACCAGGACGATGCACGCGGCGTGCAGCTTCGCTGGCAGCCGGTCCCAGCCGAAGATCCACAGGCCGAGGAAGGTGGACTCGAGGAAGAAGGCGAGCAGCCCCTCGACCGCGAGCGGCGCGCCGAACACGTCGCCGACGAAGCGGGAGTAGTCGCTCCAGTTCATGCCGAACTGGAACTCCTGCACGATCCCGGTCACGACGCCGATGGCGAAGTTGATCAGGAAGAGCTTGCCGAGGAACTTCGTCAGGCGCAGCCAGCGCTCGTTGCCGGTCCGCAGCCAGGCGATCTCGTACCCCGCGATGACCGCGGACAGGCCGATCGTGATCGGGACGAAGAGGAAGTGGTAGACGGTCGTGATGGCGAACTGCCACCGCGCGATGTCGGTCGGGTCCACGAGGGCTCCTGGCATGGGTCGGGGGCTGACGCGACCACGCTAGGAACGGGCGAGTCCCTGCTCCCACGGCCGGACTTCCCCGTCGGGCGGGACCTTCGGCCCCCGTGGTCGCGGACCTTGGACGCTCCGTCAGGCGTGGCGCACGAACACCTCGTGCAGGGGGCGCCGCGGCGTGCGCGGCAGCCCGCTCCTGCCGATCGCCTGCCAGCCGATGCGTAGCAGGATGTGGGGCTCCGGGACGTCGCGGAGCACGCTCCGCGCGACCTCGTGGCGGACGCTCTCCACCTCGATCGGCTGGCTCATCGGGATCAGCGACATGCCGGAGCGGGTGGCCTCGAGCCAGACCGCGCTCATGGCCTGGCCGCTGCGCAACCAACCCCCGACGTCGTCGGACGCACCGCCGATCGCGATGACCCGGTCCCCGCCGTGGATCACCATGCGGGTGTCCTCCAGCAGCCCCGGCCGGAACCGCGACCGCGCCTGCAGGGGCTCCGGGTCCGCGGGGAGCAGGCCGAGCGGGATGCCGTCGGTCCCCGCGCGGTCGATCCACCGCTCCTGCTCCAACATCCGGCGACCGTCGATCTCGAGGAAGGTCAGCGCGCGGTTCGCCAAGAGCTCGAGCCGGATCCGTGCGGCGTCGCTCGTCACTGCCTCGGCCCGGCTGCCCCACTGCTCGGCCACCCGGCAGAGCTCCTGCAGCCGGTCGTCCGGGACGGGCCAGGCCGTGAAGCGGCGACGGTCCGTGCACCGGGTGCGGAGCAGGTCGAGGTCGGACCGCACCGCGGCCCGCTGGCGGACCCGGCTCACCAGGACCTCGGCGAGGACGGCGGGGTCGCGGTCGGCGGGCAGCATGAGCACGTTGGTCTCCCACCCCATCGCCCGGGCGGCGAACGCCAGGTGGTGCAGGGCCGCGCCACAGCTGAGGGTGAGATTGCGCCCGCGAGGATCCTCGGCGGGCAGGCGCCGGGTCAGGTCGGCCTCGAGGACGAGCCGTGCGTCGTCGTACCGCCACCGCCAGGGCTGGGTGTTGTGGACGCTCGGTGCGAGGCAGGCGAGGTCCACGAGGCGCTCGACGACCTCGGCGGGCGCCTTCTCCACCAACGGCTGGTGACGCATCGGCATCGTCCTCCCCTCCTTCTGCACCCAACTGTGCGGCTGGTCCCTGTCTTGTGCAGGGGCCAAAGGTCCCTTCCTCGCAGTCGTCGGACCCGGTCCGCCGCGGTCCGATCGGGACTACGGTGGGAGCCGTGAGTGATTCCCAGGCACCCGGTGAGCGCATCAGCGTCTACCTCCTCGACGACCACGAGATGATCCGGCGCGGCATCCGTGACCTCCTCGAGTCCGAGGGCGACATCGTCGTGGTCGGCGAGTCCGACTCGGCGCAGGAGGCCGCGCGCCGGATCCCGGCCCTCCGGCCCGACGTCGCGATCCTCGACGGCCGGCTGCCCGACGGCTCGGGCATCGACGTGTGCCGCGACGTGCGGTCGCAGGACCCGTCGATCAAGGCGCTCATCCTGACGTCGTACGACGACGACGACGCGCTCTTCTCCGCGATCATGGCCGGCGCGGCCGGCTACGTGCTCAAGCAGGTGCGCGGCAACGACCTGCTCGACATCGTGCGCCGCGTCGCCGCCGGCCAGTCCACCCTCGACCCCTCGGTCACCGCCCAGGTGCTGGACCGGATCCGCTCCGGGCCGCCGGTCAACAAGGAGCTGGCCACGCTCACCGACCAGGAGCTCAAGGTCCTCGAGCTGATCGGCGAGGGGATGACGAACCGCCAGATCGCCCGCGAGATCCACCTCGCGGAGAAGACCGTGAAGAACTACGTGTCGTCCATGCTGGCGAAGCTCGGGATGTCGAGCCGTACCCAGGCCGCGATCTACGCGGTGAAGAACGCGTCGACGGCCGACTGAGCGGCCGCGGCCGATCCGGTCGCCGGCAGCACGCGTCGTCCGGACACCGAGCGGGCCTCGATCCGGAGGCCGAGGAACCGCGGGCCCGTGACCCAGGGCTCGGGGTGCTCGGGGGTGTGCCGCTGGCGGACGCACCGACCGCGCACCAGGACGCTCCAGCCCTCGTGGTGGGCGGCGTCGACGTGGTCGACCTCGAAGGCGACGTCGCGGTCCGCGACGTCGCGCGCCAGCAGCGAGTAGGGCGTCGTGCGGAGCACGATGGCCTCGTCCTCGGCGACGGCGTAGTTGACCGGGACGACCGACATGCCCTGGCTGCCGGACCACGCGATGCGCCCGACGGGCTGGGAGCGGAGGAGGTCCCAGCACTCGGGGCCGTCGAGGACGGCCAGGCGACCGGGCTGGATGTCGTGCTGCTGGATGTCGGGCTCTCGCACCGGGACCACCTCCTGCTGTGGGGACGCTCCCATCGTCGTCCGCGGGGTGCGGCTCGCGGCAGGTCCGTGGGTCCCGCCGGAGCAGGCCTTTCGGCCCCCTCCGCCGCACGGCGCTGCTAGCGTGCGCGAACGGGCTTACGGGACAGGAGCGCGACGCATGGAGAGCACGGACGACGGACGTTCCGGCGGCAGCCTCGACGACGTGGAGTTCGAGGACCTGGTCCGTGCCGTCCTCGACAGGATGCACGGTGCGCTCGACCAGCAGGCCCGGCTGCAGCTGCTGCTGGACGCGGTCGTCACGATCTCGGCCGACCTGAGCCTCGACGGCGTGCTGTCCCGCATCGTCGCGATCGCCAGCCGGCTGGTCGACGCCCAGTACGCCGCCCTGGGCGTGCTGAGCGCCGGACGACAGCGCCGGCTGCGCACGTTCGTGCACCACGGCGTCTCCGACGACCTCGCCGCCGAGATCGGGGACCTGCCGACCGGTCACGGCCTCCTGGGCCTGATCATCGACCGCCCCGAGCCGTTGCGGCTGCACGACATCGCGGAGCACCCGGCGTCGTACGGCTTCCCGGCGAACCACCCGCCGATGAGCTCCTTCCTCGGGGTCCCCGTCCGGATCCGGGACCGCGTCTTCGGCAACCTCTACCTGACGGAGAAGGCCGGGGGCGGCGACTTCACCGCCGAGGACGAGGAGGTCGTGGTCGCGCTGGCCGCGGCCGCCGGCGTCGCGATCGAGAACGCCCGGCTCTACGAGGAGGCGGCGCGCCGCGAGGCCTGGGCGAGGGCGACCGCCGGCATCGCCGCCGAGCTCGCCGACCCCGGTACGCAGGCCGACGCGTGCGCGGCCGTCGCGAGACGTGCCCGCGAGGTGGCCGAGGCCGACGCGGCCTGGGTGACCCTGGGGGAGCCGGGCGAGGAGACGACGCTCGGGTACGACGGCGTCCGGCTCGCCGAGGACCAGCGGGGTCCGGTCCTCGAGGTCGCCTTCGCCCCCGCGGCAGGTGCCAGCGGCACGCTGTCGCTGGCGTGGACGCGCGACCGTGAGGACGTCTTCCACACCCTCGACACCCAGCTCGTGGCGGCCTACGCCGAGCAGGCCGCCCTGGCGCTCCAGCTCGCCGAGGCGCGCGAGGACCAGCGCCGGCTGGAGGTCTTCGAGGACCGCGACCGGATCGGGCGCGACCTGCACGACCTGGTCATCCAGCGGCTCTTCGCGGTCGGCCTCGGCCTCCAGGGCACCACCCGGATGGTCGACAAGCCCGAGGTAGCGGCCCGGCTCGAGCAGGCCGTCGACGACCTCGACGCCACCATCAAGGACATCCGGCGCGCGATCTTCGGCCTCAGCTCGCTGGAGACGGCCGGCGACGTCCAGGCCGAGGTGACCCGGCTGGTGGAGCGGGCGGCGGCGACGCTGAAGTTCCGCCCGTCGCTCCGCTTCGACGGACCGGTCCGCACCCTCGTGTCCGCCGAGCTCGCGCCCGACCTGCTCGCGGTGCTGGCGGAGGGACTGTCCAACGCCAGCCGGCACGCCGAGGCGTCGGCGGTCGAGGTGGTCCTCGAGGCCGGCGAGCGGATCGTGCTCACGGTGCGTGACGACGGCCGCGGCATGGACGGCTCGGTCGCCGAGAGCGGGCTGGCCAACATCCGCACCCGTGCCGAGAAGCGTGGGGGGAGGCTCGTCGTCGAGTCCGCGCCCGGCAAGGGAACCTCACTGGTCTGGGACGTGCCACGCGGCTGAACCCTGGTCGACCAGGCTGGTCTCCTCCAGCACCACCCTCCGGTGCAGCTCCGCGATCAGCCGGTGGATCTCGCGGGTCAGCTCGGTGTTGTCCTTGAGCTCCAGCTCCTGCTCCACGAAGTCGTGGTCGGCCTTCGCCCGCTGCACCTCCGCCTGACGGTTCTGGCCGATCATCACGAAGGTCGACAGGAAGATCGCCTCCAGCGACACGACGAGGGTCAGCGTCGGCCACGGGGTCCGCTCGGCCACGAGCATCCAGAGCAGGAACGCGCCCGCGTGGAGCCACACGAAGGGCATGGACCCGGCGAACGCGGTGATGGCGTCGGCGAGACGCGCCTGCCAGTCCTCCGACCGCTGGGCGAAGTAGCGCTCGACGCCGGGGTGCGTGCGACGCGTGGGCGACGACTCGGGCATGGCCGTCACGCTAGGACGGCCCGGCGGGCTGCGGCACGGGCCACGGGCCCCGGCACGGGGGACCTTCGGCCCTCAGCCCGCCCAGTCGCGCGGCGCGACGCCGTACTGCTCACGGAACCAGCGCGAGAAGGAACTCGGGGCCGTGAACCCGAGCAGGCCCGAGATGTCGGTGAGTGACTGGCGCCCCTGCGCGAGGTAGCGCTCCGCGAGCCGGCGCCGCACGGCGTGCAGCACGGACGTGTAGGTCTCGCCGTGGCCGGCCAGGTGCCGGTGGAGGGTACGACGGTCGACGCCCAGGCTGCGAGCGACCTGATCGACGGAGGCCCGGCCCATCGGGAGCAGCAGCTCGACGAGCTCGCGGACCTGGTCGACGGCTGACTCGGCGCGCGCCGACGGCAGCGTCGACAGCAGTTGCTGGGTATAGGGGCGCAGGGCCGGGTCCGACGAGGCGTTGGGACGGTCGAGGTCCGCGGAGCCGACCACCAACCCGGCGAACTCGTGGTCGAAGCGGAGCCGCTCGCCGAAGAGCCCGAGGTGCGTGGTGAGGTCCGCGGGCGCGGGGTGCGCGAAGCAGGTCGACAGCGGCTGCCAGTCGTCGCCGAGGAAGGTGCGCAGGATGCCCACGACCGCGGCGGTGGCGAGGTCGAGGGTCTGCTCGGTCGGGACCGGCTGCCCGGCGTCGAAGCGCAGCCGGATGGTCGCCAGGCCACCCGCCTCGGCGACCTCCAGGTGCAGCGCCTCGTTGTAGCTGCGCTCGTAGCGCAGGAGCAGCCCGAGGGCGGAGCGGACGTCCGGCTCCTCCCTGAGTACGACGGACAGCGGGCCCAGCGTCGAGAGGCGACGCCGCTGCGACATCAACAACCCGAAGTCCGCGCGCCCGGTGGCCTCCGCCGTCGTGGCGAGCAGCCGCGCGGCCCCGGCGGCAGGAATCCATCGGTCGGGCGTCGCGAGGGACGCGATGTCGAGCCCGGCGTCGGCCACCAGCGCCGCGGCGTCGGCGCCGAGACCGGTGGCCAAGTCGACGTACCCATGGAGGGACGCGGCACGGACCTCCGGCTGCATGTGACCTGCCTCTCCTGAATGTCCCGAAAAGGTAAGGCATCTGTCCCGATCCGTAAAGCAATCGCCGATTCTCGTCCCTAGCGTTGCCTGCGTCACATTCCCGAACGAAGGAGACGCAGCGATGGCCAAGGGCATCCGCTTCCACCAGACCGGCGGTCCGGAGGTCCTCCAGTGGGAGGAGATCGAGGTCGGCGAGCCCGGCCCCGGCCAGGTCCGCGTCCGGCACCACGCCGTCGGCCTCAACTTCGCCGACACCTACTTCCGCACCGGCTACTACCCGGCCGCGCTGCCCGCCGGCATGGGCGTCGAGGCGGCCGGTGTGATCGAGGCCGTCGGCGCCGGTGTCTGCGAGTTCGCCGTCGGCGACCGGGTGACCTACACCGGCAGCCCGCTGGGTGCCTACAGCACCGAGCGGGTCATGGACACCGTCCCGCTCATCAAGCTGCCCGACACGATCTCGTTCGAGACCGCGGCCGCGATGACCATGCGGGGCCTCACCTCCGCCTACCTGCTGCGCCGGATCGCGCCGGGCCTCGAGGCCGGTGACACCGTGCTCCTGCACGCCGCCGCCGGTGGCGTCGGGCTGATCCTCAGCCAGTGGGCCCGCGAGCTCGGCATCCACGTGATCGGCTCGGTGTCGACCGACGAGAAGGCTGCCGTCGCCCGCGCCCACGGGTGCGCCCACACCATCGTCTACACCCGCGAGGACGTCGCCGCCCGGGTCCGTGAGATCACCGACGGCGCCGGCGTCCCGGTCGTCTTCGACAGCATCGGCGCGACGACCTACGAGCAGTCGCTCGACTCGCTGGCCCGCCGCGGGCTGCTGGTCTGCTTCGGCACCGCGTCGGGGCCGATCCCGCCCATCGACGCCCTGCAGCTGGCGATGAAGGGCTCGCTCTTCGTCACCCGCCCGGCCCTCGCCGACTACATCCTCGACCCCGCCGAGCGGGCCGAGCTGGCCGGCGAGCTCTTCGACCTCGTCGGCTCGGGCCGGATCACCGTCGAGATCAACCAGCGCTACGCGCTCGAGGACGCCGTCAACGCGCACATCGAGCTCGAGTCCGGCCGGAGCGTCGGCTCGTCCGTCTTCGTGCTCGAGAGCTGACCGACCCGGTCGTCGTACACAGAGAGGAACAGCACCATGACCATCACCGCAGAACGCAAGGCGACCGTCGGCCGCCTGGCGCACGGATCCATCGAGGTCCTGCCGATGACCGCGAGCATCGGGGCCGAGCTGCGCAACCTCAGCCTCGCGCGGGCCTCACGGGACCCCGAGCTGTTCGCCGAGATCAAGGACCTGCTGCTGCAGTACAAGGTCCTGTTCTTCCGCGACCAGGACCTGACCCGCGCCGAGCACGTCGCGCTCGCCGAGCGGTTCGGGCCGCTCGAGGACCACCCGGTCGCGGGCAGCGACCCGCAGTACCCGGGACTGGTCCGGATCTACAAGGACCTCGACAGCCCGGCCGAGCAGTACGAGAACGCCTTCCACTGCGACGCCACCTGGCGCGAGTGCCCGCCGATGGGCTCCGTGCTGCGCTGCGTGGAGACGCCCGAGGTCGGTGGCGACACGATCTGGGTGAACATGGTCGAGGCCTACGAGCGGCTGCCCGCGCAGGTCAAGGAGCAGATCGCCGACCTGCGCGCGAGCCACAGCATCCAGTCGACCTTCGGTGCCGCGATGCCGCTGGGACAGCGGCTCGCGCTCAAGGAGCGCTTCCCCGACGCCGAGCACCCGGTCGTCCGGACGCACCCGGAGACGGGGGAGAAGGTCCTGTTCGTCAACGCCTTCACCACCCACTTCGTGAACTTCCACACCGCCGAGCGGGTTCGCTTCGGCCACGACTACAGCCCCGGCGCCAGCGAGCTGCTCAACTTCCTGGTCCGCCAGGCGTCGGTCCCGGAGTACCAGGTGCGCTGGCGCTGGACCCGCAACAGCGTGGCGATCTGGGACAACCGCAACACCCAGCACTACGCCGTCCAGGACTACTGGCCGGCCATCCGCAAGATGGACCGCGCCGGCATCGTCGGTGACCGGACCTTCTGACCTCCACCTCCCGTCCCCCTCCCCCCAACACGCATCCGCACCCACCAGTCAGGAGAACCGCCATGTACTTCCACGACGACGCCCTCTTCCCGGAGAACCAGGACCCGCTGGTCATCACCGCTGCCCCCTACGGCCCCGAGTGGGAGCCGGCCGACTTCCCCGAGGACCTGCCGCTGACGATGGACCAGCACGTCCAGCAGGCCGTGGACTGCTGGAACGCCGGCGCCACCGTGCTGCACATCCACGTGCGCGAGCTCGACGGCAAGGGCTCCAAGCGGCTCTCGAAGTTCAACGAGCTGCTCGGCCGGCTGCGCGAGGCGGTGCCGGAGATGATCCTGCAGGTCGGCGGCTCGATCTCCTTCGCCCCGGAGGGCGAGGGCGCCGACGCCAAGTGGCTCGAGGACGAGGCCCGGCACATGCTCGCCACCCTCGATCCGGCGCCCGACCAGGTCACCATCGCCATCAACACCAACCAGATGAACATCATGGAGCTGATGACCGACGACGACGTCCGGGGGACGTCGCTGTCGCGTCCCGAGCTCGCCGACGCCTACCGCGAGATGGTGGTCCCGGCCGGCCCCGAGTGGGTCGCCGAGCACCTGCGCCGCTTGACCGCCAACGGCATCCAGCCGCACTTCCAGCTCGCCAACATCGCCCAGCTCGAGACGGTCGAGCGCCTGATCCGGCGTGGGGTCTACCAGGGCCCGCTCAACGTCACCTGGGTCGGCATCGGCGGCGGCTTCGACGGCCCGAACCCCTACAACATGCTGGAGTTCGTCCGCCGGGTGCCCGACGGCGCGAACCTCACCCTGGAGACGCTGATGCGTAGCGTGCTGCCGGTCAGCACGGTCGCGATCGCACTGGGCCTGCACACCCGGGTCGGCAACGAGGACACCATCTGGGGCCGCCGCCGGGAGAAGATCACCTCGGTCCAGCAGATCGAACAGCTCACCCGCATCGCAGCCGAGCTCGACCGCCCCGTCGCCACCGGCAAGGAGGCGCGTGAGATGTACAAGCTCGGCGAGACCTACGGCTCGGTCGACGAGACGCTCGCGAAGCTCGGCTACGCCCCCAACCGCAAGCCGGGCCAGACCGGCTTCACCTTCCACGCCTGAAGGGGACGATCATGGCTGTCATCACGACCGAACGTCCTCCTGCCGCGACGAGCGCGACCTCCCGGGCCTTCCCGTGGGTGGTCTTCGCGCTGACCTTCGGCCTGCTGCTGAGCGACTACATGTCGCGCCAGGTGCTGGCGGCCGTGTTCCCCCTCCTCAAGGCCGAGTGGGGCCTGACCGACACCCAGTTCGGCACCCTGACCGGTGTCGTCGCGATCGCGGTCGGCGTGCTCGCCGTCCCGCTGTCGATCCTCGGTGATCGCTTCGGCCGGGTCCGTGGCATCCTGGTCATGGGCTTGGTCTGGAGCCTGGCCAACCTCGGGTGCGCGGTCGCCGCCGGCTACGGCCACCTGATGGCCGCGCGAGTGCTGCTCGGTGTCGGCGAGGCCGCCTTCGGCAGCGTCGGGCTCGCGGTCGTGCTCGCCGTCTTCCCGGCCCACCGGCGCTCCGCCCTCAGCGGTGCGTTCATGGCCGGCGGTGTGTACGGCGCCGTGCTGGGCGTCGCGATCGGTGGCATCGTCGCCGACCGGCTCGGCTGGCGGGCGTCGTTCGTCGCGATGGCCGTCATCGGCTTCGTGCTGGTCGCGCTCTACCGTGTGATGGTGTCGGAGGAGCGGCTCGCCGCCCACCGCCACGCCACGGCCGAGCCGGTGGCGGACGACGTCCCGCGTCCGTCGATGCGCCATCTCTTCTCGACCCCCGCCGTGCTGCTGGCCTATCTCGCCAGCGGTGTCCAACTGTTCGTCGCCGGTTCGCTCTACGGCTGGCTGCCGACCTACCTCCACCGCAGCTACGGCCTGTCGATCGAGAAGGCGGCGGTCGCCGCGGCCGGGTTCTTCCTGGTCATGGGCACCGGGATGATCGTGTGTGGCGCGCTCACGGACCGGCTGTGCCGCACGCTGCCGATCCGCAAGTGGACGACCTCGATCGGGTACGCCGCGGTCACGCTGGTCGCCCTCTGGCTGGCCTTCCGGCAGGACACCGGTGCGGCGCAGCTGGCCCTGATTGGTGTGGGCAGCTTCTTCTGCGCCGGCACGGCCGGCCCCGCGACGGCGATGGTGGCGAACCTGACGCCGGAGCCGATCCGGGCGACAGCGTTCGGCACGCTGACCCTCGCGAACAACCTGCTCGGCCTGGCGGCCGGACCGATCGTGATGGGCATCCTCGCCGACCGGGTCGGGCTGTCGTCGGCGTTCACCGCCCTGCCGGTGGCGGGCGCGATCGCGATCGTGCTGCTGGTGGCCGGCCGGGCGTCGTACCCGTCGAGCCTGGCCCGGGTGCAGGCGATCGAGGTCGTCCGATGAGCACGCGCCCGACCGTCGTCATCGTGCCCGGTCTGCGCGGCCCGGCACCCACCCACTGGCAGACCTGGCTCGGCCACCGGCTGGCCGACCGCGGCGAGACCGCCGTGACCCTGCCGCTGCTGGGGCGCGAGCACATCGACCTCGACGAGCGGGTGGCCGCGCTCGAGGCCGCCGTCCAGACGGTCGACGGGCCGGTCGTGCTCGTCGCCCACAGTGCGGGTGTGGTGACGACGGTCCACTGGGCCCGTCGCCACCCGCTCACCGCGGAGCGTGTCGTCGGCGCGCTGCTCGCGACGCCGCCCGACCTGGTCTCGCCGCTCGGTGCGGAGTACCCCTCGCTCGCCGAGCTCGCCGACCGCGGCTGGGCGCCGGTGCCGACGCGACCGCTGCCCTTCCCGGGTGTCGTCGCGGCCAGCACCACCGACGCGATCGGCGACCTCGACCGGGTCACCACGCTCGCGGAGGCGTGGGGCTGCCGGCTCGAGGTGCTCGGCGCCGTCGGGCACCTCAACCCCGCCTCGGGCTTCGGCCCGTGGCCGCGGGCCGAGGAGCTGCTCGACGAGCTCGTCAACGATCTCGTCGACCGTGCCGCGGGGGTGGCCCGATGACGAGCCCCGGCAGCTGGCACGCCTTCACCACGGCGTTCATGGCGTGGCTCGCCACGCGCTCGCGACCCACGGCGCGCGTCCGGTGACCGCCGTCGTCGTACCCGCTCCGGAGGCCGGTGCGGGTGACCGGTCGCGCCTTCCGGACGGCGCGGCCGCGCTGATGGCGTTGGTCGCCGGTGTGGTCGTCGCCTTCGGAGTGCACCGGCTGGTGCCGCAGGTCGGGGTGCTCACGTGGGCGGTGGCACTCGGCGTGGTGGCGGCCAACGCACGGCTCCTGCCTCCGGTCGTGGTCGGCTCGCTCGGGCGCCCGACGCGGCGCCTGCTGCGGATGGGCGTGGTTCTGCTGGGCTTCTCGATCTCACTGGCCGCCGTCGCCGACCTCGGCCTGCCGGTCCTCGCCGTCACCGCTTTCACGCTGGTGGGCACGCTGGTCGTCACGACCTGGCTCGCCCGCCGGCTCGCGATCGGTCCGGCCCGCAGCCTCCTCTTGGGGACGGGCTTCGCGATCTGCGGCGCGTCGGCGATCGCCGCAATGGAACGGACCGCCGACGCCGACGACGAAGACGTGACCGCCGCGATCGCCATGGTCACCCTGTGGGGGACCGTCGCCATGGTGGCACTGCCGGTGCTGCAGGCGCCGCTCGGCCTGTCCGCCACCGAGTACGGCGTCTGGGCCGGCGCGGGCATCCAGGAGGTCGGTCAGGTCGTGGCCGCCGCCGGACCGGCCGGTGCCGCGGCCCTGGGCGTCGCTGTCGTCGTGAAGCTGACCCGCGTTCTCCTGCTCGCCCCGGTGGTCGCGGTGGTGAGCGCCGGGCGCCGGATGAGGTCGGAGGAACAGGCGACCGGGGGACGTCCGCCGCTCGTGCCGCTCTTCGTGCTGGGCTTCCTCGGGTGCGCGCTACTGCGCACGGCCGGCCTGGTCCCGGACGCGCTGCTCGAGCCGATCGCCCAGGTGCAGACCGCCGCGCTCGCCGCAGCTCTGTTCGGGATGGGCGCCAGCGTCCGGATCGGCTCGCTGTTGCGGGGGAGCGGCTCGCTGGTGCTGGCCGGTGGCCTGGGCACCGTGCTCGTGCTCGGGCTCTCGCTGGCCGGGGTGCTCGTCGTGGGGGCGCCCTGACCGTCCCGCCTCAGCCGGCCCGGCGGATCGTCGCCGCGACCAGTGCGCGCGTCTCCGCCGGGTCGACCACGTCGTCGATCTCGAACACCCGCGCAGCGTTGAGGGCCTTCGCGTGCTCCCGGAGCTCGGCGGTGTGCCGGACGACGGTGGCCTCGCGCTCGTCCGCGGGCAGCGCCGCGAGCTCGTGCGCGAGGGCCAGGCGTACGGCGCCCTCCAGCCCCATCGCGCCGAGGTGGGCGCCGGGCCAGGCGACCGTGAACAGTGGGCGGTGGGTGCTGCCACCGAGCATCGCCTGCGCACCCAGGCCGTAGCCGCGGCGCAGCACGACGCCGACGAGCGGTGTGGTCAGCCGGGCGCCGGCGGTGACCATCCGCGAGGCCTCGCGCACCAGGCCGGTGCGCTCGGCGTCGGGACCGACCATGAAGCCGGGGGTGTCGACGAGCGACACGACGGGCAGCCGCCAGCGCTTGCAGAGGTCGAGGAAGTCGGCCGCCTTGGTGGAGGCGTCGGCGGTCAGCGCGCCGGCCAGCACCGTCGACTGGTTGGCGACGACGCCGACGGCCAGCCCGTCGATCCGGGCGAGCGCGGTCACCAGCTCCGGCGCCCAGGCGTCGCGGAGCCAGATCACGGAGTCGTCATCGGCCAGCGCCTCCACCACGGGCCGCACGTCGAACGCCTCGCGGTCGTTCTCCGGCAGCATGGTCCGCAGCGCGGCGGGATCCGCTCCCGGGCCGCCCGCTCCGAGGTCCGGGTCGTGCAGCAGGCCGAGCAGGCGTCGTACGACGTCGACGGCTGCGGCCTCGTCGTCGACCACCACGTCGAGCACCCCGTTGGCGGCCTGGTCGGAGACCGGGCCGATGTCCTCCGCGGCGAACTGCCCGAGCCCGCCTCCGGCGATCATCGCCGGACCGGCCATGCCGAGGTTGGCGTCGGGCGTGGCGATCCGCAGGTCGGCGCAGCCGGCGATCACGGCGTTGCCGGCGAAGCAGCGGCCGGAGACGACGGCGATCCGCGGCACGACGCCCTGCAGCTCGCCCCACAGCGCGAACGAGCCGACGTCGAGCGCGGAGACCAGCGGGAGGTCGACGTCGCCCGGGCGACCGCCGCCGCCCTCGGTGAAGAACACGGTCGGCAGCCCCATCCGGCCGACGACCTCGATCAGCCGGTCGGACTTGCGGTGTCCGCGCATGCCCTGCGTCCCGGCCATGACGAGGTAGTCGTAGGAGGGGACCGCGCACGGGACACCGTCGACGGTCGCCGTGCCCCCGATGATGCCGTCGGCCGGAGCCTCGACGACGAGCTCGGCGAGCGGCCGGCGCTGCTCCTGGGCGGCGGTGACGAAGCGTCCGTACTCCACGAAGGAGCCCGCGTCGACGAGGTCGGCGATGTTCTCCCGTGCCGTCCGGCGTCCCTTCGCGTGCCACCGCGCGACCTTGTCCGCACGCGCCTCGTCGGTGGTGAGGAAACGGCGGGCGAGCACCTCGGTGAGGCCGTGGGCGGGGGTCTCGGTGGGGCTGTCGTCGGTCACGGGCCCATCCTCACCCATGGCCGCGCACGGCCGGACGCGGATCAGGGCGCGAGCACGATCCGCGCCGGGGTCCGTCCGGCCAGCACGTCCGTCACCGCCTCGTTGACCTCGTCGAGCTTGCGGGTCTCGGTGATCACCCGGGTCCGGCCGCGGGCGTGCAGGTCGAAGACCTCGGCGAGGTCCTGGCGGGTGCCGACGATGGATCCGATCACCGAGATGCCCTTGAGCACGGTCGGGAAGATCGGGAGCGCCATCGGGCCCTCGGTCTCGGGCGGCAGGCCCACGCACACGAGGCGGCCGCGCCGGCGCAACGAGGCCATCGCCTGCTCGAAGACGGTCGGGAACACGGCGAGGACGATCGCGACGTCCGCGCCGCCGAGGGCCTCCACCGCCGCGACCGGGTCGCTGGTGCGGGCGTTCACCACATGGTCCGCGCCGAGCTCGCGGGCCATCTCCAGCTTCGCGTCGTCCACGTCGACGGCGATCACGACGGCGCCGACGAGGCGCGCGTACTGCACGGCGAGGTGGCCGAGCCCGCCGATGCCGTAGACGGCGACGCGTTCGCCGGGGGTGACGCCGGCGACCTTCACCGCCTTGTAGGTGGTCACGCCTGCGCAGGTCAGCGGCGCGGCATCGATGCTGGGTACGGCGTCGGGCACGGGGACGACGTACGCGGCGTCGGCGACGGCGTACTCGGCGAAGCAACCGTCGATCGAGTAGCCGGTGTTCTGCTGCTGCTCGCACAGCGTCTCCCAGCCGCCGACGCAGTGGTCGCACCGGCCACAGGCGTGGCCGAGCCACGGCAGCGCGACGCGCTCGCCGACGGAACGGACCGTGACGCCGGGACCGACGGCCTCGATCGTGCCCACGCCCTCGTGGCCGGGGACGAACGGCGGGACCGGCTTCACCGGCCAGTCGCCGTGGGCCGCGTGGATGTCGGTGTGGCACAGGCCGCTGGCCTCGATCCGGACCAGGACCTGCCCCGGTCCGGGGTCGGGCACGGGGCGCTCCTCGACGGACAGCGGCTCGGTGAACTGGTGGACGACTGCTGCTCTCATGGGGGTCTCCGGGTGCGGACGGGTGGGTGGTGGGGTCACGAGGCGACCGGGGTGAGGTGCCGACCGGCCGTGTGCTCGAGGAGGCGGTGCCGGATCAGGTCCTCGCACAGGGCGATGCGCCGGAGCGGGTCCGGCTGGCAGCCCTGGAGCAGCCGCTCGACCCGCAGGACGGCGGCCAGCACCTGCCCGGCGGGTACGGCACCGGCGTACTCGAGGATCAGCCGGTCGGCCAGGTCCTGGCGGGCCTGCCGCCAGGTTCGGGAGTCGGGCATCGGGGCCTCCTTCGCTTCCCGGTCCACCCTTTCCCCGCGGAGGTCTCGTTCGGAGGGCCAAAGGTCCCGAGCCGGGAGGAACCTCGGCGGGCCCGCAGGTCCTTCGTCCCGGTGAGGACGGGCTCGGGACCCTGCCGCCTGCCTCCCCGGCACACCGATGCTCGTCCCGTGACCACCTACATCCCATCGTTCAGTCGCGACGCCGTGGACCTGCTGGTCGGGGCGAGGTGAGGACGATGCGGGTCGCCGACCTGACGACGGTCCTCGAGCTGGTGTCCGCGCCCCCCGGCGTCAACGCCGTCCACGCGGGCTGAGGGCGCCGTGCTCGCGCTCACCGAGATCCCGGTCGCCGGCTGCCGGCGACTCCTGCGTTCGACCGCGTTCGGCCGCCTCGCGCTCGTGGACGACTCCGGGCGCGCAGAGCTCTTCCCGGTCAACTACGTCGCCACGGACGAGGAGTTCTGGCTGCGCACGGGACCGGGAACCCTCCTGGACCGATGCGCCGACGGCGCCGAGGTGGTGCTGGAGGTCGACCAGGTCGATCCGTCACGCGGCGTCGGGTGGTCCGTGGTCGCGCGCGGATCCGCGGTCCGCGCACTCGCGGGCCCACGGACGTCGACCGGCAGGCCCGCACCGGGCCCGCCACCCTGGGTCCGGCACGCGGACGACGTCTGGTTCCGCGTGCCGTGGCACGAGCTCACCGGCCGCCGCCTGGGCCCGGTACCCGATGACCAGCCCTGGAGAGGAGCCGGCGGATGAGCCCCCGTCCCGCCGACGTGCTGCTGAGCGACGGCAGCGTCGCCGTCGTTCGTCCGGTCGCGCCCGGCGACGGCCCGGCCCTGCACGACCTGCACGCGTCGGTGTCCGACGACTCCTTCTTCCTGCGCTTCTTCGGCACCGGCCGGCGCGCGGCCCACGCGTACGTCGAGCACGTCCTCGCGTCGCGCGAGACGCTGTCGCTCGTCGCCTGCGAGGGTGAGCGCCTGGTCGGCCTCGCCACGGCGGAGCCGACGGCGACCGACACCTACGAGGTGGCCTTCCTGGTGGCGGACGACCGGCGCGGCCACGGGGTCGGGACCCTGCTGCTCGAGCACCTCGCGGACCTCGCGCGCAGCCGCGGCGCGACCGGCTTCACGGCGGAGGTGCTCGCCGACAACCACCGGATGCTCGAGGTGTTCACCGGAGCCGGGTTCGAGGTCGTCCGGACGGGTGGGGGCGGTGAGTGCCAGGTCCACCTGGACATCGTCGACGGATCCCGGGCGCAGGCGGCCGCCGACCTCCGGGAGTTCGCCGCCGAGCGGCGCTCCCTGCGTCCGCTGCTGGCCCCGCGCTCGGTCGCCGTGTACGGCGCGCGCCGGGACGGGTCCGGCATCGGCGGGGCCGTCCTCGCCGCGATCCGGCGCGACGGGTTCGCCGGGCAGGTCGTCGTCGTGCGCCCGGACGGCGCACCGGTCGGCGACCTGCCGGCCCGGCGGCGGCTCGGGGACGGACCACCGGTCGACCTCGCCGTGCTCGCGGTCCCGGTGGGAAGGGTCCGGGCGGCCCTCGAGGACGCGATCGCCGGCGGCGCCGGCGCGGCTGTCGTCGTCTCGTCGGGCTTCGGCGAGATGGGGCCGGAGGGCGTCGTCCTCCAGCAGGAGATCGGCCGGCTGGCGCGCCGCAACGGCGTCCGCCTCGTCGGACCGAACTGTCTCGGCGTCCTCGACAACGCCCCGGACGTGCGGTTGAACGCGACCTTCGGCCTGGCTGCCCCCTCCTCGGGCGGGCTCGCGCTCGCCAGCCAGTCGGGCGGCGTCGGCATCGCCTTGGTGGACCTGCTGGACCGGGCAGGCGTCGGCCTGCACACGTTCGTGTCGCTCGGCAACAAGGTCGACGTGTCCGGCAACGACCTGCTCGCCGCGTGGTACGACGACCCGGACATCACCTGCGCCGCGCTGTACCTCGAGTCGTTCGGCAATGCCCGCAAGTTCCTGCGCTTCGCGCGCGCCTTCGGTGAGCGCAAGCCCGTGGTCGCCGTCGTCGGCGGTCGCTCGGCCGGCGGCCAGCGCGCCGGGGCGTCGCACACGGCGGCCTCCGCGACGCCCGCCCTCGGGGTCGAGGCCCTGTTCGCCCAGGCGGGTGTGATCGCCTGCCAGGATGCCGAGGAGCTGGCCGAGACGGTCACGGTGCTCGTCGGCGAGCCGCTGCCGCAGGGGCGCCGGCTCGCTGTCGTCAGCAACGCCGGTGGGCTGGGGGTGCTGGCCGCGGACGCGGCCGACGACGCCGGTCTCGACGTGGTCGCGTTCTCGCCGGCACTCCAGAGGGAGCTGGCCGGTCGGGTGTCCCGCACGACCGGCTGGGCCAACCCCGTCGACGCCGGAGCGGGCGTCGACGCGGCCGGGCTCGCCGGCATCGCGCACACGGTGCTCGCGTC
Organism: Nocardioides sp. SRI_004; assembly: GCF_057586415.1. Taxonomy (NCBI): domain Bacteria; kingdom Bacillati; phylum Actinomycetota; class Actinomycetes; order Propionibacteriales; family Nocardioidaceae; genus Nocardioides; species Nocardioides sp. SRI_004. The sequence continues at coordinate 135,370 of NZ_JBYCZV010000006.1, forward strand.
GGGCGAGGTCGATGCGCTGCTGGTCGTCCTCGTCGCGACCGACACCAACGACGTCGCCGCTGCCCTCGACGAGCTCGCGGCGATCCGCTCCGCCCACCCGGGACGGCCGCTCGTCGTCGTACCGGTGGGCGCGGAGGAGGCCGGTCGCGAAGCCCGGACCAGCGGAGCGCTCACGGTCATGTGCTCGGGCAGGGCCGCCGCGGCGGCGCTGGGAAGAGCCGCCGCGTACGCCGAGTGGCGGCGCCGGCCGCGGGACCCGATGTCCCCGGGCGACCCGGCCCGCGCCCACCTGGCCCGCGAGGAGGCGGCCGCGCTGCTGCGCGACGCCGGCCCGGACGGCTGGATCGGCACCGCGGCGGCGAGTCGGATGCTCGACCGCTTCGGGGTCCGGCTGCTCGGTGAGGTGGTGCCGGCCGACCGGGCGGCCGGCACCGCTGCCCGGATCGGCTTCCCCGTCGCGGTCAAGGCCGCCGGAGCCGACATCGTCCACCGGACCGAACGGGGCCTCGTGGCGACCGGACTGGGGAACCGGGACGAGGTCGCTGCCGCGGTCGCCGGCTTCGGCACCGCGCGGACCGCACCAGTGCTGGTGCAGCCGATGGTCGCGGGCGTGGAGATCGCGCTCGGGGTCGTCCGGGACGCCACCCTCGGGCCCCTCGTGATGATCGCGGACGGCGGCGTCGCGACCGAGCTGTCCGACGACAGGATCCTGCTGGTGCCACCCTTCTCGGTGGGCGAGGCGATGGCCGCGCTCCGGCGGATGCGGCTGTGGCCCCGACTGGCCGGGTTCCGTGGCGCTCCACCAGCGGCCGCTGGTGACCTGGCTGCCACGGCCGTTGCCCTGGGCACGCTCGCCGTCGAGGTGCCCGAGGTGGCCGAGCTGGACCTCAACCCGGTCGTGGTCGGCCCCGACGACGTCGCGGTCGTCGACCTCAAGCTCCGGCTCGCCCACGGCGTACCGGTCGACCAGCCTCGTCAGCTGCGCCCTAGCTAGCCCGTTTCGGGGCAGTGGCCCGATCGGACCATTCCGGACGACGCTGCGCGGTGGGACGCTGGCGCATGGCCGAGCCGCAGCGACCACCCGAGTCGCTCCCGATGCGGATCGTCGTCAACCTCGTCGTGGCGGCGATCATGCTGGTGCCCTTCGTCCTCGTCGGGGCGGGCGCCTGGCTGATCGTCCAGCGCCAGACGGGCGAGCGGGTCGAGGCCGAGGTGATCGGCTGCGACCTCGACGTCGGCTACAAGACGTCGAGCCAGCACTGCACCGCCCGCTGGACGGTCGACGGCGTCGAGCACACCGGCCCGATCCAGGGCTCCGGCGACCAGGAGGTCGGCAGGACGGTCGACGCGACCCTGCGCGACGGTGAGCTCTACAGCCGGTCCCTGACGCTGCCGCTGGTGCTGCTCGGGCTCGGCCTGCCGCTGCTGGTCCTGCCGTTCACCTGGGTACGCCGCCGGCTCAGGGGCGCCCGTACGACGCCGGCTCACCCGTGAGCACCCGCAGGGCCAGGGTGGTGGTCGCCTCCATGCCCAGGTGGCCGACCACGCGCTCGACGCGTGCGATGTCCAGCGGCAGCAGGCCCGGGGTGCCGGGCACGTCGGGGGTGAGCCCGAGGTCGAGGTCGGTGCGTCCGGCCATCAGCCGCAGGTTGAACTCGTAGCGCTCGCGGGCCTCCGGCGCCTGCAGGCGGGTCAGCGTCGACGCGCTGATCCGGCGCGCGCCGGTCTCGTCGCTCCACGAGTCGAGCGCCGCGACCAGCGCCGCGCCGTCGTTGTGCTCGACGTCCGCCCAGACCGCCTGCATCGACCCCATGTGGTTGAGCAGGACCGCCGCGGTCTTCTCGCCGATGCCCTTCACGCCGGGCAGGTTGTCGCTGGAGTCGCCGCGTACGGCCGCGAACTCGAGGTAGCGCTCGGCCGGGACGCCGTACATGATCTGCAGCGCCCTGGGGGTCAGCAGCGGCGAGCCGTTGATGCCGCCGTCGATCAGCCGCAGCACGCGGGTGTGCTCGCTGATGTGGGCGAAGGAGTCGCGGTCGGAGGTGATCACGACGCAGTCCCAGCCGTTCTCGCCGGCCCAGGTGGCGGCCGACGCGTTGACGTCGTCGGCCTCCAGGCCGGGCGGCGTCAGGGTCGCGAGGCCGAGGGCGTCCAGCAGGGCGCCGGCGCGGTCGAGCTGGTCGACGAGCTCGGGGTCCTTCTCGGCCCGGCCCGCCTTGTAGTCCGGGTACATGTCGCGGCGGTACGACGCCGTCCGGTCGTCCAGCCCGAAGATCACCGCGTCGGGCGCGAACGCGTCGATCGACTCGATGATCTGGCGCAGCATCCCGTGCAGCGCCCACGCCGGCCGGCCGCCGCGGTCCAGGTGCCGGGTGTGCGCCCGCGCGTGGTGGTTGCGGTGCAGCAGGGACGGCGCGTCGACCGCGAGCAGGAGCTTGCGGGGCCGGTCGGGGATCGCGTGCATCGGGCGGTCGTCAGTCCAGGGGAGCGTTGAGGGGCGAGTCCTTGCGGGAGACCATGTCGAAGCGCTGCTCCGGGGTGAGCGTGCGGAAGGGCTCCAGCATCTCCAGACCGTAGCCGCTGACCTCGACCGCGTCGGTGGCCGGTACGACGGAGTGGACCACCCGGTCGTCGTACAGGTGGAGCCTGGTGAAGGCCTGGTGCCCGTCGACGCCGGAGAGCAGCCGCTGGTCGGGGGCGAGCTCGGAGGTGTAGCAGGTCGCCGACGCCACCGAGACCGGGACGCCGGCGAACGTGGACCACGACGTGAAGTGGAAGTGCCCGCCGAGGATGCCGCGCACGTCGCTGCCCTCGACCACCGCCGCCAGCCGCGGCTGGTCGTGCAGCTCGATCAGCTCCGCCAGGCGCAGCATCGGCACCGGGATCGGCGCGTGGTGCAGCGCCAGCAGGGTGCCGTGCGGTGCCGGCTCGGCCAGCACCTCCGCGAGCCACCGCAGCTGCTCGTCCGACAGCTCCCCGTGGTGCCAGCCCGGGACACTGGTGTCGAGCGCGACGATCCTCAGGCCGGCGACGTCGTGCACGCGGTCCTGCGGCTCCTCGCTCTCCGCACCGAAGAGCTCGCGCGAGTACGCCGCCCGGTCGTCGTGGTTGCCCATCACCCAGACCACCTCGGCGCCGAACGCGGCCGCCGCCGGCTCGACCACCTCGCGCAGCCGCCGGTACGCCGCCGGCTCGCCCTTGTCGGCCAGGTCGCCCGTGAACACGAGCGCCTGCGGTGGCGTGGGCACCCGGCCGAGCCGCTCGAGCGCGGCCTCGAGGTGGGCGACGGTGTCGACGGCGTCGTACTGCAGGCTGCCGGCGAGCAGGTGGGGGTCGCTGAGGTGGGCGACGACGTGTGTCGGGTCGGGGTACTGGCCGAGCGGTTCCACGCCCAGAGCCTAGGACCGCGGGGGACACTGGTCCGGTGTTCTCGGCCCTCGTCCTCTCCGTCGCCCTCACGCTGGCCCCGGTCGTGACCCCGCCGCCCGGCGGGGGAGACCTCGACTACCAGCTCGGCGGCGCGGTGCGGCCCGACCCGCGCGTCGAGATCGTGGTCCGCGACCGCAACGCGCCGCCGTCGCCCGGCCGCTACAACGTCTGCTACGTCAACGGCTTCCAGACCCAGCCCGACGAGGCGTCCTTCTGGCGCGACCGGTGGAGCCTGGTGCTGAAGGAGGACGGCCGCGCGGTCGTCGACGAGGCGTGGGGCGAGTGGCTCCTGGACATCCGTACGACGACGAAGCGCGCCGCGCTCGCGCGGATCGTCGGCCGCTGGATCGACGGGTGCGCCCGCGACGGCTTCGACGCCGTCGAGTTCGACAACCTCGACTCGTGGTCGCGCAGCCGCGGGCTCATCACGCGCGCGCAGGCGAAGGCGTTCGCGCGGACCCTGGTGGCGCGGGCGCACGCCGACGGCCTGGCCGCCGGGCAGAAGAACTGGGCGGAGCTCGACGGCACCGTGCTCGGCTTCGACTTCGCCGTGGCCGAGGAGTGCGGACGGTACGCCGAGTGCGGCGACTACGTGGCGTCGTACGGCAGCCGCGTGCTGGCCGTCGAGTACCGCCGCGCCGACTTCGACCGCGCCTGCGCGCGCTGGGGCGCGCGCCTCGGGATCGTGCTGCGTGACCGCGCGCTGTCGCGCACCGGCGTGCGGTCGTGGTGCTGAGGCCTCCGGCGCACGAGGCCGTGTCTCCCAACCCTCGGCGGCGGCCACGCCGCCCATCACGCACGCCTGGCGGCGTTGCCGATGCTTGGAAGACGCCCAGTCTGCCCGCGCACCGGCGCCTTGCCATCGCACGCGCTGGACGGCGTGTCCATCCACCGCCGGTTGGGAGACACGGCCTAGTTTCGGGACATGACCGACGCACCCCAGATCGACGTCGACGTCCCTGCGAGCGGCCCCGGCTGTGCCGAGTGCGATGCGGCCGGCGGCTGGTGGGTCCACCTGCGGCGGTGTGCCGCGTGCGGCCACGTCGGCTGCTGCGACACCTCGCCGGCCCAGCACGCGACCGCGCACTTCAAGGAGACCGGACACCGGCTGATCCAGAGCTACGAGCCCGGCGAGGACTGGTTCTGGGACTACGAGGCGCAGGACTACTACAACGGGCCCGAGCTCGCCGCGCCGACCGGCCACCCCGAGGGCCAGTCCGTGCCCGGACCGGCCGAGCGCGTGCCCGCGAACTGGCAGGACCTCATCCACTAGCGCTGCCGTGCCCGAAAGAAGGGAAACGGAAGCCGAAGAGGGCCAGGCGACGCCCCAACGCCGGCGTTTCCCTTCGTTCGGGTACGCCTGTGGATGCGCTTCGCCGGGAGGACGTGAGATCAGCGAGGCTGTCGTGCGTGGACCCGGTCGACGCGCTCGCGATGGCAGGCGGTGTCGCGAAGCGACGTCACCTGATCGCGATGTCGTCGCGCCGACAGGTGGATCGCGCCGCGCGTTCGGGCGCCATTGCGCGTGGGGACCGCTCCACCTACCGGCTACCGGACCTGGACCGCGCCGCGCAGCGTGCCCTCGCGCTGGGTGGGCGGGTCGCCGTCCTCAGCGCCGCCGTGAGTCACGGCTGGGAGGTCCCCTCTGCTCCGATCCGACCGTGGATCATGTTCGACCACCACGCCAGCGCAGCTGGAGCAGCCGGAGTCGAGGTCGTCTGGGGCGACCTGTCGGACGAGCGCGGACTGGTGCTGTCGGAACGTCGGACGGTGCTCGACTGCGCCCGCCGGCTGCCGTTCGACATCGCGCTCAGCGTGGCGGACTCGGCACTCCGCCACGGCGTCGACCACGAGACTTTCATCGCCGATGCAGCCCGCCTGCGGGGCAAGGGCTCGGCGCAGGCTCGGGAAGTCGCACGGCTGGCCTCACCTTTCGCAGCGAATCCGTTCGAGAGCAAGCTGCGCGCGCTCGCGATCCGCGCGGGGCTGGATGTCCTGCCGCAGGGTGAGATCCAGGTCCGCGGGCGCTCCGACCGACAGGACTTCGTCGTGCATCCCGACGTGGTCGATCGCGGGCGCCGGCTGGCGATCGAGGCCGAGTCATGGGAGTTCCACACGTCGAGGAAGGCCTTCGAGCGTGACTGCCACCGGTACACCCTCCTGACGCTCGACGGTTGGACCGTGCTGCGCTTCACCTGGTGGCAGGTCATGCACGACTCGGACTGGGTGCTGGCCTGCCTGTCCGAGTTCCGTGAGCGCGTCGCTGGAACCGGTCGACGTGCGGCGTCATGATGGCGCGATGGCGACAACGAACGAGGAGGCCCACCGCATCGCGCGCGAGCAGGGCGTCAGCGGTCCGCTCTACCTGCTGGTGAAGTACGCCGCCGCGGTGATCTTCCGCATCGTCTGCGGCTTCACCGCCTCGGGCAAGGAGAACGTCCCGAAGAAGGGGCCGGTCGTCATCGTCCCCAACCACAAGAGCTTCTGGGACCCGTTCTTCGTCGCGATCGTGCTGCGCCGGCCGGTGCACTTCATGGGCAAGGCCGAGCACTTCGACGGCCCGATGGCCAAGGTGTTCCTGCGCCTGGGCGCCTTCCCCGTACGACGTGGCGAGTCCGACGCCGACGCGCTGGAGACCGCCCGGGCGATCCTGCGTCGCGGCGACGCGCTCGCGCTCTTCCCCGAGGGCACCCGCGTGCGCGAGGAGGGCCTCGGTGCCCCGAAGCGCGGCGCCGCCCGGCTCGCGATCGAGGCCGGTGCGCCGATCGTGCCCGCGACGATCACCGGCACCGAGAAGCGGCGCTGGCCGCTGCCGCGCCGGGTGCGCATCGTGTTCGGCACCCCGGTCTCCGTCGAGGGCCTCGAGGCGACCCCGGAGGACGCCGCGGCGGTCATCGGCGAGGCCTGGCCGCAGGTCACCGAGGAGTACACGCGCTGGCAGAACCGGCCCGGTGTCGTCGCCGCCGGGCTGGCCGCCGTCGGTCTCGGCGCGTGGGTGATCCGCAAGCGCCGCGGGCACTGATCGGCGGGGCCGCTGCCTAGGGCTCGGTCACGGCGACGTTCGCCGAGGTCGCACCGGGGGCGGTCAGGTTCAGCGTCGCGGCCCCGGGGTTGTTCCGGTGGACCTGCAGGGTCTGCGGCTGGTTCCAGTTCGCGGCGGTGAACTGCAGCTCGGTGATGTCGCCGACGATGTCGACCCTGTTGCCGTTCTGGGTGATGCCGACGCTCATCGTGACCGGACCGGTCGGCTGGTGGAGCAGCCGCACGTCGACACCCGCCGTCGCCCCGTCGGCGACCTCGACCGCCGCGGGCGCGATGATCGCCTGCGTGTCGTTGTCGGCCACCGCGACCGTCGCGCTGGCCTCGAGCGCGCCCAAGGTGGCGGTCAACGTGGTGGAGCCGCCGACGAGGTCGTCGTCCTGGGTGCCGCTCAGGGTCACCGCGGCGCTCGTCTCCCCGGCGGCCACCTGCACCGTGGCGGTCGTGGTCGTCGCCAGCGCGGGGTCGGCGACCGTCACCGTCACCTCCGTCGCGACGGAGGTCGCCACGCCCAGGACCACCTGGGCGCCCGTGGACGAGCCCTCGGTGACGTTGATCGTCGTCGGGCTGATCGACAGCGTCTGGTCGACGCTCGTCGTGATCGACGTGATCCGGGGCTCGCCCGTGCCGCCGCCGTGGGGGACCACCTTGTAGATGTACTGCGTCGACGCGAGCGTGGTCGTGTCGTCGTACTCGGTCGCGGGCTGGAGGACCGTCGCCAGCGGGCTGAACGTGGTGCCGCCGTCGTCGCTGCGCAACACGTCGTAGGACGTCGCGAGGCCGTTGGCGGGCTCGCCCCAGTCGACGTGCACGGTGCGCGCCGTGCCCGCCATCGACTGCGCCGCCTGCAGGTCGACGACCCGGTCGGTGACCGGCCCGAGGTCGTCGCTCCACGGACCGCAGTCCGCGGCGTCCGGGCCGTTGCAGGCGCGGACGTGGAGCTGGTGGTCGAGGGGGACGGTCGGCAGGTCGGCGTGGGTCACGTCCGCCGGGTACGAGAAGGAGCCGGGGTTCGGGCCCGACCACGCCACCTCGTAGCGGGTCAGGTCCCGGCCGCCGTCGCTGGCCGGAGGCTGCCAGGCCAGCCGGAACTGGCCGACGGCCTCCTCCCAGCCGAGGGTGACGTTCTGCGGTGCGCTCGGAACGCCGGTCGGCGCATCGGGCGCGATGACCGTCGCCGGTCCGTAGCCGACGTTGTCGATGACCGACCTCGCGCTGACCCGGAACTGGTAGGAGACCCCGCCGGTCAGCCCGGTGACGATGGTGGAGGTCTCCGTGGTCGACGGCTCCGTCGTCCAGGTCGTGCCGCCGTCGGCACTGCTCTCGACCTTGTACGACGCCACCGCGGTGCTGCCCACCGGTGTGCCCACGACCGGGGCGGTCCAGGTGAGGGCCACCTGACCGACGCCGGGCGTGGCGGCGAGGTCGGTGACCGGGCCGGGGGCGGTCCGGACCGTGTAGGGCCCGAAGCCCGTCGTCGGCCCGTAGCCGGCGGCGTTGTGGGCGCGCACCCGCAGCCAGTAGCGGGTGCCCGGCGTCAGCGGCACCGCCGCGGGGGCCGCCTGGGTGGACGCGGTCGGTGACGTGACCGACCCGGTCCAGGTCGCGCCGTCCGCCGACCACTGGACCTGGTACCGGTCGATGGTTGCGCCGCCGTTGGTGGTCGGGATCTGCCAGTATGCGCCCAGCGCTGCGTTGTAGGCGTCGGCTGCGGGATACCTCGGCGCCGCAGGCACCGTCCGCGGCACCGCGCTCACCTGCGCGCTCGCGGTGCCCCAGCCCGAGCCGTTGCGCGCCATCACCCGGTAGTAGAAGCGCGCACCGTTGACCAGGCCGGTCTCGGTCCAGGCGCGCGCGGTCGCGCCGGTGTACTTGACCGTCACCCACGGCGACGAGGTGGTGTTGCGGCGCTGGACCGCGTAGGCGTTGATCGCCGAGGTGCCGGGGGAGGACGGAGCCGCCCAGGTGACCTTCACCGCCTTGTTGAGCGGGGTCGCCTTCACCGACCGTGGCGCCGCCGGCTTCGTCGCGGCCTCCACGGGAGCGGAGTGGAGCAGCACGGTCGCCAGCAGGACGGCAGCCAGGACACGGGAGAGCAACCTCATCGCAGGCCTCCTTCTCGCCGGAACCTAGTGGAGTGCGCGGCACGCCGTGGGGGATCGGGCCAACCTTTACGGCGTCGCCCGGACCGATGCCCTACGCTTTCGAACATGCGTTCGGTACGACGGTCGATGGAGGGCCAGGAGTGCCTGCCGCTCGACCTGCCCCCACCTCCGGAGGTGTCGGCGCGGGAGCGGCCCGCGCCCGGCCCGGCGTCGTCCCGGGTCCGGGAGGACGGCGACCTGCGGATCCGGCTGCGCAACGATGCGCTCGCGTCCCGGGGCTGGCCGGCCGGCACCGAGCTCGTCGTCGCGACCGACCGACGCCCGCGCCGCGGGGAAGTGGCGCTGGTGAAGGAGGGTGGCCGGTTGAGGATCGGTGTCCTCGAGGTCCAGTACGGCCGCTCGGCCCTGCGCACCGACCACGGGTCCGTGCTGCTGGGCTCCACGGCCCGCACCGTCGGTGTGGTGACGGTCGCCGCCGCCCCGTTGGAGGGGATGCCGGCCGTCGTACCCTCGGGCCCATGAGCCCCGACCTCCTGCTGTCCCGCCGCGACCTCGCGTTCCTGCTGCACGAGTGGCTGGACGTCGCGGAGCTGACGACACGGGAGCGGTACGCCGAGCACGACCGGGAGTCCTTCGACGCCGTCCTCGCCCTGTCGGCCGAGCTGGCCGCGGAGCACTTCGCGCCGCACAACGCGCTCAGCGACGCCAACGAGCCGCAGTTCGACGGCGAGACGGTGACGATCATCCCGGAGGTCGCGAAGGCGGTCCGGGCGTTCGCCGACGCCGGTCTGGTGTCGGCGGCGATGGACGCGGAGGTCGGCGGCGGCCAGCTGCCGCACGTGGTCCAGCAGGCCTGCTTCGCCTGGTTCCAGGCGGCCAACGTGTCGACCTCGGGCTACCCGATGCTGACCATGGCCAACGCCAACCTCCTGCTCGCCCACGCCTCGCCGGAGCAGGTGGCGCGCTTCGTCCCGCCGATGGTCGAGGGTCGCTGGTTCGGCACGATGTGCCTCTCCGAGCCGCAGGCCGGCTCGTCGCTGGCCGACGTCGCCACGCGCGCGGTCCGCCAGGACGACGGCACCTTCCGGCTCTTCGGCAACAAGATGTGGATCTCCGGGGGCGAGCACGAGCTCGGCGACAACATCGTCCACCTCGTCCTCGCCCGGGTCGAGGGCGCGCCGCCGGGGGTGAAGGGCCTCTCCCTCTTCGCGACGCCGAAGTTCGTCGTCGGCCCGGACGGTGTGCTCGGCGAGCGCAACGACGTCACGCTGGCCGGGCTCAACCACAAGATGGGCTTCCGCGGCACGGTCAACACGGTCCTCAACTTCGGTGAGGGTGCGCACCTGCCCGGTGGCGCGCCCGGTGCCGTGGGCGAGCTCGTCGGCGAGGAGAGCCGCGGCCTGGCCGTGATGTTCCACATGATGAACGAGGCCCGGATCGGTGTCGGCGCCGGCGCTGCCGCCCTCGGTTACACCGGCTACCTGCGGGCCCTCGACTACGCCCGCGAGCGGGTCCAGGGCCGGCCGCTGGACGGGAAGGACCCGGCCGCGCCGCCGGTGCCGATCACCGCCCACGCCGACGTGCGGCGGATGCTGCTCGCCTCGAAGTCGTACGTCGAGGGCGGGCTCGCGCTCGTCCTGAAGGCCGCGCGCCTGCTGGACGACCAGCACACCCACCCCGACCAGGACGGGCGGGAGCGGGCGGGCCGGCTGCTCGACGTACTCACGCCCATCGTGAAGAGCTGGCCCTCCCAGTGGTGCCTGGCGGCCAACGACCTGGCGATCCAGGTCCACGGTGGCTACGGCTACACGCGCGAGTACGGCGTCGAGCAGCTCTACCGCGACAACCGGCTCAACCCGATCCACGAGGGCACCCACGGCATCCAGGCTCTCGACCTGCTCGGCCGCAAGCTGGTGATGGACGGCGGCAGCGGTCTCCTCCTGCTCAAGGACGCGATCGACGACACCATCGGGCGCGCCGGCGACGCGGGCGACCGGCAGCTGCAGGAGCACGCCTTCCGCCTCGCCGGGGGCCTCGAGTCGCTGGTCCGCAGCGTCGGCCAGGCCTGGCAGTCCGGCGACCCGCAGGTCGCGCTCGCCAACGCGACCTACGCGCTGGAGGCCGCCGGGCACGTGGTCGTCGCGTGGATCTGGCTCGACCAACTGCTCGCCGCGCACGGCAAGCAGGGCGCGTTCTACGACGGCAAGCGGGCCGCGGGGCGCTACTTCCTCACCCACGAGCTCCCGAAGGTCGGCCCGCTGCTCGACCTGCTCGCCGGCGGCGACCAGCTGTTCAACGAGGTCGACCCCGCGTCCCTCTGACCGGGCGGCGCCACGCCGAACGCCTCGCACAGCAGGTGCAGCGCGCCCTCGTCGCCGGCGGCCGCCGCGGCCCGGGCCAGCAGGGCCGGGCGGTGCATGACCTTGCCGACGATGGCGTGGACGGCCTCGGCGAGGGCCGCCGGGTCGGAGGGACCTCCGTGCCGCCGCAGCTCCTCGCGGCAGGTCCGCTCCACCTGCTCCCGCACGGCCCGGATGACCGGGCCCGCGTGCGCCGCGGCGAGGTCGTCGCAGAACCGGCGGGCCGCCTCCTCGACCAGCAGTGTCGCGTCGCGGACAGCGGCCGCGACCGCCGGGTCGTGGCGCGCGTCGTCGCCCAGCGTGGTCAGGTCGACGAGCCGGACACCCTCGACGCCGCAGGCCCCGGGATCGACATTCCCGGGCACGGCGAGGTCGACGATCGTCAGTGGGACGTGCCGTGCGGCCATCGCTGCCGACACCTGGTCGCGCGTGAGCACGTGGTGGGGGGCCGAGGTGGCGCACAGCAAGAGGTCGGCGCGGGCCACCTCGTCGGCCAGCCGCTCCCAGGCGCACGCGCGGGCAGGACCGACCAGCCTCGCGGCGTACGACGGGTCGCGCGCCACGACCCGGCATGCCAGGCCGTGGGTGGCGAGGTGCTCGCAGGCGACCTGCGCCATCTGGCCGGAGCCGACCACGAGCACCCTCAGCCCGCGGGTGCCGTCGGGCGCCGCCAGCGTCACCCCTACGTCCACTGCCCGCCGGGCGAGCGAGCGGCGCTGCCGGCCGAGCGGTGTGCGGGTGTGCACCTGCTGGGCGCACCGGATGCTCGCGGGCAGCAGCCGGCTGGTCAGCGGCCCGGCGGTCCCGGCCTCGCCCGCGGCTCGCCACGCGCCGCGGACCTGGGCCAGCACGTCGGTGTCGCCCACCAGCCGCGACTCGAGGCCGGCCGTGACGCGGAACAGGTGGTCGACCGCCTCCCGGCCGACGAGGACCCTCGCCAGCGAGCCGATCCGGTCGCGGGGGAGGCCCGACCACTCGGACATCGCGTCGAGGACCGCTCCTGCGCGCTGGTCCGCGCTGCCCGTGGTCGTCGTACACACCTCGATCCGGCTGCAGGTCGACAGCACCACCGCCTCCTCGAGGCCCGCGTCGCGCAGGCGGCCCAACGCCCCCGCGAGCGCCTCGCGCCGCAGGGTCGCGCGGCCGAGCTCGGCGAGGCTCGCCTCCTGGTGGCACAGCCCCACCACGAGCGGCTGTGCGTCGCTGATGACCACGACACCACGATGCCGGTGCGGACCTTGGGAAAAGGTTGCGCAGTCCGCCGCGGTGGCCGCTCCCGCGCGTCCGCGACCAGCCCGTCAGCGAGGCGGACCCAGCCGCGCCCTGGAGTGCGGGCTGAGCCAGCTCTCCCGCTCGGGCCCCTTCGGCACGATGCCGCTGGGATTGATGTCCTCGTGGACCACGTAGTAGTGCCGCTTGATCTGGTCGAAGTCGATGGTGTCGCCGAAGCCGGGCGTCTGGAACAGGTCACGGGCATAGCCCCAGAGTGCTGGCATCTCGGTCAGCTTGTTGCGGTTGCACTTGAAGTGGCCGTGGTAGACGGCGTCGAACCGCGCGAGGGTCGTGAAGAGCCGCACGTCGGCCTCCGTGATGTGGTCGCCCATGAGGTAGCGCCGGTCCGTGAGGCGCTCCTCCAACCAGTCCATCGCCGTCCAGAGCCGGTCGTAGGCCTCGTCGTACGCGTCCTGCGTGCCGGCGAAGCCGCATCGGTAGACGCCGTTGTTGACCTCGGTGAAGACGCGCTCCATCACCTCCTCCATCTCCGCCCGGCAGTCGTCGGGCCACAGGTCGGGCGCGTCGGGCCGGTGGTGGTCGCGCCACTCGAAGAAGAGGTCGTGGGTGATCCACGGGAAGTCGTTGGTGACGACCTGTCCGCTCGCCACCTCGACCACCGCCGGCACCGTGGTGCCCTTGTCGTAGTCGGGGTAGCGCGCGAGATAGGCCTCCTGGAGCCGCTCGTAGCCGAGCACGGGGTCCCGGCCGCCCGGGTCGAGGTCGAAGGTCCAGCTGCGCTCGTCGTGGGTCGGGCCGGCCAGGCCCATCGAGATGACGTCCTCGAGGCCGAGCAGGCGGCGCACGATGATCGAGCGGTTGGCCCACGGGCACGCCCGCGCCGCCACCAGGCGGTAGCGGCCCGGCTCGACCGGCCAGGTCCGCACGTCGAGCCGGGCGTCGTCGTACGGGTCCTGCGAGCGGCCCGGATCCTTGGTGATGCGGTCGGGGATGTAGTCCATGTCGCGCTCGTACGAGCTGCCCTGCTTCGTGTACGACGGCACGCGGTCCTCCTGGGGGTCGACGACTCCCGAGCGGTACGCAGTCCGGCCCGACGCACACTCCCGACCTGCCGTTCACCGCGGCGTCACGCTCACGATGCGGGGCCGCCCTACGCTCGCGCGCCATGCGCCTGCTTCCTGCCGTCAGCCTGCTGGCTGTCACCGTCCTCGCCACTCCCGCCGTCGCCGCCGACACGTCGTACGTCGACAAGCGGGTCACGCTCCCCGCGATCGCGCTCGAGGACGTGCAGTCGACCGTGCTCGACGACCACGGCGTCGAGCTGGGTGGCATCGGCAGCGGGCTCTTCGCGTTGGGCAGGAACGAGTACTGGACGGTCACGGACCGCGGCCCCAACGGGGAGGTGGGTGACGCGCGCACCTTCATCGTCCCCGAGTTCACCCCGACGCTCGTCAAGGTGCGCGCCCGCGGCAACACGCTGCAGGTCCTCGAGACCATCCCGCTGACCACCCCCGCGGGCGAGCCGGTCACCGGGCTCCCGAACTTCGCCGTTGCCGGCGACCCGGCACCGGTCCTGGCGGACGGAACGACCCCGGTCGCCTACAACGGCAACGGCCTCGACACCGAGGGCGTGGTCCGCACCGCCGACGGCCACTTCTGGCTGGTCGACGAGTACGGGCCCTCGATCGTCGAGGTGGACGCCGCCGGCCACGTCGTCGCCCGGCACGTGCCCGCCGGCCTCGAGGACGACTACGTCACCGCCGGTGCCGACTACCCGATCAGCGGCTCGCTCCCCGCCGGCCTCTCCGCGCGCCGTGGCAACCGCGGCTTCGAGGACATCGCGCTGCTGCCCGACGGGCACACGGTCGTCGCCGCCCTGCAGAGCTCGGTCGTGGTCCCCGGCGACCGCGACCGGATCATCACCGAGCTCGTCGCGTTCGACACGACGACCGGCACGACCGTGCACGAGTACGGCTACCGCTTCGACGCCCCCTCGACCTTCGCCGCCGGCACCCGGGGCCGCGACCTGAAGATCTCGGCGCTGGTGCCGGTCGACCAGACCCACGTGATCGTCGAGGAGCGAACGGACACCGAGGCCCGCTTCCACACGATCGAGCTCGACCCGGCGGACCCGCTCGTGACCGAGGCGGACAAGACCCTCCTCGTGAACCTGGCCGGCGTGGCCGGCGTACCGGGCAAGGTCGAGGGCGCCGCCCTCAAGAACGCCTCGACGCTCGTGGTCATCAGCGACAACGACTTCGGCTTCGTGCCGCGGGCCTACGGTCTCGACGAGGACGTCGACCCGTCGGGCGTGCGGACCGTCCTCGCCGAGGTCAAGCTGCCGTAGGGCACGCTGTCGTCGGATCGGGCCATCTCTCGCGGCGTTGCAGGTGTAAGGACCGCGCGACCTCGGTAGGTTGCTGCAACGCATTTGTACGTCCGATTCTCGAGACAGGACCCACGCATGGTGACGCTGACCGCAGACAAGCGGCTGCTCCACGCAGATCTCGCCGGGGAGACGATCCGGGCCGCCTCCGGCTCGATGGTCGCCTACACCGGCAATGTCGAGTTCAAGCACGCCGGCATGGGCGGCGGCGGTGGCTTCAAGGCTGCGCTCAAGCAGAAGGTGAGCGGTGAGTCGATCAAGCTGATGGAGTGCTCCGGCTCCGGTCGGGTGACCTTCGCGCAGGACGCGATGGACGTCACCGTCATCGACCTCACCGGCGACACCCTCGCCGTCGAGTCCGAGCACATCCTCGCCGTCTCCGGCGGGCTGACCCTCGACGTGAAGTTCGCCGGCCTGCAGGGCATGACGAGCGGCCAGGGCCTCGCCACGACGACCGTCACCGGCCAGGGCCAGGTGGCGATCGTGTCGGACGGGCCGCTGATCGCGCTCGCCGTGCAGCAGGGCATCCCGGTCGTCGTCGACCCCGACGCGTTCGTCGCCTCCTTCGGGCAGATGTCGATGAACCTCGTCTCCGGGGTCTCGTGGAAGTCGCTGGTGGGTGAGGGCTCGGGCGAGCCGTTCAGCCTCCGCTTCGAGGGTGCCGGCACGGTCCTCGTGCAGCCGGCGGAGAGGTGACGGGCATGGCTTTCGAAGAGGTCAACAGCAAGGTCGTCCGGGCGCACGTCTCCCCGGCGACGCCGGTGCTCGCGCGCCGCGGCGCGATGCTCGGGTACGACGGCCAGGTGACCTTCCGCCCGGTCGCCGGCCAGGGCGGGGGAGTCGGCGGCTTCGTCGGCGCCGCGCTCTCCGGCGAGTCGAACCCGATGATGGCGACCGAGGGCACCGGGAGCGTGCTCTACGGCTTCCGTGGGCTCCACGTGACCGTGGTCCAGCTCGACGGCTCGGGCTCGCTCACCTGCGAGGCCGACCGGCTGCTCGCCCACGACGCCAACCTGCAGACGGGTGTGGAGTTCATCGGCCAGGGCGGCATCCGCGCCGCCGTACGCGGTGCGATGACGGGCCAGGGCCTGTTCACCACGAAGGTGTCCGGCGCCGGCGCGGTCGCGCTGCTCTCCCACGGTGGCACCTACGCCATCCCGGTCGACGGGGGCGGGGTCGCGGTCGACCCGCAGGCCTATGTCGGCCACGTCGGCAACATCCAGGTCGACCTGTCCGCGAAGGTCGGCTGGCGCGACGCCGTCGGCCGCGGCTCGGGTGAGGCCTTCCAGCTGAAGATGTCGGGCCAGGGCACGGTCTACATCCAGGCCAGCGAGCAGAAGTTCTGAATGGGAGACAGATGATGCAGACCTACGACGTCCACACCCTTCCGTCCAACGACAACGTCAACGCCTACGCGTTCTCGATCGAGCTCGCCGGCCGCTGGTTCGTCTCCAAGGGGGCGATGATCGCCTACTACGGCAACGTCAACTTCGACGGCGTCGCCGCCTGGGCCAGCCGCGACGGCTTCATCGCCAGCCGCTTCTCCTCGCCGATCTACATCCAGGACTGGGTGGTCGCCGAGGGCCAGGGCAAGGTGATCGTCGCCGACCGCGGCTTCGACGTACAGTCCTTCGACCTCGAGGCGGGCAACCTCACCCTGCGGGCCAACAACCTGCTCGGCTTCGAGACCGGCCTCGAGCTCAAGCAGTCGATCGTCCCGGGCTTCGTCACGCTGATCGGCACGGGCAAGTTCCTCGCGTCCTCCAACGGACCGGTGATCTTCGTCGAGCCGCCGTTCCGCGCCGACCCCGAGGCGCTGCTCGGCTGGGCCGACTGCCCCTCGCCCTCGCACCACTACGACGCCCAGTGGATGTCCGCCTCGCTCGGCGCGATGCTGCAGGGCATGTTCGGCCGCGAGTCCGGTGAGGAGCGCCAGTTCGACTTCACCGGCGAGGGCACGATCCTCATGCAGTCGTCCGAGACCCTGCGCGAGGACCCGGCCCTGATGCGGCTCATCGAGTCGCAGACCAGCCTGCTGTCCACGCAGCAGGCGGGCATCCTCGGTCAGCGGCTGGTGGCGCGGGCGCAGCAGCAGTAGCCCTCAGCCGGTCGTCGAGGAGGTCGCGCAGCGACCGTCACGAGACGCCCGGAACGCAGGCAGTCGGCCGCGTCCTCCTCGCCGGAGGGCGCGGCCGGCCGCGTTCTCAGTCCCAGAAGCACTCGAGGTGGCCGCGCAGCGTCCGGTCGGGCGTACTGCGGCAGAAGGCCCGCGCGTCCTTGCGCAGCGTGTCGCTGAGGACGTCGGCGTACACGGTCTGCAGGGAGGCGATGGCCTGCTCGTCGCCGGGCAGGGCGCCGGGGATGAAGCCGATGGCGCGCACCTCGGGGTGCTCGCAGAGGAACTCGTGGAACTCCCACATGCTCGGCGACCCGTTGGTGTCGCCGTCCGGGTCCACGAACCCGCGCTCGATCAGCAGCCCGAGCTCGTCGGCATCGACGTCGTCGAAGGTGCTGTCGAAGACCACGGGGTCGCCGATGAGCGGAGCGAGAGCCTCGAGCTCCTCGCGGTCGGTGCTGTAGGTGAACGGCCCCTCCGGCTTGGGGGAGGAGCAGGTGATCGAGGACGTCGGCAGTGTTGTCGGCGCCGGCGTTGCCGTGGGCACCGTCGAGCCGGTGGCGGATGCGGGCGGCTCGGCGTCGTCCTTGTCGCATCCGGTGAGGGCAACGGCGAGCGAGGCGCCGGCGAGCAGCGCGATGGCACGACGGATGGGCATGGACCGGATCCTGCTCCATCCGGATCGTGGTGTCCGGCTGACACGACGAGCGGCTCTCACGCCACGAGTGGTGCACCGCGTGGACGGCCGTCGTGGTAGGTCATCCGGCCCTCGAGGGCCGTGAGGGTGAGGCGTGGTGGTCCGGTCCAGACGGGTTGTCGGGTGTGGGGGTCGATGTGGACCTGCCAGGGGGAGTGGTGGGTCAGCGTGTGGTGGTGGCGGCAGAGCAGGATGAGGTTGTCGAGGCTGGTGGCGCCGCCGTCGGCCCAGTGGACGACGTGGTGGGCGTCGCAGGCGAGCGGTAGGCGCGTGCAGCCGGGGAAGGCGCAGTGACGGTCGCGCAGCACGAGCGCTGCCCAGATCGCCGGGGTGACGAGCCGGTGGGCGCGGCCGACGTCGAGGACCTGCCCGTCGGTGCCGAGGACGGCCGGGAGGATGTGGGCGTCGCAGGCGAGGCGTCGTACGGCGGTGGCCGAGAGGCGGGTGCCGGTGTCGGTGCGGCCCTCGCGGGCGAGGCCGGCGTCGATCACCTGCTGGCGGAGGGAGTCGTGGTCGGTGGTGACGACGACCTTGACGGCTGATCCGTGGTCGCGGGGCAGCTCGTCGGCGTTGCGGAGCCGGACGCAGGCGTCGACGAGGGCGTCCCAGAGCCGGGCTCCGGCGTCGCGCGGGTCGCTGCCGTCGTGGGCGCAGCCGGGGGTGGGGCAGGGGACCTGGGTGCGGTTGCCGTCGGCATCGAACAGCGGGCCGTGGGGGTCGGAGGCGTGGCCGCCGCAGGCGCCGGGCTCGGTGGTCACGGGCGCGGAGAGCGGGAGCAGGGTGGCCTTGAGATGCTCGCCGTCCTCGCTGCTGCCGTAGCCCTTGAACCAGACGCCGCCGCGGCCGTCGTCGGTGATCGTGAGGTGGCGCTGGTGGTGGGCGCCGCGCTCGTCCTTGCTGCGCTGCTTCTCGGTGTCGAGGATCGCGGCGTCGGGGTCGAGCTCGCGGACGACCTCGGCGAACGAGCCCTGCAGGGCGGAGGCGTTGAGGGCGTCGTGGGTGGCGAGCTCGAGCATCCGGTCGGCGACGGCGGTGCGGAACTCGTGGACGCGAGGCAGGGTGTGGACCTGGCCGGCGATGGCGCGGGCCTGGGGGAGGGTGAGGCGGCCGTCCTCGAGGGCTGCCTGGAGCTGCGGGAGCTCGCGGAGCTGGGCGGCGGCGCGGACCAGCCCGCCGCCGGTGCCGTGGTGGCCGCCGAGGACGTGGGTGAGGAAGTCCTTGACCGAGGCCCAGCCGAGCTCGGCGACCGCGTTGGTGTCGGTGATCCGCTCCGCCGTACGCAGCATGGCGGCGTCGAGGAGGCCCTTGGCTGCGGCGACGGTCTCGGCGACCGCGACGGCCTCCGGCCCGTCGACCTCGTCCCACCGGGTCTGGGCCAGCTCCTGGGCGCGCTGGACCACGGCGGTGGCCGTGTCGAGCGCTCCGGGAGAAATCATGCGCTCAGTCTATCGAACACGTGTTCGAATGCAAGCCATGGCGGCGTGTTGTGGAGGAACCGCCTCGTACCCTGCCCTCATGCTCGACGACGCGCAGCTCGACCGTGCCTGCGGTGCCCTCCTCGGCTCGGCGGTCGGGGACGCCCTCGGCGCCGGCTACGAGTTCGGCAGCGCCCCGCTCGGACCGGAGGGGCCCGCGATGATCGGCGGCGGCCTCGGCGACTTCGCGCCGGGGGAGTGGACCGACGACACCACGATGGCCTGGTGCATCGCCGACGTCGCGGCGTCGGGGCTGGACCTGCGGTCGGAGGAGGGTCTGACGGGGATCGCGCAGCGGTTCCGGACCTGGTTCGAGACCGGGCCCGCCGACATCGGCATCCACACCCGCCGGCTGCTGGACGAGGTGGGTCCGTCGCCCTCCGGGAGCGCGTTGCTCGCGACGTCGTACGACCTGCACGAGCGGACCGGCCACACGGCCGGCAACGGCTCACTGATGCGTACGGCGCCGGTCGCTCTTCCGTACCTCGACTCGCCGTCGGCGGTCGCCGAGGCCGCGCTCGCCGTCAGCCGCCTGACCCACTACGACCCGCGGGCGGGGGAGGCGTGCGTGCTGTGGTCGCTCGTGATCCGGCACGCGATCGTCGAGGGCGAGCTCGACGTCCGGGCCGGCCTCGACCTGCTGTCGGCCGAGGCTGCTTCCTTCTGGTCCGCGCGGATCGAGGAGGCGGAGGCCTCCGACCCCGGGCGGTTCCGCCCGAACGGCTGGGTGGTCGCTGCCTTCCAGGCGGCTTGGTCGGCGATCGCACACACCGACGGGCTGGTGGCGGGTATCGGTGCCGCTATCGCCATCGGGGACGACACCGACACGGTGGCGGCGATCGCCGGTGCGCTGCTCGAAGCGCGGTGGGGCGCGTCTGCGGTGCCGGCCGAGTGGCGGGGGATGCTGCACGGGTACCCGGGGATCACCGGCGAGCGGCTGGTCGAGCTGGCAGCAGCGGCGGTTGGCTGCGGAACGACGAACTGAGCGCCCCGCCTCTCTAGGTCTCTAGGCGGGCGGAAGGGCGTCGGCGAGGCGAGCGTGGACCTCGGCGACCCTCGCCTCGTGGGGGCCATCGGCCGCGAGGCGCGGGTAGAGCTTCTTCGGCCACAGCACGTCGACTCCACGGATCGTGAAGCTGCCGCCGATCAGCGGCCAGTCGGCCTCGATGAAGCACAGGACGCCGGTGACCGGGAGGTCGTCGTCCACGAGGCGCCGTATGAGGTTGACCTGCTTCAGGACTCCGTCGACCAGCTTGGTCTGGTCACGGGACCCGACCATCAATCGCTCGACGCGCGGCCGGAGGATCCCGCCCTCCGCGCGCAGGGACGGGCGCTTGTCGACGTACCGCTTGGCGTCGACGACGTAGACGCCCGTCGGTGTGACCGCCACGTGGTCGAGGTTGGCGCGGGAGCCGGGGATACGCCGGTCGTGGAGTACTCGAAGCGTGGGAGAGGCGAGCTCATTCAGCCGACGCCCCAATCGCTCCTCGCCGAGCGCCCCGGTGTCCCAAGCGGCGGTGGACTGCGGGTCGTCGCTCAGTGCCAGGATGAGGCCGCCGAGTTTGGGATGCTTGGCACGGATCCGCTCCTGTCGCGTCGCCCGGCGTCGTTGGTGCACGCGCCGGGCCGACGCGCCAGCCGTGCCTGGATCAACGGCGTTGTCCGTCGATCCAGTGTCCTGTCGCTCAGGCAGCGCAGTCCCGGCCGGGCTGGGCCCAGCTCCATGGGCTGCCGCCGTGCGGCGGATCTCACCCAGCGGCTCGGCGGTTGCGCAGCCGAGGCAACGAACGGTTCTGGTCGCACGTTCGTAGATGGCGGCGGAGCCAGCGTCCAGCGCACTGCCACAGACTCGGCATGTCCCGGCGTAGCGGAGTCGCATCCGCTTCTCGTCGGGGTGTTCCAGCATGCAGAGACGTTAGCCCGCGAACAGCGCCATCGCTGGGGATCGAGCGAGGTGGTCAAAGACAGCGGAAGGGTGCCGCACCTGGGCAACTTCAAGAGACGTCTGTCGGGGAGTCGTGCGAGGCTGCGAAGGTGGACGATGCAACCAAGTTGAGCGTGTGGGACCGCCTCCGTGAATACGCCGACACTCAGTCCGGGACATTCAGCTCTCGGGAGGCGATTTCGTGGTTCCGACGGTATGCCCCTGGTCAGGCGGTCGACGGCACTATTCGCGCCCACATTCGTGGGGCGTGCTGGAACGTGGAGAACAGGTCCCAGTTCGCAACTCGCGATCCGTTTCTCACGCGCGTCGGTCACGGCGTCTTCAGGCGAGCAACTTCAGAGGAGATTGCTGAGTCGGGGGCAAGCCGACTGGCACCTCAGCCGGACAGTCGGACTCCGGAGTATTCAGAAGCCGCGACGGCGGCTGGCCCGGAGTTCGAGTGGTACACCGAGGCGCATACCCAGCATCTGCTCGTCGAATGGCTGACAGTTCAGGGCTGGACGATCCTTCGTGCCGCAGACACGACCGCACGCGAACACGGAGTGGATGTTGTCGCTGAGAGAGCCGGTGAGCGGCTCGGGGTTGAGGTCAAGGGCTACCCGTCACGGTTCTACGTGACCGGCCCGAGGAAGGGCCGGCTGAAGTCCACTACCCCGGCGAACCAGGCTCCCAAGTGGTTTGCTCACGCCCTGGTGCCTGCGATGAAGTTGCGTACTCGAGAGCCCGCGACGAGGTCGGTGATGTGCTTTCCGGACTTTCAGACGTACCGGAGGTTGTGGTCTGAGACGGCCCCATCAATCACCGCCGCCGGCATCGAGGTCTGGGTAGTCGGTCCGCAAGGGTCTGTTGAGGTTCTCGGCTAGATCTGGCGCATGTGGCGAAAGGACGCTCCGGCTCCCGCGCCAGGTCGGGGGCCATCTCCGAACGAGACACGAGGGTTAGGGCCCGGTGTCCGGGCTAGGTGCGTCCTGATCCGGAGAAGAGGTGGCGCCGTCCGACATCCCGTCAAGGAAGGACTGCATTCGATCGAGCAACACCTGCTGCCGCCATTCGATCAGTGGCCCCCAACCGATGCTCCAGATAAGCAGAAAGCCGATAGTTGCAAGCACGGACTTCCGTGCATGTCGGCGTGCACTGAGTCGCCAGACCCACGATTGCCAGCCCAGGTGGCCTCCTTACGCGATGAACTGACAGGCTTTCAGAGTCCTCCGACACAAACGGACCGCGCACTTACTCGCACAGGATGGTCACGAAGGGCTCACTCGACGGCTCATCTTCGGGTTGAGTAAAGACCGATCGCGCGTCGCACGTCTGAAGGGAAACGCCATGGGCAGGCCCATCCTGGTCCGCAACGACAACACTCGCTGGCGCGAGCCTGAGGTGACCGCCTATGCGAACGAGGCCGCTTTGCAGCAGCTAGTCGCCGAGTCGCCTGACCTGCTGACGGGGCAAGACCTCGCGACGGTCGATGAATTCTGGATCCCGGAAATCGGTTACATCGACATCGTTGGAGTCGGTGCCGATGGATCGATAACCGTGGTCGAGTGCAAGCTGCGAGCAAACCCAGAGATCAGACGCGAGGTCGTCGGTCAGGTCTTGGCATACGCAGGCGGGCTCTGGCAGATGAGTTATGACGACTTCGCGAGCACGTGGGCCGCCCGTGCCGGTCGCCCGCTCACTGCCCATGTTGCTGACAAGGCTGGCGCCGCTGACGCGGACCAGGTGCGAGCCGGCGTTGAGGCGAATCTGCGATCCGGGGAGTTCACCTTGGTGATCGTCGTGGATGAGATCACAAGCGAACTCAAGCGGATCATCGAGTGGCTCAACGTCATGACCAAGACAGAGGTGTCCGTCCTTGCCTTGGAGCTGCAGTACCTGAAGGAAGGGAACACAGAGATCTTGGTGCCGCGCCTCTATGGAGATGCACTCGCAAGCGCAAAGCGCTCTTCACCGTCCGCGTCCGGCGCGAAGTGGAATGCCGGCACCTTCGCAGCCGCAGTCGAGGATCTCGGTGAGAAGGCCAGAACCGCTGTGGCCGATCTGATGGCTCACGGAGAGGCACATGGTGTTCATCCGTGGTGGGGCGTCGGCCAGACGCCTGGCATGTCGTGGTACTACCAGGTGGGGCCAGCAAAGGTCAGCCTCTTCCAGATCTACCTACGCCCCACCGGCGCTGTCGTCGCGGCCAGTGTTGGTGGTCTGTTCGGAGCGACGGGCCTCGGCCGACCCACAGCCCTGCAGATGCTCGAACTGCTCAAGGCAATACCGGAAATCGAAGCGCACGTCGCTCACGTAACCCCAGAGGAACTCAACCGCTTCCCAAGCATCCCGGTCACAGGGGTGTTGGACGATGAAGCGGTGCGACGAGCGTTCCTCAACGTGATCGACGAGGTCCGGCAGCACCCTCGCCTTCCGGCCAGCGTCAGCTAGACCGCGGCGGATAAACGCACCCGGCGCAGCACCAGGGAGGTGACACTTACCAGTTCGTCCCGTGCGGGTCACGCTGGATCTGATGGCGGAGTCGTTGGGGCCGTGATTCAGAACGGGTAGTCGACGCCGGCCGTGCCGGACCGCTGTGCAATGTCGGGGGTGTGCGCCACTATCGATGCATGCCTGCAGCCTTTTCGTCACGGCTCGAGTCCGTCTTCGGCGTGCGCATCGACCAAGTGGAGGTCAACCACATACACGGACTGGTGACTAACGGTGTCAGCGAGGAGTTCGACCTGGACTTCAAGCGTGACCTTTACGGTCGATCCGATGCGGCGAAGCGTGAACTCGCCGGTGACGTGGCAGCTCTCGCGAACACGGCCGGTGGAGTGATCCTTATCGGGGTTGATGAAGACGACCACGCGCGAGCCAGTGCCGCCCCGGGCGTCGATGTGTCCGACGACGAGCGGGCACGAATGTTGCAGGTCGTTGCCGCTGGTGTTGCCCCGATGCCACCACTCGACATCCGAGCGATCGTCGGCCCGGGATCGAAGGGGCCGGGGTACTTCACCATTGTGGTGTCCCGCTCGACGCGGGCACCGCACGCAGTGATCGTGAACGATGGATACCGATTCCCGGTGCGCAATGGTGCGACGACGAGGTATTTGAGTGAGCCAGAGATTGCTGCGGCGTACCGCGCGAGGCACACGGGCGAAGTCGAACGAGACGAGCGGCTGGACGTCGTGGATCTGGAGGCAAGGAACAAGCTCAACCAGGCCCAAGGACCGTGGCTCGTCGTATCGCTGGTACCCGACCTACCCGGTGCGCTCGAGGTGACAAGCGCTGCCCACCAGGAGTTCAGCCAACGACACCAAAGCAAGGACGCTGGGATGTTCCTCCGAATGGGTGTCAGCTACCACCGGATTCGAACCGGACGGCGACGCCTAATCGCCGACGGCGGAGTCCACGGCGAGGACAGGGCGACGTACTGCCTCTTGGAGTGCCATTCGGACGGCTGCGCTGTTGCCGCGGTTGAAGTCCTCGACTGGAACACCCGCCGAGAGCCGGACACTGACGGGAAACCTCAACTCGTCCTTGATGAAGCCGTTGTGGCCGGCGTCCTCACGGGTCTCTTGCGGACTGCGCAACACGCTGTGCGCGCAGGAGCTGGCGGAAATGCCATGGTTCGCGCGTCCGTCGTGCCCACGAATGACCATGCCTACGAGATTGGCCACAACCGAAGCTTTGGCCTTGGCGACTCGAGAAGTAGCGCACCACTCGGGTCTGTCGCCATCGCGGAGACCGTCGTGGCACTGGCCGAGGCCAGTGTCGAAGGCCCCGAGCTAGTCCAGTCCGCAGCTAGGCTGGTCGACGAACTTGGGCAGAGCTTCGGCTTTCCTGAGATGGGCCAGATCAGCCGTGACGGCCAGATCCGCATCCGCTATTGGGGGCGCACGTGGGCGGACGCCATCAAGGCATGGGCTGATCGGTGCGACGTCACGGTGACGACCGAAACGCTCTAGGGTCGAGTTGCGCGACCTCTTTAACGTGCGGCCCTACGGGCGCTTCGCGGGCGACGGCCTAGCTGTCCCGCCGGTACGTCCACCTGAGTGGAGTTGAGGCCGCGGGCTCGCCCGAATTCGCATCAAACCGGGCGCCGAGTCGCGGCGCAATGGGACGCTGCGGCTTCGCGACGTCCGACGTGGCCGCGTCGCGGACCTGACGCATCGGTTGTTAGCCATCAGGCGTCAGGCGGACGGTCAGCCTGCCCTGGGAGGTGGCGATGGCGGTATCTCCAATCGCCCGGAGTCGATGCTGGTTCCAAGGCGGATACGACGCCACCAACTTCGAATCGGCACACGCGCCACTCGCGCTCTTCGGCGGTACGGCCACGCGGGCGGTATGTTTCGGCCCTGCCGTCGGACCACCTAGCGATTACTTCAGGTTTGGCTTCAGTGATCGTGGCGACATCATTCGAATACAACTTCGCGACGACCTCGATCGGGGGCAGCGATTCTGGGAATAGTCTAACCACCTCCGGCCCCCCGCTATACGCGTCGCCTTCCAGGAACCCGTGAGGAGTGGCGAGGTTCTGCCACGACACAATAGCGCCAGACGAGAATCGGACATGAAGGTCAAGATCGTACACTCGCGGATCCCAACGCAACTCGATCTCGGATGGGATATCGGTCTGAGTTGAATCTTCCGGAAGCAATCGTTCGATCTCTGCACGGAAGGATCTGGCCTCGTTCGGGCGATCTGGGCGTACATTCTCGAAAACTGATGTCCGAGATCGGTCTGCCGATGGCACCCTGTCACGCACAGTCCTTCCAAGGGGCCCGTGCCCGACTAGCAGGACGGTCGCTTCGGGAAGGCCAGCCGCATACTTCGCCAGGACAGCTCCATGACGCCCAGCGGCACCTCGGCGGTACTGCTTCACTTCAATGGCAAGGACGGTGGTCATTCTGCCGCCCGGGTCCCGCCTGACGATCCTATAGTCCGGCTGAATTCCACCGACCCGCTCAAGCGAGATCTGGTCAACGAGATCTGTGCGCATCTCGCACCACAGTTCGTACGGCCCTCCTGTCGCCATCACGTCCGCGAGAAGGGTCGCCTTGAACGGGAACGCTAGGACGCCGTCCTTCACGTGGAAGGTAGCGCGATCGACGGCCAACGCGGCGTCAATCTGCGTCGACACCCAGGCGGAATACAGTTCGTGCCGCTTTCCCCAGGTTGGCAACGAGAGCAGATCGGTCACTTCCGTCACCGCCTGCTCCATCTCGGCGGCGGATTCGAACCAGTCGAGCCAGCGGTCCAACTCCGTTAACACACCTAGCTCCGCCGAACCTCGGCGTACCGCATCGGCCAGCCCATGCAGGCTCGCCGTTGTCATTAACGGCCAGTAATCATGTGCCGCCTGGGCCATATCGGCGGCGATTGTGCGCTCCACGCCTTGCACGTCGCGCCACGCTGTCACGGCGCCGCGGGTGGCTCCGAATCGTGCAAGGACCGCCATCACACTGTCAACGACGCGCAAGCCACGCGCAATCACGGCGTCAGCGTCGGGATTTCCAGTGGAGGCGCAACGTGGAGCGCCTTTGTTGAACGGCCAGTCGTCGGGCCTCTCCCCGAAGATCGCCGCGACCCTGTCCCAATCTCCGAACTTCCGGGCGGGACTGTCAAACGCGTGGTCGGCGGGAAATCCAACGCCGCCTCCCGATGTCACGACTCGGGAGGCCGACTCCGCTTGTTCACGGAAACTGGACAAGAGGAGGTCGAACGGGTCGTGCTCGTCGAACTCGTACACAATCCGTAGATTCTCGTCACTTGCCGATTGTGCTTCGACCTTCGCGTACAAACCAAGCAAGTCTCGAAGCATGCCGCTGAACGACTGAAGCTCCGGAAAGATCGCACGAAGAAGATCCCGGGGCGTCCACTCGACTCTATGCATTGCGCGAGCCAGGTCTCTGGTCCGAGACGGTCCGAGGTGCTGACGGATGGCGTCCGCGAGATCCCGGTCGTAGTCCTCCGGGCGTACGACGCCAGCGTTAAGCCAAGCCTTCCACAGTTCAGCGGCCGTCTGGCAGACCACAGCCCATCCTTCCCGTCACAGTTTGCCGCGTCTCGCTGAGCAACACCTACGTATCTCTCGCACGATTCTTTCTTCCGAAGGGTTTGGCGCGCGGTGACATGTCGTGACCCACTTCGTTCCACGACACGCAGGGACTGCGGCGGGTGGCGACCTATCTCAGGTACCCGCTGAGGAGGCCAGCCCAGAGCTCCGAGGCGTCTCGAAGGGAAACCCGCTGAATATTGCTCCCGCGACGAAGCATCGCCCGATCCTCGTCCGCGATGATGCAGATCTCGTCGTGGAATTCGGGAAGTCCATGAACGCGCCTGCGAAAGGGCTTCGGGGCCTTCGGATCAGGATCGCGCTCGGAGAGGAAAAGAGCCGGAAAGACCTGGTCCTTCTCGAGTCGCCCATACATGCGATCCGTTACGTGGCCCGTCCAGACAAGGAGGTCTCGCCGTGCGTCACCATTTGACACGCGCGCAATCCACCCATTGCCACTACTACTTCTACCGCGCAAAAATTCGAAGTCACTTGGTCCTACTGAGCCAATCACTTCGAATTTTATCCGCGATATTCGCAGGTGCGCGGATACTTCGTGGAGGAAGCGATCCAAGGTCGTCGACCAGCGCTTGTGAATACTGTCTTCGCGAATTCGAAGATCCTTTTGAAACAACTCCCAACCGAAGTTTGGCTTCTCCATGATCTTCAGTTGTCGATCGAGCGCCCTCGCAAATACTTGCATTAAAGGGACGATGTCGCCGGCGTCGTCGCTTGCCGATAACGCTGAAAGGTACTTGCCGCGATCCGAGGAGGACTTAACAATAAGCGGAGGGTACGAACCAAATCCGAGGGTGTAGTTCGCCAACAGTCGCGCGATTCGCCCATTTCCGTCGTCGAAGGGATGAATATGAGTGAACCAGGCGTGTGTGACGGCGGCGCGCCAGACAAGCGGGGCATCGGAGTATCGGAACCATTCAACGAGCATGTTCATTGCGCCAGGAACGTCCACCGGAGGAGTGGGGACGTGCGTTGAACCCTCGATGCTGTTCAAATGAACTTTGTAGCGCCCGGCGGAGTGGTGGCCAGCGAGGATCAAGCCATGCATGTCCCTGACGTCCGCTTCTGCAAGTGGCCTGTCGGGCTCTTGAATGTACTGGTCCACCAAGATACGCGCGGCCGCCAATCCGACGACATCTTGCACCTTAGGATCGTCTGTGAGGCTTTCGTGTAGCGTGTAGCGAGCAATTGCGGCGTCGGCGTCGAACAAATGCCGGTCGTTGAGAATGCCGAATGTCTCCTCTAGGGTCGCAAGCTTTCCCTCGATCGCGTTGCTTTCGTAGATCTCTTGCGCGCGACTTGCTCGGTTGAGACTTCCGGCGAGGTGCTGAGCGATGGCCTTGCGCACGACCAAACATCGTTCTTCAAGGCCAGCAAGCTTCGGGCCTAACGCTTGAAGGCGTGCGACAGTTGTGTCGTCAGGCTGAACCGAGTAGGGAGACCCGTCCAAGAAGCCCCACTCTGTCATTGCGATGCTCCCTGCAGTCAGAGCCCCGGCGCATACGGGACCGGTCGGCGATTGTGGCAGCCTAGTTGTGTGCTTCGGGCGTGTTTGCGACTTTGCACAAGTCGGTCGCTCGTACCCCGCCTAGCCCGCGTCCTTCTTGGCGGAGTGACGCGGCGCCGGCGACAAGCGACCCTCAGAACTCGACCGAACCATTGAACCGCCGCCAGACCTCCATCTCATTGGGCGCCGCCTCGTACGGCCCCCACCCCTCCTGCGACGCCCAGGCGATACACGTCTCGACCATCGCCTCGATCGAGTCGTAGTAGACGTCGATCCCCTGGAAGTACGAGATCACCGGGTGCGGTACGGCGGACGTCAGCCGCTGCGGCCCGCAGGCAACCACGAGGACCGACCCCTCGAAGGACGCGAACGGCGCCACGACCCGGCCGTCGACGGACTCGCACCAGTCGTAGACCTCCAGCAACCGGTCCCGCTCCTCGACGACCCGCGCGAGCGGGAGGAGCGACTCGTCGCGGAAGCGCATACGAGGGGCAGTGCCGAACTCGTCGATGACGCCGGCGCTCCACCCGTACAGCTCCCGGTACGACGCCGGCAGCACCACGCCCAGCGCGGCCTCGACCTCGTCCAGCTCACCAGAGGTGGCGCCCGGGAGGAGGTTGGGCCGGACGTCGTACCCACGCAGGGCGTAGGCATCGGCCAGCACCTCCAGGCGCGCCGCCAGGGACGAGCTCATGGGCAGGATCATGCCCCGTCGTACGCCGCCTGGATCTCGGCCACGTCGATCTTGCCCATCTTCAGCATGGCCTGGGCGACGCGGAAGTTGGCCTCGGTCGAGTAGTCGCCGGACAGCTCCTCGAGCTCGCGTGGGATCAACTGCCAGGAGACGCCGTACTTGTCCTTGCACCAGCCGCAGGCGCCGGGTTCGCCGCCGTCGGCGGTGAGGAGGTCCCAGTAGTGGTCGACCTCCTCCTGGCCCTCGACGGAGAGGTAGAAGGAGAAGGCCTCGTTGAGGTGGAAGACCGGGCCGGCGTTGAGGCCGATGACGGGGTGGCCGGCGACGATGAACTCGACGACGTCGGCGACGCGGTCGTCGGGGGAGGTGCGGGCGGTGACCACGCGGGTGACGGTGGAGCCGGGGATGTGCTCGGCGTAGAAGTGGGCGGCCTCGACGGCCTTGTCGTTGCCGAACCAGAGGTGGGTGCGTACGGAAGTCATGCCCGGGCTGACCGGTGGCAGGTGCCGGAGTCATCGGTGGGAGCGGGGTCTGGCGGGGCGGATCTTCACCTGAAATGGCGACGCAGCCGCCGTGGGCAGCGAACTAGCGTCGCCAGCGGTTGGGAACCGCGCGAGGCGGAGGGGAGCAGTCCTCGGCACTGATGCGCGGTCAGTGACCGGATGACGGGCGGAGCTCGTCGGCATCCGAGCTCGACTCGTGGTGCGTTGCCGACGGGCTCCGCCGCGTTCTGCGCTGCCCCGAGCGCGCGTCGTCCGGCACCGTGACACTCCGGCGCGCCCCTCGGTGCAGCTCACGCCCCACCCCTCTGGGACACTGGCTCCTCATTTCGGCCCCACGGGGGAGGAGGAGTCGTGAGCGAGATCGCCGGGGAGCTCGCCCGGGTGAAGGGCGCCTTCGCGCAGCCCACGCTCACCCTGCTCCACCAGCGCCAGGCGGCGGTGGTGATCACGATCTTCCGGGCGGCGTTCGGGCGCAACAACAAGCCGATCGCGACCGCCCGGCTGCACACGCAGGTCGAGCAGCATCTCGCCGCCATCCGGGAGGCGGGGGAGACCGAGGTCCCCAACGGCAGCGGCAAGGACATCTGCCAGCGCTGGATGCGCGGGCAGTGGCTGGTGCGCTCGCTCGACGAGCAGGGCAACGAGGTCTACTCACTGACCTCGCACGCGCAGCAGGCGCTCGAGCTGGTCAAGAACCTCGCCCGCGACCGGGCCACGCTCAGCGAGCACCGGATCGCCACGATCCTCGGGACGGTCCGGCGCTTCAACTCCGAGGCCAACCCCGACCGCGGCGCCCGGGTGACCCTGCTCAACGACGAGATCGCGCGGCTCAAGGCCGAGCGCGACCGGCTCGTCGACGGCGCCGACATGGTCAGCGCCACCGAGGACTACATGGTCGAGGGCTTCACCGAGCTGCTCTCCCTGATCTCCGCCCTGCCCAGTGACTTCGCGCGGGTCGAGGAGCGCTTCGCCACGATCCGGGCCGAGATCCTCGCGGCCTTCCGGGCCGAGGACCGGCCGGCCGGCGAGGTGATCGACGAGTACCTCGCGCGCGCCGACGCCCTGATGACCGCCACCCACGAGGGGCGGGCGTTCGAGGGCGCCTTCGCGCTGTTGCGTGACGACGCGCTCGTGACCCAGCTGCGCGAGGACCTCACCGCGCTGCTGGAGCACCCGCTGGCCGACGGCATCCTCGGCGACGCCGACCGTGCGGAGCTGCGGGGGACCGTGCGGCTGGTGCGCGACGGCCTCGACCGGGTGCTCGCCCAGCGCAGCCGGGTGACGGCGACGCTGAAGGAGTACATCGTCTCCCACGACGCCGCCCGCGACCGCGAGCTGGAGCAGACGCTGCGGCAGGTGGAGTCCGAGCTGATGACCTGGATGGCCGAGACCGGACCACGCGCCACCCACGACGTCCCGCTGCTCCCGAGCCGGGTCGGCGTCGACCATCTCCGCGAGCGCTTCCACGACCCCGCCGACGACGTGCTGCCCGACCGGATCAGCGCCGCCGACCCCGCCGACGCGCCCGGGCTGTCGCTGGCCGCGCTGATGGCGCAGGGTGGGCCGCAGCTCGGGTCGCTGCGCCAGCGGCTCGACGACGCGCTGCGCGACCTGCTGCCCGCGGCCTCCCTCGGCGAGCTCTTCGACTCCCTCGAGCCGTCCCTGCGCCGGCCGGTGGAGATCTTCGGCCTGCTGCACCTGGCGGCCAACCGCGACCTGCGGACCGAGGACGCGCTCGAGTCCTTCGTCGCCGTACGCCCCGACGGCACGGAGCGCACCTTCGCCGTACCGCGCATGCCGCTGCCCGACCCCGACCTGGACCGCGAGGAGGCTCGCTCGTGAGCATCGACACCGACGTCGACGAGGTCGTCGACACCGGGTACGACGACGTGGAGGACTTCGAGGCCGACTCGGTCTCGCTCTTCGAGGGCGACGAGGGCGGCCTGGAGTACGCCCAGCGCCAGGCCCTGGTCTCCTTGCTCAAGCAGCGCTTCATCAGCGCCCGCACGCACCCGCGCGACTGGCAGGTGCTGGTCGAGAACGAGCGGGTCTTCCGCTCCCGCCTCAACGACCTCTTCCTCGACCTCCAGGTCGACCGCGCCCGCGAGGTCGCGTGGAAGCGGCAGGCGCAGGCCGAGGGCGGCGGCCGCTTCCCGACCCTGCTCCACGACACCGCGTGGTCGCGCGAGGAGACCCTCGTGCTCGTCCACCTGCGCGACCGGCTGCGGGCCGGCCTCGCCGGCGGCGACGCCCGTGTGTACGTCGACCGGGACGACCTGCTCGACTACGTCGCCAGCTACCGCCCCACCCACGCCACCGACGAGTCGGGTGACGAGAAGCGCGCCCGCAACGCGGTCGTCAGCGTGGCCAAGGCCGGCCTGCTGATCGCCACCGCGGCCGAGGACCGGTTCGAGATCAGCGAGGCCGTCGAGCCGCTGCTGCCGCTGGAGCTGCTGCAGGAGCTGCTCGAGGCGCTGCAGAAGGCCAACGGGACGGAGCCGGAGGCGGCCGACGCGGCCCCCGACGCCGACCTGTTCGAGGCCGACACCCAGGAGGACGCCGAGTGAGCATCGACGAAGGCCTCGAGACGACGGTGGACGACCTCGTCGACCACCAGGACGAGACGGACGGCCTCTTCGAGAAGCAGGTCGTCGCGACCCCCGCCGACGACACGGTCCAGTGGCGCGCCTCGCTGCTGCAGCTGGTCAACTGGGGCGGCTTCGGCGGCCTGACGACGGTCCCGCTCGCGGGCGACGCGACGATGATCTCCGGCGCCTCCGGCGTCGGCAAGAGCACCATCCTCGACGCCTACACGGCGCTGATGATGCCGTCCGACACCAAGTTCAACGGCGCCTCCAACGACGCCGTCGCCGGCCGCGCGCGCAGCATCGGGCAGCGCAACCTGCTGTCCTACCTGCGCGGCGCCGTCGACGTCGTCGACGACCCGAAGACCGGCCGGCCGGTCGAGAAGCTGCTGCGCGGCAAGGGCGCCGACACGTGGGGCGCGGTCGCGATGACCTTCGTCAGTGACCAGGGCGGCCGGTTCACGGCGCTGCGCACCTACTACGTCCCGCGCCGGGCCGCGCGCTCCAGCGACGTGCTCATGCAGATGTGGACCCACGAGGGCACCCTCCCGCTGGAGAAGCTCGAGGCCGCCGTACCGGAGAAGTTCCACGCCAACACCCTCAAGAAGCTCTTCCCGGGCGTGCGCGTGCACCGCACCTACGCCGAGTTCTCGGCCGTCCTCCACGCCCGGCTCGGCATCGGCGCCAACGGCGACGGCGGCAAGGCGCTGCGCCTGCTGGCGCGGATCCAGGCGGGCAACCAGGTCCGCAGCGTCGACGAGCTCTACAAGGACATGGTCCTGGAGCGTCCGGCGACCTATGCCGCCGCCGACCGCGCGATCGAGCACTTCGACGACCTCGACGCCGCGCACGCGGCGATGCGCACCGAGCAGCAGAAGCTGGAGCTGCTCGAGCCGATCACCGACATGCACGAGCGCCGTACGACGGCCGCGCGGCGTCTCGAGGAGCTGGACTCCTACGGCATCACGCAGTCCGGCGACGAGACCCCGCTGCGCTACTGGCTGTTGCGCACGCACCTGCGCCTGATCGAGTCCGCGGTGGCGGCCAACCGCGACGCGCGCGCGGCGACCGTGCAGGCGCTGGCCTCCGCCCAGGCCGCGGAGCTGCAGCTCGCCGGCGACCTGGACGCCGCGAAGGACGCCCACCGCGCCGCCGGTGGTGGCGACCTGCAGGCGCTGGCCTCGCTGGCCGAGGCCGAGCGCAACCTCCGCGAGGAGCGGGCGAGCCGGCTGGCCGAGCTCGAGGAGCGGGTCTACCCGCTCGTCGGGCTGACCGACGCCGACGCCCCCGACCTGGAGTCGGCGCTCGAGGACGCCGGTGCGTTCACGGTGCTGCAGGAGCAGGCCCGCGAGCGGCTCCGGTCGGGCGAGAAGGAGCGCGACCGGATCGCCGCCGAGCGGGAGAAGGTGCTGCGCGAGCAGCAGTTCCCGCTGACGCAGGAGCAGGGGGTGCTCCGGCAGGAGCGGGCCTCGCTCGAGAGCCGCGCGGGCCGCGTGCCGTCGTACCTCCACGACCTGCGCACGGCCGTCGCCCGGGCCAGTGGCATGTCCGTCGAGGAGCTGCCCTTCGTCGCCGAGCTGATCGACGTCGCGCCCGAGGAGGCGCGCTGGCGCACGGCCATCGAGACCGTCCTCGGCGGCAGCGCGCGGATGATGCTGGTGCCGCTGGAGCGGCTCCACGACTTCTCCACGGCGATCGACGAGCTGCGGCTGCCCGCGCGGCTGACCTTCCAGGGCGTCGAGCTGGACCTGCCGGAGACCGGTCCGTCGGACCCCGAGCGGATCGCCGGCAAGCTGCTCTTCAAGGACTCGCCCTTCGCCGGCTGGGTGCAGCAGCACGTCGAGGAGCCGTCGCGCAACGCGCTCTGCGTGGACAGCGCCGCCGACCTCGACGGACCCGGCTTCCGGGTGAGCGTCGCCGGCCAGACCCGCAATGGCCGTCGGGGCGCGCACGGACGCAGCGACCAGCGCAACATCATCGGCTTCTCCAGCGAGGACGCGATCGCGGAGATCGACGCCCAGCTGGCCGGGCTGGAGCGCCGGCTCGGCGAGATCGACGGCAGGCTCGAGGAACTCAAGCGCCGCAGCAGCCTGATCGAGCTGCAGCGCAAGGCCTACGAGGCGATCGTGATGGTGCGCTTCGACGACGTCGACGTGGCCGGCAGCGACCGGCGGATCGCCGGCCTGGAGGAGCGCCGGTCGGCGATCCTCGCGTCCGACGACCGCCTGCAGGTGCTGCAGGCGCAGATCGACGACCTGCAGGAGCAGCTCGGCCAGGCCCGCAAGGAGCGGTTCTCGCTCGAGCAGCGCCGCGACCAGCTCAACGCCGACCACGGCGAGCTGACCGACGCCGAGGACATCGTCAAGGACCGCGTCTGGGCCGTCGAGGACGCCGGTGTCGTGGTCCTCAGCGAGGAGCAGGACGCCGCGCTGGGCGCGGACTTCGCCGCCGCGGCCGCGCCGGCGGACCCCGAGGACCTCGACCGCTTCCTGGAGAACTCCCAGCGCCTCGGCGAGCGGCTGCGCACCGCCCTCGCCGACGCCGACGCGGAGATCAAGCGCTGCGACGAGGACCTCGCGCACATCTTCCGCAGCTACAAGTTCGCCTGGGACTCGCCCAACCTCGGCGCGACCGCGGACTCCTACCCCGACTACGCCCGGATCCTCGACGACATCCGCGGCAAGGGCCTCGCCGACCGCCACTCCGAGTGGCGCCGCCGGCTGACCGAGTGGAGCGGCCAGGACCTGGTGCCGCTGCTGCAGGCGATGTCCGCGTCGGTGGAGGAGATCGAGGACCGCCTCGAGCCGATCAACGCGATCCTGCGGCGCCTGGAGTTCGGTGCGTCCGGCGACCGGCTGCGGATCCGGCTGCGCCGGCTCGCGCCCGCCCACGTCCAGGTGTTCCTGAAGGACCTGCGCGCGCTGTCCTCCGGCACGACGACCGAGCTGAAGGAGGAGGACCTCGAGAAGCGGTTCACCGAGCTCAGCCGGTTCATGAGGCAGCTGCGCCGCGCCGACCACGCGGGCGACGGGCCGACCGAACGCGACCGCCTGCTCGACGTACGCCGCCACGTCGAGATCAGCGCCGAGCGCTACGACTACCTCAGCGGCGAGGTGCGCGCGACGTACCGGACGCTGGGGGAGAAGTCCGGTGGCGAGAGCCAGGAGCTGGTGGCGTTCATCGTCGGCTCCGCGCTGCGCTTCCGGCTCGGCGACGAGATGCGCTCGCGGCCCCGGTTCGCGCCGGTCTTCCTCGACGAGGGCTTCGTCAAGGCCGACTCGGAGTTCGCCGGCCGGGCCGTGCAGGCGTGGCGGGGCCTCGGGTTCCAGCTGATCATCGGCGTCCCGCTCGACAAGGTGACCGGCCTCGAGCCGCACATGGACGAGCTGCTCGCGATCACCAAGAACGCCCAGACCCACCAGGCGTGGATCACGCCGATCACCGACGCCGAGCCGGCGCAGGAGAGCACCGCCTCCTGACCCATCCGGACCACCGCCCGCGCCGAACCACAGGTGACGGCGGGTGGCTCCGGCATGTCCGGGGTACCGCCCCCTCGACGGCACGGGACCGAATCGGGACGGAGCGGTGATGACCACGGAGTTCCACAAGGGCGACCGGGTGACCTGGCAGAGCCACGGCGGCACGGCGGAGGGCAAGGTCCTGCGCAAGATCACCGAGGACACCGAGCTGGCGGGCCGAACGGTGCGGGCGAGCAGGGACGCGCCGCAGTACCTGGTGCGCAGCACCGAGAGCGGTGGCGAGGCCGTGCACAAGCCGTCGGCCTTGAAGCGGAAGGGCTGAGGCGTGGTCCCCACCGGGTCCGACGTGGTCGTCGTCGGCGCGGGCCTCGCCGGCCTCGCCGCGGCGACGCGGCTCAGCGACGCGGGGCTCGACGTCGTGGTGCTCGAGGCGAGCGACGGCGTCGGCGGCCGGATGCGCACCGACCGCGTCGACGGGTTCCTCCTCGACCGCGGCTTCCAGGTGCTCAACACCGCCTATCCGGCGGTACGACGCCTGCTCGACCTCGACGCGCTCGACCTCCGGTGCTTCGACCGTGCCGCGCTTGTCCACGTGGACGGGGCGAACCACCGGATCGGCGACCCGCGCCGCGAGCTGATGGCCCTGCCCAAGGCGCTGACCGCGCCGGTCGGCGGGATCCGGGCCAAGGCGGCGCTGGCGGGCTACGCGGGCGTCGTCACCCTTGCCCCCGCCGCCAGGCTCAAGGGCCGGGAGGACCGCACGGCGGCCGAGCACTGGGCGGCGATGGGCCTCGACGACACCGCGGTGGAGCGGGTGCTGCGGCCCTTCTTCAGCGGTGTCCTCCTCGAGCAGGAGATGACGACCTCGTCCCGCTTCGTCGACCTCATGCTGCGGATGTTCGCCCGGGGCGACTCGACGGTGCCGGCCGGGGGGATGCAGCAGGTCCCCGAGCAGCTCGCCGGCCGGTTGACGACGGGCAGCGTCCACCTCGGCGTCGAGGTCACGGAGGTCCGCGCCGACGGCGTGACGACGACCGCCGGCCCGGTGGCGGCGCGCGCAGTGGTGGTCGCGACGGACGCCGACGCGGCCGACCGCCTCCTCGGCGGCACGCTGGGGCCGACGGCCTGGAAGGGCGTCACCACGATCTACCACGCGGTGCCGGAGGCACCGCTGGACAAGCCGACGCTCCTGCTCGACCCGGGCGACAGCCCGGTCAACAACACCGTCGTGGTCTCGGCCGCCGCGCCGTCGTACGCACCCGAGGGGCGGGCGCTGGTGGCCACCTCGCTGGTGCACAGCGGCCGCGACTCGTTCGACGAGGCGTCCGTGCGTGCCCACCTCGGCGTCCTCTACGACACCTCCACGACCGGATGGGAGCACCTCGCGACGTACGACGTCCCGCGGTCCCTGCCCGCGATGCCGGCGCCGCACCGCTTCCGCAAGCCGGTCCGCGTCGACGGGCTCTACGTCTGCGGCGACCACCGCGACACCAGCTCGATCCAGGGTGCCCTCGTCTCGGGTGGGCGTGCCGCGCGGGCGGTCCTGGCCGACCTGACAGGAGCGGCTCCGACGCGGTAGGGATGTCCTGTGAGAGCCGTCCGCACGCCCGAGGTCGACCAGCTCCTGCACGAGCTCACCCAGCCCGAGGGCCGCGAGAACCCCTACCCGCGCTTCGACGCGCTGCGGCGCACCGCCCCGGTGGTGCTGGCCGAGGACGGCGCCCTCGTGCTCACCCGGTACGCCGAGTGCCACGCCGTGCTGCACGACCACAGCCTCGGACGGCCGGACAACGAGGAGTTCTTCACCGCCCTCGGCCTCGGCAATTGGAAGGACCTGCCGGCGCTGTGGACGCTCAACAGCAGCATGCTGCTGGCGAACCCGCCGCGGCACACCCGCCTGCGGCGGCTGGTCAGCCGGTCGTTCACGGCGCGACGGGTGCAGGCGCTCAAGGAGTCGGTCGCCGCGCTCGTCGACGACCTCGTCGAGGGGCTCGCGGACGGTGGTGACTTCGTCGAGAAGCTCGCGTTCCCGCTGCCCGTCGCGGTCATCGGCGAGCTCCTGGGTGTGCCCGAGGCGGACCGGCCCGGCTTCCAGCCGCTCGTGCGCGACTGGACGCGGATCCTCGACGTCTTCGACCTGGACGCGCTCGCCCTGGCCAACGAGGCCGCCACGTCGCTGCGGGCCTATCTCGGCGATCTCGTCGACGAGCGCCGCCGTGCCCCGCAGGACGACCTGCTCAGCGCGCTCGTCACGGAGCCCGGTGGTGACGGCGAGGTGCTCGACCGGGAGGAGGCCGTGACCATGGCAGCGCTCCTCTTCTCCGCGGGCTTCGAGACCA
Organism: Nocardioides sp. SRI_004; assembly: GCF_057586415.1. Classification (NCBI taxonomy): domain Bacteria; kingdom Bacillati; phylum Actinomycetota; class Actinomycetes; order Propionibacteriales; family Nocardioidaceae; genus Nocardioides; species Nocardioides sp. SRI_004. Next base: position 173,320 of record NZ_JBYCZV010000006.1, read on the forward strand.
CGACCCACCTGCTCGGCAACGGGCTGGTCGCGCTGCTCGAGCACCCGGACCAGGCCGCGCTGGTGCGCGAGGACCCCGCCGTCGTCGCCACGGCCGCGGAGGAGCTGGTCCGCTTCGACAGCTCCGTCCAGATCACCAACCGGGTCGCCCTCGCGGACACCGAGGTCGCCGGCGTCCCCGTCGCGGCCGGGGACCGTCTCGTCTGCTACCTCGGCGCGGCCAACCGCGACCCCGACAAGTTCACCGACCCGGACCGCCTCGACGTCACCCGCAACGAGGGTGGACCGCTGTCCTTCGGCGGTGGCATCCACTACTGCCTCGGCGCCCCGCTCGCGCGCCTCGAGGTGCAGCTGGCCCTGCCGCGGCTGCTGGCGCGCCACCCCCACCTCCGCCTCGACGGTACGCCGCAGCGTCGCGAGGGACTCACGCTGCGGGGCTACCTGAGCCTGCCGGTCGCCGTCTGACCCGAGCCGGTGGATTTGCGCTCAGGCGCAACAAAGGTCAGCTCTTCGGAGGGGATGTCGGCGCGTCGGCGGGTGCCTTCGGGGTGATGCGGGCGCCGGTCGCGGAGAAGGCGTAGCTGGCCAGCTGCTGCTCGGCGCGCTCGAGGGTGATCGACGAGTTGTGCGCGAGCAGGTGCAGGCCGAGCGCGTCCTCGAGGGTGACGAAGTTGCGGGCGATCACGTCGGCGGAGTCGGTGAGGGTGAACTCGCCGAGCGCCGCGCCCACCTCGAGGACGGAGGTGTAGAGCGAGACCTCGCGGTCGAAGAGCAGGGTCATCAGCGTGGCGTGCATCGGGCTGCGGCTCGCGCTGACCGAGATCTCGTCGAGGACCTGGCTGAGCAGCAGGTCCTTCCCGCGGGGGAGGCCGGAGTGCATGAGGCGGGCGAGCTTCTCGGCGGGGGCGAGGTCGCCCTCGATGTCGCGCTGCCGGGACCAGTAGTAGCGGTCGGTCGCGGCCTGGTGTGCGGCCTCGATGAGCCCCTCGAACTCGGGGTAGTAGTAGGCGACCAGGCGGGGGGAGATGCCCGCGGTCTCGGCGATGTTCTTCATCGTCGCCCCGGCCAGGCCGTGCGTCGCGATCGTCTCGAGGGTCGCCGAGATGAGGTGCTCGCGCCGGGCGGCCTGGTCCTTGCGTCGTGCCATGCGCCCACCGTAACGCCTGTGTGAATTCCGGCGCCCGGTCATTGACACGCGATGTGCGCTGGGTCATATTTGCGGTGCAGCGCAAAGAAAGGATCACTCGTGCGCACTCACCAGGACTGGATCGCGGAGGCCGCCAAGGCCACGCTCCACACCCGCCCGTTCATCGGCGGCGGCTTCGTCGAGGCAGGGGAGGAGACCTTCGAGAACCGCAACCCGGCCAACGGCGCGCTGCTGGCCCAGGTCGCCGACGCCGGGGAGGCCGGTGTCGACCGGGCCGTCCGCGCCGCCCGCGCCACCTTCGAGGCCGGGACCTGGAGCCGCGCCGGGGTCGCTGAGCGCCGCGCGAAGATGCTGCGCTTCGCCGACCTGCTGGCCGAGCACGCCGCCGAGCTCGCGGTGCTCGACTCGCTCGACATGGGCAAGCGGGTCGTCGACGCGCACGACCTCGACCTTCCGTTCTCGGTCAACCTGTTCCGCTACTACGCCGAGGCGATCGACAAGGTCAACGACGAGGTCGCGCCCACCCCGCCGGGCACCACCGCGCTGATCCGCCGCGTCCCGCTCGGCGTCGTCGGCGCGGTCGTGCCGTGGAACTACCCCGTCGACATGCTCGCCTGGAAGGTCGCCCCGGCGATGGCCGCCGGCAACAGCGTCGTGCTCAAGCCCGCCGAGCAGTCGCCGTCGTCGGCGCTGCGGATCGCCGAGCTCGCCGCCGAGGCCGGCATCCCCGACGGTGTCCTCAACGTGGTCCCCGGGCTCGGCGAGACCACGGGCCGGGCACTGGGCCTGCACCCCGACGTCGACGTGCTCGCCTTCACCGGCTCCACCGAGGTCGGCCGCTACTTCCTGCAGTACGCCGGCCAGTCGAACCTCAAGCAGGTCTGGCTCGAGTGCGGCGGCAAGAGCCCGCACCTCGTCTTCGCCGACGCCGACGACCTGGCAGCCGCCGCGAAGGCGACCGCCTTCGGCATCTGGTTCAACCAGGGCGCCGTGTGCTCCGCCCACTCGCGCGTCCTCGTCCAGCGCGAGGTGCACGAGGAGTTCGTCGCGTTGGTCGCCGCCGAGGCTGCGGCGTACACGCCGGGGGACCCGCTGGACCCGGCCGCCGGCATGGGCGCGGTCGTCTCGCCGGAGCAGACCGACGGCATCATGCGCTTCATCGACGGCGCCCGTGCCGCGGGCTCGCGCCTGGTGACGGGCGGGGAGCGGATCACCCGCGACGGCAGCGACTGCTACGTCCAGCCCACCGTCTTCGACGGCGTCGACCCGGCCTCCGAGCTCGCGCGCGAGGAGGTCTTCGGCCCGGTCCTCGCGATCACCCCGTTCGACAGCGAGGACGAGGCGGTCGCGCTCGCCAACGGCACCGCCTACGGCCTCGCCGCCTCGGTCGCCACCGGCAGCCTGCGTCGCGCGCACCGCCTCGCCGACCGGATCCACGCCGGCACGGTCACCGTCAACGGCGTCGACGCCTTCAGCGCGTGGACGCCCTTCGGAGGGTTCAAGGGCTCCGGCTTCGGTCGCGACCTGTCCCTCCACGCCCTCGACAAGTACGTCGGTCTCAAGACCGTCTGGATCAACCACTGAATCCGGGAGCACCCATGTCCGACACCGTCCGTCCCACGGAGCTCGCCGCCGAGCAGCAGGCCCTCCTGCATCGCACCCTCGGCCGCTTCGACATCATCTTCCTGCTCATCGCGGCCGTCGTCGGCCTCGAGACGCTCGGCCAGGTCTCCACGTACGGCGCCGAGGCGTTCACCTGGGCCCTCGTCCTCGCCGTGTTCTTCCTGGTGCCCTACGGGCTGATCTTCGCCGAGACCGGTGCTGCCTTCAGCGAGGAGGGCGGCGCCTACACCTGGGTCCGTGACGCCTTCGGGCGCCCGGCCGCCGCGGTCGCGTCCCTGCTCAACTGGGTCACCCAGCCCGTGTGGGTCGGCGGCTCGATGTCCTTCCTCGCGGCCGAGACCGTCAGCACCTACATCACGCCGATGACGCCCGGCTCGTTCGCCGACTACGCCTTCAAGCTCGTGTTCATCTGGATCACCGTGCTCGCCGCCGTCGTCAGCCTCCAGAAGGGCAAGTGGCTGCCGACCAGCGGCGCGGTCCTCAAGATCGCGGTGCTCGTCTTCTTCGTGCTGACCACGGTGATCTATGCCGCCCAGCACGGCGTCGGCGGACTGGGCCTGGGCGACTTCAGCCCGACCCTGCTCGGGCTCTTCGGCTCGGTCCCGCTGCTCCTGTTCGCCTACCTCGGCTTCGAGTCCGGCAACAGCGCGGCCGGCGAGATGGAGAACCCCGCCCGCGACGTACCCGTCTCGATCCTGCGGTCCTGCGCCACGGCGGCCTTCTGCTACCTGGTGCCGATCCTCGCGATCCTGATCGTGGTGCCCCAGGACGAGATCACCGGCATCGGCGGCTTCCTCGACGCGGTGAAGACCGTGTTCTCCGTGTACGGCGACGCGGCGGACCCGCTGCTCAAGGTCACCGCGATCGTGGTCGTCTACGTGCTGATGAGCCAGGGCTCGGCGTGGATGATCATCTCCGACCGCATGCAGGCGATGACCGCCGCCGACGGGTCGTTCTTCGGCGGCTTCTTCGGCCGCTTCCACCCCGGCCTCGGCACCCCGGTGCGCGTCAACATGCTGTCCGGCGTCACGGCGACGGTGTTCATGCTCGTGGCGATGCAGGTCTCCGGCACGGGCGGCGCGATCTTCGGCGTGGTGCTGACGATCTCGATCTCCACGTTCCTGCTCGCCTACCTCTTCGTCATCCCGGCGGCGATCCGGTTGCGCACGATGTACCCCGACGTGGAGCGGCCCTTCCGGGTGCCGCTGTCCGACCGCGGGTTCGCGCTGCTCGGCTGGATCGCGTTCGCCTGGATCGTCCTCGGCTCCTGGGTCGCCGTCTTCCCCGGCACCCTCGAGTGGGTCTTCGGCCTCGACTACTCGTTCGAGGACTACTGGGGCGTGTCCCAGGGGACCTTCGAGGCCTTCACCCTCGGCACCCTCGCCGTGATCGGCGCCCTCGGCGCCATCGGCTACGTGTGCGGCCGCCCGGTCCGCGCCGGCGGCACCCCCAGCAGCAACCCCGACAGCAACCCCGACAGCAACCCCGACAGCAACCCCGACAGCAACCCCGACAGCCCCGACGACCGCATCAAGGAACCCGTCCGATGACCTCGCCCTACGACATCCTCTTCGAGCCGGTCCAGATCGGGCCGGTCACCGCGAAGAACCGCTTCTACCAGGTGCCCCACTGCAACGGCATGGGCTACCGCGACCCCAGCGCGCAGGCCTCGATGCGCAGGATCAAGGCCGAGGGCGGCTGGTCGGTCGTCTGCACCGAGCAGGTCGAGATCCACGCGACCTCTGACATCGCGCCCTTCATCGAGCTGCGGATCTGGGACGACCAGGACCTGCCTGCCCTGAAGCGGATCGCCGACGCGATCCACGAGGGCGGGGGACTGGCCGGCATCGAGCTGGCGCACAACGGCATGAACGCGCCGAACCAGCTCAGCCGCGAGACCCCGCTCGGGCCGCAGCACCTGCCCGTCGCCCCCGACACGATCGCGCCCGTCCAGGCCCGTGCGATGACCACGCAGGACATCGCCGACCTGCGGCGCTGGCACCGCAACGCCGTACGCCGGTCGCTGGAGGCGGGCTACGACATCGTCTACGTGTACGGCGCCCACGGCTACGGCGCCCCGCACCACTTCCTCTCGCGGCGCTACAACAACCGCACCGACGAGTACGGCGGCTCCCTCGAGAACCGCATGCGGCTGCTCAAGGAGCTCATCGAGGACACCCTCGAGGAGTGCGCCGGCCGCGCCGCCGTGGCCTGCCGGATCACGGTCGAGGAGGAGATCGACGGCGGCATCACCCGCGAGGACATCGAGGGCGTGCTGCGTGAGCTCGGCGAGCTCCCCGACCTGTGGGACTTCGCGATGGGCAGCTGGGAGGGCGACTCGGTCACCTCGCGGTTCGCTCCCGAGGGGCGCCAGGAGGAGTTCGTCGCAGGCCTGAAGAAGCTGACGACCAAGCCGGTCGTCGGCGTCGGGCGCTTCACCTCGCCGGACGCGATGGTGCGCCAGGTCAAGGCCGGCATCCTCGACCTGATCGGTGCCGCGCGCCCGTCGATCGCCGACCCGTTCCTGCCGAACAAGATCCGCGACGGCCGGCTCAACCTGATCCGCGAGTGCATCGGCTGCAACATCTGCGTCTCCGGCGACCTGACGATGTCGCCGATCCGCTGCACCCAGAACCCGAGCATGGGGGAGGAGTGGCGCCGCGGCTGGCACCCCGAGCGGATCCGCGCGAAGGAGAGCGACAGCCAGGTGCTCGTCGTCGGCGCCGGCCCCGCCGGTCTCGAGGCCGCGCGTGCCCTCGGCGTCCGCGGGTACGACGTCGCGCTGGTCGAGGCCCGCCGCGAGCTCGGCGGCCGCGTCGGCCAGGAGTCGGCCCTGCCGGGCCTGTCCGCCTGGGGCCGGGTCAAGGAGTACCGCGAGGCCGCCCTCGCCGAGCTCCCCAACGTGGAGATCTACCGCGAGAGCCCGATGAGCGCCGACGACATCGCGGAGTTCGGCTTCCAGCACGTGCTGGTCGCCACCGGCTCCACGTGGCGCACCGACGGCGTCGCCCGCTTCCACACCACGCCGCTCCCGATCGCCGAGGGCGCACAGGTGCTCGGCCCCGACGACATCTTCGCCGGGCGGCTGCCGTCCGGGCGGAAGGTCGTCGTGTACGACGACGACCACTACTACCTGGGCGGCGTCATCGCCGAGCTGCTCGCCCAGCAGGGCCACGAGGTCTCGATCGTCACCCCGGGCTCGCAGGTCTCGGCGTGGACCAACAACACCTTCGAGGTCAACCGCATCCAGCGCCGCCTCATCGAGAACGGCGTCACCCGGGTGACCGACCACGCGGTCGTCTCGGTGGGAGTCGGCGGGGTGACGGTCCGCGACGTGTACGCCGGCGCCGAGCGCGAGCTCGACTGCGACGCCGTCGTCATGGTCACCGCCCGCCTGCCCAAGGAGGAGCTCTACCTCGAGCTCGTCGGGCGTCGCGACGCCGGTGAGCTGCTCTCGGTCCGCGGCATCGGCGACGCCTGGGCCCCCGGCACCATCGCCGCCGCCGTCTGGTCCGGTCGTCGCGCCGCGGAGGAGTTCGACGCGCAGCTGCCGTCCAACGACGTCGTACCCTTCCGGCGAGAGGTCACCCAGCTGGCGTGAGGCGCAACCGTGCCAGCTGGGGCACAGAGCCGCACCCCGGTCTCCTCACGGAGGCCGGGGTGCGGTGCGTTTCGGCGACTTGCCGGTTTGGCGCGTTGACTTGCCGGTTTGGCGCGTTGACTTGCCAGGTCTTGCGCCCGTTGCCGAGACAAGTGGCAACTCAAGCCGCTGAAGTGGCAAGTCAACCCAGCAAACCGGCAACTCGACCCACCGAGGTGGCGAGTCAACGCAAAGGCCCGGACTCCTCCGGAGCCCGGGCCTTCGGCCTGTGTGTACGACGGCCTGCCGGCCGCCGCGGTGTCAGCTGTCGTAGGTGAGATAGCTGCGCTGCGTGGCGATGTGGCCGGCGATGTGCTTCGCGTCGTGCCACACGCCCCAGATGAAGCTCGAGCCGCGGCGGGAGAGCCAGGGCAGGCCGAGGAAGTACACGCCGGGCTCCGAGGAGACGCCGCGCCGGTGGGCGGGCCTGCCGGTCTCGTCGAAGGCGTCGACCTGCAGCCAGCCGTAGTCGAGCGCGAAGCCGGTGGCCCACACGATCGAGGTGATGCCGGCCTCGGCGAGGTCCACGGCGAGCAGCGGGTCCAGCGCGGCCTCGGGGTCCGGGCCGAGGATGTGGGCCTGCGGCTCCTCGGGGAGGTCGAGGCCGTTGCGCTCGACGTAGGCGTCGGCGGCCTGGAGCAGCGCGAGGTAGTTGGCGTCGCCGGCGGTGATGTTGGCGGCGAGGTCGTCGCGGAAGGTGAGCACGCCGTCGTCGTACGCATCGGTCAGGCCGACGAGCTGGATGCCGATCCCGGCGAGGGCGCGGAAGTCGACGGTGTGGCCGCCGCGGGCGCCGCTGACCGCGATGGTCACGTGCTCGGCGCCGGCCGGCGGGGTCTCGAGGTCCCAGAGGTTGAGGACGCCGAGCCACCAGCAGAAGTCGCGGCCGCGGTAGCTGCGCGGCGGACGGTCGTGCGGGCCCACGGAGAGGTGGACCTGCCGGCCCGAGCGCTGCAGCTCGTCGGCGATCTGCACGCCGGAGGAGCCGGCGCCGACGACGAGGACGTTGCCCTCGGGCAGCTGCGCCGGGTTGCGGTAGTCGCTGGAGTGGATCTGGACGACGTCGGCGGACTCCGGGACGATCGGCGGGATCACGGGGCGCTGGAACGGCCCGGTGGCGGCGACGACGTACCGGGCGTCGATGACGCCGTCGGAGGTCTCCACGCGGAAGCCGGGGCGGCCCTCGTGCCGGGTGACGGAGGTGACCTCGACGCCGGTCCGGATCGGGGCGTTGATCTTCTCGGCGTAGGCCTCGAAGTAGCCGGCGACCTGGTCCTTGGTCGCGAACTCGTCGCCGGCGACGTCCTGGAACTCCATGCCGGGGAAGCGGTCGTGCCAGGCGGGACCGTTGGCGACGAGGGAGTCCCAGCGCATGGTGCGCCAGCGCTCGGCGATCCGGTCGCGCTCGAGCACGAGGTGCGGTACGCCGTTGTCACTCAGGTGCTCGCTCATCGCCACACCGGCCTGGCCGGCGCCGACGACGAGGACCTCGATCTGTTCGTTGGTCATGCCGAAATCCTGAGCCGCCGCCTTCCCTGTGTCCAACAGATGTTGTTGGCCTTGAGCATCGGCTGAACAGATGCAGCGCCGACGCCGGAGTTGCATCGAATCTGATGATGGAGGTCGTCGGAAACATCTGTTGGACACATGGCTCCGGGAGGAGTGGACTGGACCCCGTGGAGACCAACAAGAGCATCGTCGTCGGCGGACACACCCGCATCCGCCCGTTCAACACCAGCGTGACCTACCCGGAGCAGAACCTCGACAACGACCTGTGCCAGGCCGTCCGCGCGGGCAACACCGTCTACGTGCGCGGCCAGATCGGCCAGGACCTCGACACCAGCGAGTCCGTCGGCATCGGCGACGTCGAGGCGCAGACCGAGCAGGCGATGGCGAACATCAAGATGCTGCTCGAGGAGGCCGGCGCCGAGATGGAGCACCTGGTCAAGCTCACCATCTACATCGTCGACCCGCGCTACCGCGAGGTCGTCTACCGGACGATCGGTCGCTGGACGAAGGGCGTCCACCCGATCTCCACCGGCCTGGTGATCTCCGCCCTGGCCCGCCCGGAGTGGCTCGTCGAGGTCGACGCGATCGCCGTCATCCCCGAGGGGACCAAGTGACCTTCTCCGTCCTCGGCACCGACGGCAAGGGCGCCGTCGGCATCGCCGTGACCTCGTCCAGCCCGGCGGTCGCCGCGCGGTGCATCCACCTGCGTCCCGGGGTCGGGGGCGCCTCCTCGCAGAACATCACCGACCCGCGCCTGGGCACCGAGCTCCTCGACGCCCTCGCCAGCGGGCTCGACGCCCGGGCCGCCCTCGCGGCGGTCACCCAGGACCGCGAGCACATCGAGCACCGTCAGCTGACGGTGCTCGGCCTCGACGGAGCGGGCGCCGCGTTCAGCGGCAGCGGCTCGCTCGGGGTCCACCACCACGTCGTTGCGCCCGACGTGGTGGCGGCCGGCAACCTGCTGGCCGGTACGGCGGTCGTGGACGCCGTCGCCGCGGCGTTCACGACCGCGACCGGCGAGCTCGAGGAGCGGCTGCTGGCCGCGCTCGAGGCCGGACTGGCCGCGGGCGGCGAGGCGGGGCCGGTCCGCTCGGCCGGGCTGTCCGTCGTCCGCGACGTCGCGTGGCGCGTCACCGACCTGCGGGTCGACTGGAGCGACCGGCCCATCGAGGATCTGCGCGACCTCGTGAAGGTCTGGCTGCCGCAGCGTGACGACTACGTCACCCGCGGCATCGACCCCACCTCCGCGCCGTCGTACGGCGTGCCCGGGGACGAGTGACCCAGGTGACCACCACCTCGACCACCGCCTCGACCACCGCCTCGACCACCATGAGGCAGCGCGCCGCGACCACCGTCACCGGCGACGCGGAGCGGCTGATCCGCCTCTCCGAGCAGCTGCACGCGAACCCCGAGACCGGCTGGCAGGAGCACAACTCCTCACGCTGGGTCGCGGAGTCCCTCGAGGAGGCCGGGTTCACCGTCACCCCGGCCTACCTCGGGCTGGACACCGCCTTCCTGGCGACCTTCGGCAGCGGCCCCTTCCGCCTCGGTCTCTGCGCCGAGTACGACGCCCTGCCGGGCCTGGGCCACGCCTGCGGCCACAACCTGATCTCCGCCATCACGGTCGGCGCCGCCCGCGCGCTGGCCCCGCTGGCCGATGCCGCGGGGTTGACGATCGAGGTCTACGGCACCCCCGCCGAGGAGGGTGGCGGCGGCAAGATCGAGCTCCTCGAGCGCGGTGCCTTCGCCGGGCTCGACCTCGCGATGATGGCGCACCCCGCACCCGTCGACGTGGCGGAGGCCGAGCCCTTCGCCGTGTCGCACTCGCACGTCGAGTTCCGCGGCAAGGCGGCCCACGCGGCGGCCTACCCCGAGCAGGGCGTCAACGCCGCCGACGCGTTCACCATCGCCCAGGTCGCAATCGGCCTGCTCCGCCAGCAGCTGCCGCCGACCGTGCGGGTGCACGGCGTGATGACCAACGGGGGAGAGGCGCCCAACGCGATCCCCGCCCTGACCGAGGGCCGCTGGTACGTCCGTGCCGAGAGCCTCGCCCAGCTCGCCGAGACCGAGGAGAAGGTCTGGCGCTGCTTCGAGGCCGGTGCCCTCGCGACCGGCGCGACGCTCACGGTCGAGCCCGAGAGCAAGCCGTACGCCGAGTTCCGCACGTTCGCGCCCGCGCTGGCGTCGTACCGGCGCAACGCGGAGGAGCTGGGCCGCGTCTTCGACGACCACTCGCCCGCCCGCCGGATGAACCGCGCGTCGACCGACATGGGCAACGTGTCCCAGGTCGTGAACGCGATCCACCCCTACGTCGGCATCAACTCGGGGACCGCCCTCAACCACCAGCCCGAGTTCGCCGCGCACTGTGTCGGCGGGGACGCCGAGAAGGCGATCCTCGACGCCGCCACCGCGCTGGCCTGGACCGCGCTCGACGTCGCCGGGGAGGCGACCGCACGATGACCGCACTCGACGCTCCGCTGACCAACGCCGACGCTCCGCTGACTCGCACCGAGCAGGACTCGCTCGGCCCCTTCGAGGTGCCCGCGACCGCGTACTGGGGCGTGCACACCGCCCGCGCCGTGCGGAACTTCCCGATCAGCGGCACGCCCGTCGGAGCGCACCGCCAGCTCGTCGCCGCCCTCGGCGCGGTGAAGCTCGCCGCCGCCCGCGCCAACCACGAGCTCGGCCTCCTCGACGACCGTCGGTACGACGCCATCGCGGCCGCCGCGCAGGAGGTCCGCGATGGGGCGCTCGACGACCAGTTCGTCGTCGACGTCATCCAGGGCGGCGCCGGCACGTCGACCAACATGAACGCCAACGAGGTCGTCGCCAACCGGGCCCTGGAGATCCTCGGCCTGCCGTTCGGCAGCTACGACGAGGTCCACCCGCTCGACCACGTGAACCGCTGCCAGTCGACGAACGACGTCTACCCGACCGCCGTACGGCTCGCGCTCGTGGCCGCGATCGACGGGCTCGCGGTGGCGACCGAGGCGCTGGCCGACTCCTTCGCGCGCAAGGCGACCGAGTTCCGCGCCATCCCGAAGATCGGGCGCACGCAGCTGCAGGACGCGGTCCCGATGACGGTCGGCCAGGAGCTCGGCGCGTTCGCGACGACGCTGCGCGAGGAGCTCGCGCGGCTGGCCGACTCGCGCGCGCTGCTCTGCGAGATCAACCTCGGCGCGACGGCGATCGGCACCGGCATCACCGCCCACCCCGACTACCGGCGGCGCGCCGTGCAGCACCTCGCCGACATCACCGGCCTGCCCGTCGTGGGCGCCGGCGACCTCGTCGAGGCCACCAGCGACACCGGTGCCTTCGTCCAGGTCTCCAGCGTGCTGAAGCGGATCGTCGTCAAGGCGTCGAAGATCTGCAACGACCTGCGGCTGCTGGGCTCCGGCCCGCAGGCCGGTCTCGCCGAGCTGCAGCTCCCGGCCCGCCAGGCCGGGTCGAGCATCATGCCCGGCAAGGTCAACCCGGTCATCCCCGAGATGGTCAACCAGGTCGCGTTCTGGGTGATCGGCAACGACCTCACCGTCACGATGGCGGCCGAGGCCGGCCAGCTGCAGCTCAACGCGTTCGAGCCGGTCATGGGCCACGGCCTGCTCCAGGGCTTCACCTGGACCGCCGCCGCCTTCGACTCGCTGCGCGAGCTGTGCGTCGACGGCATCACGGTCGACCCGGCCAAGCTGGCCGCGTCGGCGGCCGCCAACGCCGGCCTCGCCACCGCACTCACCCCGCTGCTCGGCTACGCCCGCTCCGCGGAGATCGCCAAGGCCGCGCTCAGCGGCGCCGGCGCCGTCCGCGACCTCGCGCTCGCCACCGGCGGCCTCGACCCGGCCGTGCTCGACGCACTGCTGCGGCCCGAGGCGCTCGCGAACCTCGACGCGTCCGGCGCCGGCGAGAGCTGAGTTCCGGCAGGATGGCAGTCATGCCTCAGCCTGCATCCGCCTCCTTCCGCCTGCTGCGCGGCGCCATACGGCCGCGCTCGCGGCGTTGCGGACGCTCGATGGTGCAACCAGACCGCCATCGCGCCCGCGCCTTGCGACCACGACCGTCTGACGCCGCTCGCGACGACGGAAGGAGGCGGATGCATGGCTGACCCCGCCTTCACCCTCACGCAGCTGCGGTACTTCGCCGCCGCCGCGGAGCTGGGGAGCATGACCGCTGCCTCGAAGCAGCTCATGGTGTCGCAGTCCGCCGTCTCGACGGCGGTCGCACAGCTGGAGAAGGAGCTCGGCGTCCAGCTGCTGCTGCGCCACCACGCCCGCGGCCTGACCCTGACGGCCGCCGGTGAGGAGTTCCACCGCGAGCTGCGCAGCTATCTCGTGCACACGAGCGAGCTGGTGGAGGTCGCGCGCTCGGCGGGCCAGGCCCTCGTCGGCGAGCTCACGGTCGGCTGCTTCACCACCCTCGGGCCGTTCGAGCTGCCGCGGCTGCTCGCCGCCTGCGAGGCCGACCACCCCGGCATCCGCGTGTCCGTGGTCGAGGACGAGCACGCCGCGCTCAAGCACGCCCTGCGCTCGGGCCGCTGCGAGCTCGCGCTGATGTACGGCTACGACCTCGACGACGACATCGACCACGTCCGGGTCGGCGTCGCGGCGCCCTACGTCCTCGTCGGCAAGGACCACGCGCTGGCCCGTCGCAAGAAGGTCGCGCTCGCCGAGCTCGAGGGGGAGCCGATGGTCCTGCTCGACCTGCCGCACAGCGGCCAGTACCTCGAGCGGATCGTCGAATCCGCCGGCTTCCGGCCGGAGATCAGGCACCGCACCGCCGGCTTCGAGACCGTCCGCGCGATGGTCGCCAACGGCCAGGGCTGGTCGGTGCTCAACCAGCGCCCGGCGAGCCGCACGACGTACGACGGCGCGGAGGTCGTCATCCTGGAGATCACCGATCCCGTGGAGCCCCTGGAGATCGTGCTGTCGTCGATGAAGGGCGTGCGGCTCACCGCGCGCGCCCAGGCCTTCGTCCGCTCGGCGGGCCGGGCCCGCCGGGCCGGCGCCCGCTGACCCGGTCCCGCACCTAGGCGCGGTCGGCGTCGTACACCGCGACCCCGTCGACCCACGTCGACCGCACCCGCGCCGTCTCGAACGCCGACGGGTCCGTCAGGTCGCCGTCGACGACGACCAGGTCGGCGAGCGCTCCCGGCGCGATTCGCCCGGTCTCGGCGTCGAGGTGGTTGGCCCGCGCCGAGCCGCGCGTGTAGCCGCGCAGGGCGACGTCCGCGGCGAGCCGTTGCTCGGCGACGAGGGCCTCGGTCCGGGCGCGCTCGTTGCCGTGGGGGTCGCCGACGGGCGCGGTCCGATGGATCGCGGTGTGCAGCCCCCAGAGGGGATCGGGGCTGGTGACCGGCCAGTCGCTGCCCATCGCGATGTCGGCCTTCGCATCCGCCAGGGCGCCGAACGGGAAGTGGTGCGGCTCTCGCTCCGGCCCGAGCAACGGCAGCTTGGTCTCCTCGATCTCCAGGTCCCGCCGGGCCCACAGGGGCTGGAGGTTCGCCGTCACGCCCAGGTCCGCGAAGCGCGGGACGTCCTGCGGGTCCACCACGTCGAGGTGGGCGATCTGGTGGCGGAGGTCGTTGGGACCGTTGGCGGCGCGGGCCGCGGCGACCGCGTCGAGGCACTCACGCACGGCGCGGTCGCCGACCCCGTGGAAGTGCACCTGGAAGCCGAGGGCGTCGAGGCGGGTCGTGATCTCCGCGAGCTCGTCGGGCGGGATGAAGGACAGGCCGGTCCCACCCGTCGGTGCGCCGGCGTGGTCGAGATAGGGGGCCAGCATCGCGCCGGTGCAGTTCTCGCAGATGCCGTCCTGCATGATCTTGACCGTCCCCGCGTGGAAGCGGCCGCCGGCGGTCAGGCGGCGTCGCTCGACCAGCTCGGGCACCTGCTCCGTGCCCCGGTCCAGCTCCCACCAGAGGGCACCACGGACGCGGGCGGTCAGCAGGCCCTCGGCCTCCAGCGCCCGGTAGGTCTCGAAGGGGTCGGGCATGCCGAGGTAGTCCCCGACGATGGCGTCCTGCCAGGCGGTGATGCCGAGCGAGTGCAGGTAGGCCTGGGCGGTCAGCATCGCCTGGCGAAGCTCGGCGGGCGAGGTGCGGGGCAGCAGGGCCGACACCATCGCCGCGGCGTCCTCGACCAGCACGCCGGTGGGCTCGCCGTCGGCATCGCGCTCGATCACGCCGTTGGGCGGGTCCACCGTGTCCCGGTCGATGCCCGCGGCACGCAGCGCGGCGGAGTTGACCCAGGCGGTGTGCCCGTCGTGGCCGTTGAGGTACGCCGGCCGGTCGGCGACCACGCGGTCGAGGTCGCGTCGGTGCGGGCGGTTGCCCGGGAAGGCGTCGCGGTACCAGCCGCCCCCGACGACCCACGCTGCCGTCGGGTGGGCGTCGGCCCACGCCCGGACGGCGGCGAGGTAGTCGGGCAGGGCGTGCACCGCGGTCAGGTCGCAGCGCTCCAGCGACATGCCGCCCTCGAGCGGGTGGACGTGGGCGTCCTGGAAGCCGGGGAGCAGGGTGCCGCCGGCGAGGTCGACCACGGTGGCGCCGGCGCCTGCCGCGGCGGTCGCCTCAGCGGCCGTCCCCACGGCGACGATCCTGCCGTCGCGGACCGCGACCGCCTCGGCGCAGGGGGTGGCGTCCATGGTGAGCACGCGCCCACCGACGAAGACGGTCGCGGACGACGCGGCGCTCATCGGGCGGCTCCGGACCGTACGGCGCTCGCGGTGGCGGCCCCGGCCGCACGTCGGGCGAACGGGTAGTAGAGGCCGCCGGCGACGACGAGCCCGACCACCCAGGCGATGTCGGTGTAGCCGAGCCCCTCGGCGAACGGACCCGTGTACATCGTGGTGACCATGAACGGCAGCTGCGCCAGGATCGCGATGACATAGACCCCCAGCGCGGGCAGGTTCCACCGTCCGTACCGGCCACCGTCGGCCCGGTAGAAGTCGTCGACCTCGTAGCTGCCGTGGTGCACGAGGTAGTAGTCGACGAGGTTGATCGCCGACCAGGGGATCAGTACGTAGAGCAGCACCGAGACGAAGTTGTAGTAGTTGGCCAGGAAGTCGGCGGAGGCGCCGATCGCGATGGCGGCACCGACGACGTGCAGCACGACGGTGGTGACCATCCGGGCGCGCACGCCGGGGATCCAGCCGGGGCGGGTGTTCTCGGCCAGCGTCAGCGCGCACAGCATGCTGCAGTAGGCGTTGACGGAGTTGCCGGTGATCGCGGCGACGGCGAAGGCGACCAGGACGACCTTCCCGAACCCTCCGAACAGGTCGACGAAGGCGACCATCACGTTGTCGCCGCCGGCGGACAGGCCCAGGATCGCGCCGGTGGTGAACAGCAGCGCGGTGCTGCTCACGCAGCCCAGGTAGGTGCCCCAGAACGCGCCCTTGCCGCCGGACTCCGCGGGCATGTAGCGCGAGTAGTCGGAGACGTACGGCGCGTAGGCGAGCTGCCAGACCGCCCCGACGGCCGTCATCGAGAAGAAGCCCGCGGTGCTGAACCCGCCCGCACCCCAGGTGATCGTGTCGGGGTGCCGGGCGACCAGCACCAGGAGGCACAGCACCAGCGGGACGCCGACGATGTAGGCGCTGATGCCGGTGACGAAGCGGACCAGCCGGTAGCCGCACAGGGCCGTCACGAGGCTGGCGAAGGTGGCCACCCAGGTGACGAGGGTCGGGTCGGTCCCGTCGTCGACGGCGACCAGCGCGTCGCCCGCCACGACGAGGTTGGAGGCGAAGAAGCCGACGAACATCACCATCGCGACGACGACGATCAGCGCCGATCCGCGCACCCCGAACTGGCCGCGGGCCTGGATCATCTGGGGTACGCCCATGGTCGGGCCCTGCGCGGCGTGCAGCGCCATCCCGATGCCGCCGATCACGTTGCCGACCACGATGGCGACCAGCGCCCACCACAGGGACAGCCCGAACAGGGTGGTGGCCAGCGCACCCGTCACCACGGTCAGGGGAGTCATGTTCATCCCGAACCAGATGGCGGCGAGCTCGCGCGGGCGGCCGTGGCGCTCCGAGGCGGGAATGGGTGCGATGGTCTGCTGCTCGATCTCGAAGAGCTTCGGGCTGACCACGTCGACTGAGTCCATCGGATGTGTCCTGTCCTCGCTGAGGGAAGCAGCCAAGAGCCATTCTTTGCTGCGCAAAGCAAACAATGGTGGCGCAGGTCACCCTCCGCAAGGGATCCATGCATCGCGGTTGCCGATGCCCTGCATCGGTTCAGGACAAGGCCGGTACGACGACGGGCCGGCCGCTCCGGGGAGCGACCGGCCCGTCGTTCGGGACCGTGGGTGGTCAGGCCGGCGTGGCCACCGGGTGCAGCTCGCTGGGGGCGAGCCTGCGCCCGCGTGCCAGCAGGTAGTAGACCGGCGCGGTGGCGACCAGGCCGATGATCCAGCTCAGGTCGGCGCCGTCCAGCCGGTCGGCGATCGGGCCGGTGTAGAGCGGCGTGGCCATGAACGGGATCTGGACCAGGATGCCGATGACGTAGGCGAGGATCGCCTGGCCGTTGAAGCGGCCGTAGATCCCGCCGTCCGCCGCGAAGATCGAGTCCATGTCGTAGTTGCCGCGGTGGATCAGGTAGAAGTCGATCAGGTTGATCGCGGTCCACGGCACCAGCACGACGAGCAGGGCGAGCACGATGTCGACGAAGTGCCCGATGAAGTCGCCGGAGACGCCGATGGCGAAGTAGGTCGACGCGGCCATCACGACCAGCGACAGCACCAGGCGGGTGCGCGCCGTCGGGATCCAGCGGGCGACGAAGGTCTGCACGCAGGTGATGATCGAGAGCACCGTGCCGTAGAGGTTGAGCGCGTTGTGGCTGATCACGGACAGCAGGAAGAGCACGAGCAGCGGGGTGCCGAAGGCGCCGGTGGTGTCGCGCACGCCGGTCATGACCTCGACGCCGGGCTTCATGGCCAGGGCGACGATCGCGCCGAACGCGAAGGGCAGGATGGAGCCGAGGGTGCAGCCCAGGTAGGTGGCGTTGAAGGTCGCCCGCACGCCGACGTCGGCGGGCAGGTAGCGCGAGTAGTCGGAGACGTACGGCGCGAAGGCGATCTGCCAGAGCGCACCGAGCGAGACGGTCGCGAGGAAGCCGGCCGTGCTGTAGCCGCCCTGCGTCCAGAAGCCCGCGGGCACGCCGGCGACGAAGATCGCGGCCGTGCCGAGCACGATGCCGATGCCGAGGACCCAGGTGGCGACCTTGTTGAGCGCGTGGATGACCTTGTAGCCGATCACGGCGATCAGGCCGGAGCCGAGCGCGCCGAGGACGATGCCGGCCTCGACCGGGATCGGGTCGGCGATCCCGTGCAGCGACTGGCCGGCGAGCACGATGTTGGACGCGAAGAACGCGAGGTACATGACCGCGGCGATCACGACGACGATCAGGGCGCCGTACGAGCCGAACTGGCCGCGGCTCTGGATCATCTGCGGGATGCCCATCTGCGGCCCCTGGGCCGAGTGCAGGGCCATGAAGACGCCGCCGACGAGGTGGCCGACCACGATGGCGACGAGGCACCAGAAGAGGTCGAGCCCGAAGACGGTGACACCGGCGGCGCCGGTGACGACGGGCAGGGGAGCGATATTCGTCCCGAACCACAGGGTGAAGAGGTCGCGCACCTTGCCGTGGCGGTCCTCCGGTGGGACGTAGCCGATGGTGTGCTTCTCGACGACGGACTGGTCAGACATGGTTCATTCTCCAAAGGTTGTGAGGCGCACCACCATGGTCGTGACGGTCCCAGTCCTCTGGCAAACGAATCCTTTTGGCGCTAGTCATCTGTTGTGCAGATGACTGCCCGGTGCGCTACGCCAGGCGCGGCAGCACCTGCTCGCCGTAGAAGGCGATCATCTCCCGCCAGTGCGGTCCGATGTTGCTCACGTAGAGCTCGTCGAAGCCCGCGTCGGCGTACTCCTGCACGGCCTGCACGTGCTCCTCGACGTCGCGCCCGGCGACGACGCCCTGAGCGGTGCTCTCCTTCGTCACCAGCTGCGAGGCCTGCTCGAAGTGACGGGGCGAGGGCAGCACCTGCGCCAGCTCGCCCGGGAGGCCGGCGTTGGCCCACAGGCGGTGCGCGTGCTCGACGCCCTCCTCCGCGGTCGGCGCCCACGCGACCTTGAGGCCGGCGGCCGCCGGCTTCCCGCCGGAGAGGTCGCCGAACAGGCTGCGCAGCTCGCGGTCGGGGCTGGTGCTCACGAAGCCGTCGGCGATGGCGGCGGCGACCCGCGTCGCCTTCTCCCCGAAGGCCGACATCCAGATCGGGAGGGGCTCCTCGGGCACGGTCCAGAGCTGGGCGTCGTCGACGGTGAAGTAGGTCCCGCGGTGGTCGACCGTCTTCCCGGTGCACAGCTCCCGGATCAGGGCGACGGCCTCGCGCAGCATCTCGATGCGGACGTCGAAGGACGGCCAGACCTCACCGGTGAGGTGCTCGTTGAGCGCCTCGCCCGTGCCCACGCCGAGGCGGAAGCCCGGGTTCATGACGGCACAGGTCGCCGCAGCGTGGGCGACGACGAGCGGACCGGTGCGGCCGATGGGACAGGTCACGGCGGTCATCACCGGCAGGCTCGTGGCCTGCGCGACGGCACCGATCACCGGCCACACCATCGGGCTCTGCCCCTGCTCGGAGTTCCACGGGTTGATGTGGTCGCTGATCCACAGGCCGGCGAAGCCGGCCTCCTCGGCGGCGACCGCCTGTCCGACGAGCTGGTCGGGGGTGTGCTCCTCGCACGAGAGGAAGTAGCCGATCTTCATGGGAAGCCCTTCGTGGGGGGTCGGGTGCGTCCTCCCGGGCGCTACCCGGACCACAGCACGGCATCCGCGCCTGCCAGTAGGGTCGCGCCATGAGCACTGACTGGCGCAGCGACCTGGTCGAGCGGGTCCGCTCCCTCATCGAGACGGCGGAGCCCGCCGTCGTCGAGGAGGCCAAGTGGAGGAAGGCCTCCAACCCCGACGGCGTCCCCACCTTCTCGGCCGACGGGCTGATCTGCACGGTCGAGACCTACAAGGACAAGGTGAAGCTGACCTTCGCCAAGGGCGCCTCCCTCGCCGACCCCGCCGGCCTGTTCAACGCCAGCCTCGACGCGGGCACCCGCCGCGCCATCGACGTCTTCGAGGGCGAGGAGCTCGACGGCGACGCGCTGGTCGCACTCGTCCGCGAGGCCGTCGCGCTCAACCGCTCCTGACATGTCCATGCACTACGTCGGGATCGACCTCGCCTGGGGAGAGCGCAGGCCCACCGGCCTCGCGGTCCTCGACGCGGACGGGGTGCTGCTGGCGGTGTCCGCGGTGCGGACCGACGAGGAGATCGAGGCCGCCCTGGCGTCGTACGTCGAGGGGGAGTGCCTGGTCGCGATCGACGCGCCGCTGATCGTGCGCAACGCCACCGGCAACCGGCCCGCGGAGAAGCAGCTCAACAAGGACTTCGCGCGCTTCGACGCCGGCGCGCACCCCTCCAACACCGGCAAGCCCGAGTTCAGCGAGCAGCCGCGCGCCGCGCGCGTGGCTGCCCGGCTCGGCCTCGACATCAACCCGTGGTCGCGGAGGCCGCGGAGGGGGATCGAGGTCTACCCGCACCCGGCGACGGTCGCGCTGTTCCGGCTCGGGCGCACGCTGAAGTACAAGGACAAGCCGGGGCGCGACCTCGAGCACCTGCGGGCCGAGCTGCTGGTGCTGATGCGCCTGGTGGAGGGCCTCGCCAGCGCCGAGCCGTCGCTGCGGGTGGAGGGCCCGGCCTGGCGTGCGTTGCACGCTGCGGTGGTCGCGGCGGCGCGCAAGAGCGAGCTGCGCGTCGTGGAGGACCAGGTCGACGCCGTGGTGTGCGCCTACATCGCCCGCTTCGCCGACCTGCGGCGGGAGGACACGGTCGTCTACGGCGACCTCGACTCCGGCTACATCGTGACCCCGGCACTGCCCGACGACCTGGTCCCGACGCCGCGGCAGAAGCAGGTGGCGCTCGCGGCGGCCACCCCGGCGGTCGTCGCGGCGCCGGACATCGGCGCCGCCGTTCGTGAGTACGCCGAGGGCTGGCCCGCCGTCCGCGACGCGACGGACCGCTTCGTCGCCCTGGTCACCTCGGTGCTCGACGAGGCCGGCATCAACTACCTGACCGTCACCGGACGGGCCAAGTCGGTCACGTCGTTCGCCGCGAAGGCGGCCCGGACGGCCGGCGGACACCCCGTCTACGCCGATCCGCTGCGCGAGGTCACCGACCAGGTCGGCGTCCGCGTCATCACCTACGTCCACAGCGACGTGCAGGCCGTCGCCGACCTGCTCGCCGACCAGGTCACCCTCCTCGACGACCGCGACATGGGGCGGGAGACGGCGAGCGAGGGCCGGTTCGGCTACGCCAGCCGCCACCTCCTGGTGAAGGTGGACGACATGGCCGCCACGAACGGGGTCGCGCAGGTGCAGATCCGCACCGTGCTGCAGCACGCGTGGGCGGAGTTCGAGCACGACATCCGCTACAAGGGGACCATCCCCGACGAGCACGTCCCCGACTTCGACCGTCGGTTCACCCTGGCCGCGGGGCTGCTCGAGCTCGCCGACCGCGAGTTCTCCATCATCCGCGAGCGGATCCAGCCCGGCTTCGCCGACGAAGGCGAGCCGGTGGGCGGTCCGGACGACGACCCGCGGATCCCGCCGCGCGAGCTCGCGGCCTTCCTGGCCGGCCAGTACGCCGACGCCGGCTGGTCGCGCACCGACCACTACGTCTGGATGGCCACCATCGTCCTGGAGCTCGGCATCACCTCGCTGTCGGCGCTCGGCGAGGTGCTGCGCCAGGTCGACGCCGACCTGCTGCGGGAGCGGATGGGCTACCGCTACCCGCCCGGCGCCGTACGACGGCTCGACGACGCGCTGCTGTGGACCTACGGCGAGGAGTACGTCGAGCTCCGCGCCAACGCCGACCGGGTCGGCGCCCTGCGGTCCCGGCTCGCGAGGATGCGCGGGGGACTTCCGACGTAACGGGCTGCTCCGCCGTCTCCGGACGCGAGGTCGGGGTACCGGTGCGGGTCAGTGACCACGACACCGAGGAGGACCACGATGGGCAGCTCCCTGACGACCGGCGCGGACGGCGTCACCGACACCGAGGCCGGAGCGCCGCAGGAGCACAAGCGGATCGCCTTCCTGGTGGCCGCCGAGGGGATCGAGCGGGTGGAGCTCGACGATCCCTGGAAGGCAGTCGTCGATGCCGGCCACGACGCAGTGCTGGTCAGCCCCGAGGGCGGCCAGGTGCAGACCTTCGACCACCTCGACAAGGCGGCGACGCGCGACGTCGACGTGACGGTCGCCGATGCCGACGCCGACGAGTTCGACGCGCTCGTGCTCCCCGGCGGTGTCGCCAACCCGGACGCCCTGCGCACGGACGCCGGCGCGGTGGCGCTCGTGAAGACGTTCATGGAGTCCGGCAAGACGGTCGCCGCGATCTGCCACGCCCCGTGGACGCTCATCGAGGCGGACGTCGTCCGGGACCGGCGGCTGACCTCCTGGCCCAGCCTGCAGACCGACCTGCGCAATGCGGGGGCGGACTGGGTGGACGAGCGGGTCGTCACCGACGGCAACCTGATCACGAGCCGCAAGCCGGACGACCTGCCCGCCTTCGTCGCGGCGCTCGTCGAGGCCGTCGAGCACGGCGTCGACTCGGCACGGTCCGCCGACGTGTGAGCCGGAGGCGCACGTGGACGTGACGACCGTCGAGGACGCCGAGCGGCCGGCGGACCGACCCACGCTGTCGTGGGAGCGGGTCCGCAAGGCGGCGGACAAGCTGACCACGCCGCTCCTCCCCGACGACTACCTGACCCTCCTCAACCCGCTGTGGAGCTCGCGTGAGCTCCGCGGCCGGGTGGAGGAGGTCATCCGCGAGACGGACGACGCCGCGACGCTCGTCATCCGGCCCGGCTGGGGATGGCGCTACCTGCACCGGCCGGGCCAGTTCGTCGGGATCGGCGTCCAGGTGCAGGGCAAGTACCACTGGCGCTCCTACTCGGTGAGCTCCCCGCCGGTCCGGGCCGGGCGCACGCTGGCCATCACGGTGCGGGCGATGCCGGAGGGCTTCCTGTCCGACCACCTGGTCAACGGGCTCGAGCCGGGCACGATCGTCCGGCTGGCGACGCCGAGCGGCGACTTCGTGCTGCCGGACCCGCCTCCCGCGCGGTCGCTGTTCCTCGTCGGGGGCAGCGGGATCACCCCGGTGATGTCGATGCTGCGGACGCTGGACCGGCGCGGCACGATGTCCGACGTCGTCCTCCACTACTCGTCGACGACCCCCGAGCGGATGATCTTCCGCGACGAGCTGCTGGCCCTGCACGACAAGCATCCGTCGTTCGTGCTGCACGAGCGGCACACCGACGCCGAGGGCGTGCTCGAGCTCGCCTCCCTGGACGACGTGGTCCCCGACTGGCGCGACCGCGAGACCTGGGCCTGCGGACCCGCGCCCATGCTCGACGCCATCGAGGAGCACTGGGAGCGGGCCGGGCTGACGGACCGGCTCCACCTCGAGCGCTTCTCGTTGGCGCTGTCCGGCGACGGGGGAGAGGGCGGCACGATCACCTTCCAGAACTCCGGCCGGCAGGCGGAGGCCGACGGTGCGACCACCGTCCTCGAAGCCGGCGAGTCCGCCGGCGTCGGCATGCCCTACGGCTGCCGCGTCGGGATCTGCCACACCTGCACCGTCACCAAGATCTCCGGCACGGTCCGCGACCTGCGCAACGGCAACGACTTCGACCAGCCCAACGAGCAGGTCCAGACGTGCGTCACCGTGCCGGTCGGCGCGTGCGTGCTCGACATCTGACCCCCACCAACCGACAACCCGACAGCCCGCCACCCCTGGAGGAACCATGGCCATCGCCGACGTCGCGGAGTATGCCCACCTGACCCCCGAGGAGGTGGACGAGATCGGCCGCGAGCTCGACGCCATCCGGGCGGAGATCGAGGAGTCCCGGGGCGCGGCCGACGCCGCCTACATCAACCGGGTGATCCGCACCCAGCGCTGGATGGCGGCCGCGGCCCGCATCGGCATGATCGCGAGCGCGCCGCTGCCCGGCAAGGTGCGCCGCCCCGTGGTGGCCGCCAGCGCGGTCAGCCTGGGCCTCGCCAAGATCCTCGAGAACATGGAGATCGGGCACAACGTCATGCACGGCCAGTGGGATTGGATGAACGACCCCGAGATCCACTCCTCGACGTGGGAGTGGGACACCGGCCAGCCCGCCGAGCAGTGGAAGCACAGCCACAACTACATCCACCACCAGTTCACCAACGTGCTCGGCTACGACAACGACATCGGGTACGGCGTCCTGCGCATGGCCCGCGAGCAGAAGTGGCACCCGGTCAACCTCGGCCAGCCGGTCTACAACGCCCTGCTCGCCGGTCTGTTCCAGTGGGGCGTGGCGCTCCACGACCTCGACCTCGAGGCGATCCGCAAGGGCAAGAAGGACCCGAAGGAGATGAAGCGCCAGCTGCGGCAGATCCTGAGGAAGGGACGCAACCAGATCCTCAAGGACTACGTGCTGTACCCGGCGCTCACCGGCAGGCACTGGCGCTCGACCATCAAGGCCAACGCCAGCGCCAACCTGATGCGCAACCTCTGGGCCTACCTGATCATCTTCTGCGGCCACTTCCCCGACGGGGCGCTCCACTTCACCGAGGACGAGCTCGACGACGAGTCGCGCGCCGAGTGGTACCTCCGCCAGATCCTCGGCACCGCCAACTTCGAGGGCAGCAGGCTGCTGCACGTGATGAGCGGCAACCTCGGCTACCAGATCGAGCACCACCTGTTCCCGGACCTGCCCAGCAACCGGTACGCGCAGATCGCCCCTCGGGTCCGCGAGCTGTGCGACAAGTACGACATCCCGTACACCACCGGACCGCTGCACCGGCAGTACGGCCAGGTCCTGCGCGTGATCATGAAGCTGTCGCTCCCCAACCGGCTCACCAGCGACGACAAGCCGCCGACCGGCACCGACGTGACCATCGAGCACGGTCGCCGGCGGCAGGAGGCCCGTCAGCAGCGCCGGCGCGAGCTCGGGGGCTGGTCCCGCTCCGACCAGGCCTCCGCCTGAGCACGGCCGTGCCCGCTCCGCCCACCCTCGTCGGGTTCGCGTGGTGCGACGGCGTCCTCGACCGTCGTACCGTCGTCCGGTGCGCGCTCGCCCGGGTGTGCGGCAGGTGCGGGCGAAGCCTCGGTCGCCCCGTCGTCTTCGTCGGCGACCACGACGAGCACGACCGGAACTCCTTCCACCTGCCACCGCTGCACGAGGAGTGCGGCCAGGACCTGCTCCGGGCCGCCGGACCCGGCCACGTGCTGGTGCGCACGGGCGGCTTCGAGTTCGTCCGGCCCGGACGCGACGACCCCGACGAGGAGCCGCGCTTCGTGCCGAACTCGCTCCTGTGAGCCCCACGCACCCGTCGCCGGGCGCGGACGTGACCCGCGCCACCACGAATCCGAGGGTGGGCTGGGGCGGTGCGGGTACTGCGCGGCGATGCAGACGCAGCCCCGCCGTACCGTCGAGACCTGGCCCGGGGCGGCGTACCCCCTCGGCGCGACCTTCGACGGAAGCGGGACCAACTTCGCGCTCTTCAGCGAGGTCGCGGACCGGGTCGAGCTCTGCCTGGTCGACGTCGACGCCGACGGGTCCCGCCAGGAGACGCGGGTCGAGCTCACCGAGGTCGACGGCTACGTCTGGCACGCCTACCTGCCGCAGGTCCAGCCCGGCCAGCTCTACGGCTACCGGGTGCACGGCCCGTGGGACCCGGCGCAGGGGCTGCGCTGCAACCCGGCGAAGCTGCTGCTCGACCCCTACGCGAAGGCGACGGTGGGCGAGGTCGACTGGGGCCAGAGCCTCTTCGGCTACGACTTCGGCGACCCGGACTCGCGCAACGACGACGACTCGCTCCAGCAGATGGTGCTCGGGGTCGTCACCAACCCGTGGTTCGACTGGGAGGGCGACCGGCCCCCGCGCACGCCGTACGCCGAGACCGTGATCTACGAGGCCCACGTCAAGGGCCTCACGGCGACCCACCCGGAGGTGCCGGAGGACCTGCGCGGGACGTACGGCGGGCTGGCCCACCCGGCCGTCGTCGAGCACCTCCAGGGCCTCGGCGTCACCGCGCTGGAGCTGATGCCGGTGCACCAGTTCGTGCACGACGACGTCCTGCTCCAGCGGGGACTGCGCAACTACTGGGGCTACAACACGCTCGGCTTCTTCGCCCCGCACGGGGGCTACGCGGCCAGCCCGGACCCGGGCCACCAGGTCCAGGAGTTCAAGGCGATGGTCAAGGCGCTGCACGACGCCGGCATCGAGGTCATCCTCGACGTGGTCTACAACCACACCGCGGAGGGCAACCACCTCGGCCCGACCCTGAGCTTCAAGGGCATCGACAACCCCGCCTACTACCGGCTCGTGGACGACGACCGGCAGTACTACATGGACTACACCGGCACGGGGAACTCGCTCAACGCCGGCAACCCACACTCCCTGCAGCTGATCATGGACTCGCTGCGCTACTGGGTCACCGAGATGCACGTCGACGGCTTCCGCTTCGACCTCGCCTCGGCCCTCGCCCGCGAGTTCTACGACGTCGACCGGCTCGCCACCTTCTTCGAGCTGGTGCAGCAGGACCCGGTGGTCAGCCAGGTGAAGCTGATCGCCGAGCCGTGGGACGTCGGTCCCGGCGGCTACCAGGTCGGCGGGTTCCCGCCGCAGTGGACGGAGTGGAACGGCGCCTACCGCGACACGGTCCGCGACTTCTGGCGCGGCGAGCACAACCTCGGCGAGCTCGCCAGCCGCCTCGCGGGTTCGGCCGACCTCTACGAGCACACCGGGCGGCGGCCGGTCGCGAGCATCAACTTCGTGACCGCGCACGACGGGTTCACGCTGCGCGACCTGGTGTCCTACGAGAGCAAGCACAACGACGCCAACGGCGAGGACGGGCGTGACGGCGCCGACGACAACCGCTCGTGGAACCACGGTGTCGAGGGGCCGACCGACGACCCCGGCATCAACGAGGCGCGCGCCCGCGACCAGCGCAACCTGCTCGCGACGTTGCTGCTCAGCCAGGGCGTGCCGATGGTGCTGCACGGCGACGAGCTGGGGCGCACCCAGCAGGGCAACAACAACACCTACGCCCAGGACTCCGCGCTGAGCTGGGTCGACTGGGAGCGGGTCGACCGTCCGCTGTGCGAGTTCGTCGCCGAGCTGACCCGCCTGCGCCGGAAGCACCCGTCGCTGCGCCGCCAGCGCTTCTTCACCGGGACGACGGTGCGCGCAGGGGAGGGGGAGCGGCTCAACGACATCGTCTGGCTCCACCCGGAGGGCCGTCCGATGGAGGACGAGGACTGGGGAGACCTGCGCACGCTGGGGATGTACCTCAACGGCGACGGCATCGCCGGCCGCGACCGCCAGGGACGGGCGATCCGCGACGACCACCTCCTGCTCCTCCTCAACGGCGACGACGCGCGGGACGTGACCCTCCCCGACGAGGAGTACGCCGCGTCCTGGCAGGTGGTCCTCGACACGAGCGGGACCTGCGCGACGGACCAGCGCCTCGACGCCGGGGGGATCCTCGCCCTGCCGCACCGCTGCGTCGTCGTGCTGCGCCAGTGGCACGAGCCGGAGCCGGTCGCCGACGTCAGCCCGGCGGCGTCCGTGGCCTCCCTGGCGGAGGACCAGTGAGCGCCGGCCGGGTGCCGAGCAGCACCTACCGCCTGCAGGTCCGCGAGTCCTTCGACCTCGACGCCGCCCGCGAGCTGCTGCCCTATCTGGACGAGCTCGGGGTCGGCTGGGTGTACCTCTCCCCGATCCTCGAGGCCCATCCCGGCAGCGACCACGGGTACGACGTCGTCGACCCCACCCGCGTCGACCCGGCCCGCGGCGGGCCGGAGGCCCTCGCCCGCCTCTCGGCCGAGGCGCACCGCCGGGGGATGGGCGTCGTCGTCGACATCGTCCCCAACCACGTCGGGGTGGAGAGCCCGGCGACCAACGGCTGGTGGTGGGACGTGCTCAAGCACGGCCGCGACTCGCGCTTCGCACGCTTCTTCGACGTCGACTGGGTGGCCGGTCGTGGCCGGGTGCTGCTGCCGGTCGTCGGCGACGAGGACCGGCCCGACCCGGAGGGCCCGATCGCCAACCTCAGGCTGGTCGACGGCATGCTCGGCTACCACGACCACCGCTTCCCGATCGCCCCCGGCACGGACGAGGGGACGGACGACCCGCAGCTGGTGCACGAGCGCCAGCACTACCGGCTGGTCAGCTGGCGGGCGGCCGACGACGACCTCGACTACCGGCGCTTCTTCGCCGTCAACACGCTCGCCGGCGTGCGGGTCGAGGACCGCGACGTCTTCGAGGCGAGCCACGTGGAGATCGCCCGCTGGTTCCGCGAGCGGCTGGTCGACGGCCTGCGCGTGGACCACCCGGACGGGCTGCGGCACCCGGCGGCGTACCTCGACGACCTGGCGGACCTCACCGGCGACGCCTGGGTGGTCGTGGAGAAGATCCTCGAGCCCGGTGAGGGCCTGCCCGCCCGCTGGCGCACGGCCGGGACCACCGGCTACGACGCGCTCGCCCTGATCGACCGGGTCCTGGTCGAGCCGTCCGGCGGCCAGGTGCTCGCGGCCCTCGACGACCGGCTCCGCGAGGACGGCCGGCCCTGGCCGGAGCTCGTGCGCACAAGCAAACGTCACGTCGCGGAGACGATCCTGCACGCGGAGGTACGACGCATCGCCCGCGAGATCGCCGTCGAGCTCGAGGTGGACCCCGACCGCTCGTGGCGCGAGCCCGTCGAGGAGGTCCTGGTCGAGCTGCTCGCCGCCTTCCCCGTCTACCGCAGCTACCTGCCCGCGGGCCGCCGCCACCTGCAGCAGGCGGCCGACGCCGTCCGCGCCGAGCGCCCGGACCTCGCCGACGCGCTCGACCTCGTCCTGCCGGTCCTCGCGGACCGTGTCCGGGCGCCCTCGCTGCGCTTCCAGCAGACGAGCGGGATGATCATGGCGAAGGGGGTCGAGGACCGGGCCTTCTACCGGCGCAGCCAGCTGACCTCGCTCAACGAGGTCGGGGGCGACCCGTCGGAGTTCTCGATCCGGTCCGACGCCTTCCACGCCGCCATGGCCCGCCGCCAGGCCACCAGCCCCGAGGCGATGACCACCCTCAGCACCCACGACACCAAGCGCGGCGAGGACGTCCGCGCGCGGATCAGCGTGCTCGCCGAGGTGCCGCACTGGTGGGAGGAGACCCTCGCCGCGCTCCTCGCGGCCGCACCGGCACCGCCCGGCGGCTTCCCCCACCTGCTGCTGCAGGCGGCCGTCGGCGCCTGGCCGATCTCGCGCGAGCGCCTCCACGCCTACGCCGAGAAGGCGATGCGCGAGGCGGGGGAGCACACCACCTGGACCGCACCCGACCCGTCGTACGAGACCTCGGTGCACACCCTCGTCGACGCGCTGTACGACGATCCCGCCGTGACCGCCCTCGTGGAGCGGGCCGTGGCCCGGCTGGCCACGCCGGGCTGGAGCAACGCGCTCGCCGCGAAGCTGCTCAGCCTCACCGTGCCGGGCGTCCCCGACGTCTACCAGGGCAGCGAGCTGTGGGAGCAGAGCCTCGTCGACCCCGACAACCGCCGGGCCGTGGACTTCGACCTGCGCCGCAAGCTGCTGTCCGCGCTCGCCGCCGGGACGCCGGTCGGCGCGGCCAGCGGGCCGGACGACGACGGCTGCAGCAAGCTGCACGTGGTGCGCACGGCGCTCCGGCTGCGGCGCGACCGGCCCGACCTGTTCACCCGGTACGACCCGGTCGTGGCGACCGGGCACGCTGCGCGGCACGTGCTCGCCTTCGACCGCGGCGGTGCGCTCACGATCGTGACCCGGATGCCGATCGGGCTCGAACGCAGCGGCGGCTGGCGGCAGACCCCCCTGCACCTACCGCCGGGGGAGTGGCGCGACCTGCTCACCGGGCGCCCGGCGGCGGCCGAGGTCGGCTCGCTGCTCGCGGACCTGCCCGTCGCCCTCCTCGTGCGGGAGGACCGATGACGTTCGAGGTCTGGGCGCCGCGTGCGCGGCGCGTGCGACTGGCGCTCGACGGCGCCGTCCACCCGATGACGTCGGTCGCGGGTGGCTGGTGGGCGCCCGCGGCCGACCCGGGCCTCGTGCCCGACGGCACCCGCTACGGCTACCTCCTGGACGACGACGAGCAGGCCCTCCCGGACCCCCGCTCGCGACGGCAGCCCGACGGCGTGCACGGGCTCTCGGCCACCTTCGACGCCGCGGCGCACACCTGGGGGGACCGTGGGTGGACCGGACGCCAGCTCGCCGGGGCCACGATCTACGAGATGCACGTCGGCACGTTCACCCCGGAGGGCACGCTCGACGCGGCGGCAGACCGGCTCGACCACCTCGTCGGCCTCGGCGTCGGTTTCGTGGAGCTGATGCCGGTCAACGCCTTCAACGGGGTGCACAACTGGGGATACGACGGCGTGCTGTGGTCGGCCGTGCACGAGCCCTACGGCGGCCCGGCGGCGTACCAGCGCTTCGTGGACGCCTGCCACCAGGCGGGCATCGGGGTCATCCAGGACGTGGTCCACAACCACCTCGGACCGTCCGGCAACTACCTGCCCCGCTTCGGTCCCTACCTGAAGGACGGTCGCAACACGTGGGGCGACCTGGTCAACCTCGACGGCGAGGGCTCGGTCGAGGTGCGCCGGTACATCATCGACAGCGCCCTCATGTGGCTGCGCGACCACCACGTCGACGGCCTGCGCCTCGACGCCGTCCACGCCCTGTCCGACGACTCCGACGTGCACCTGCTGGAGGAGCTGGCGGTCGAGGTCGCCGCGCTGTCGGCGCACCAGAACCGGCCGCTGACGCTCATCGCGGAGTCCGACCTCAACGACACCCGCCTGGTCACCCCGCGCGAGGGCGGCGGCTACGGCCTCGACGCCCAGTGGAGCGACGACTTCCACCACGCCGTCCACGTCGCCCTCACGGGCGAGACCGACGGCTACTACGCCGACTTCGCGCCGCTCGGCGCGCTGGCGAAGGTGCTCGATCGCGGCTTCTTCCACGACGGCACCTTCTCGAGCTTCCGCGACCGTGACCACGGCCGGCCCGTCGACACCGAGCACATGCCCGCGTGGCGGCTCGTCGTGTGCGCCCAGAACCACGACCAGGTCGGCAACCGTGCGCGCGGTGACCGCACCGCCGAGCACCTCGACGAGGGGCGCCTCCTGTGCGCCGCCCTGCTGACGCTGTGCTCGCCCTTCACCCCGATGCTCTTCCAGGGGGAGGAGTGGGCGGCCAGCACGCCCTTCGCGTTCTTCACCTCCCACCCCGAGCCGGAGCTGGCGCGGGCGACCGCGGAGGGCCGCCTCGCCGAGTTCGAGCGGATGGGGTGGGACCCCGACGAGGTGCCCGACCCGCAGGACCCGGCGACCTTCGCGCGCAGCCGGCTCGACTGGGACGAGGCCGACGAGGGCCGCCACGCCCGGGTGCTGGCCGGCTACCGCCGCCTGGCGGCGCTGCGCAGGGAGCTCCCCGGGATCACCGACCCCCGCTTCGGGACGGCCCGGGCCGACGAGGCGAGCCGACAGCTGACCCTGGAGCGCGGGGCGCTCGCGGTGCACGTCAACCTCGGTGGGGACGCCTGGGAGGTCGGGAGCGGCGAGGTCCTGTTCAGCACCGCCCGGCCCGGCGACCCCGCCTTCGTGGCCGCGGAGGTCGTGGTCCCGCCCGGCAACGGCGTGCTGGTACGACGCTGAGCCGCGACCGGCGCCCCCTGCCGGACATCAGACCGGCAGGGTGACGTCCTCGCCCGGGTCGAGCCACGTGATCCGGTCGGCGAGCGGCGACCGCGCGAGCACGGCCTCGGCGGGGGCGCGACCCTGCTGGAAGTGCGACCAGCCCTCGTAGTGCACCGGCACCACGTGGGCCGGGTCGACCAGCTCGATCAGCTCGGCACCCTCGCGGGCGTCCATCGTGTAGCGCAGCCAGCCCGACAGGTAGCGGAACCGGACCGACCCGAGGTGCAGCAGCACGGTGCCGATCCGCAGCCGCGACGGGACCTCCCGCAGCGCGGGGTACAGCACGGTGTCGCCGGTGACCCAGAGCTCCCCGTTCTCCTGGCCGGCCCAGGCGAGGGAGAACCCGATCACCGGACCCGTGATCGGGTCGCTGCCGACCGGTCCGTGCCGGCAGGGCGTCGCGGTGACGGTGATCGTCTCCTTGCCCGGCGCCTCGAGCGTCGTGGTCTCCCAGGGCGCGAGCCCGATCGCGCCGTTGCCGAGCTTCGCGGCGCCCTTCGTGGTGGTGACGGTCGTGCCCCAGGTGGGCAGCAGGTCGCGGGCCGACGGGTCGAGGTTGTCCCCGTGGTGGTGGTGGCTGACCAGCACGGCATCGACCGGGCCGAGCTCCCCGGGCTGGATCGAGGGGCCCACGAGCTTGCGCGACGTCGTACCCCAGCCGAAGAAGTAACGCCGGCCCGGCGGGTCGAAGGTCGGATCGGTCAGGATCCGCCACCCGCCGACCTCGATCAGCGTCGTCGGGCCGCCGATGTGCGTGATCCTCGTCTCGGACATGAGCCGACTCTAGGGAAGGTGCGAGACCGTAGCATCGCTTTCCGTTCCTGCCGTCCGCCGAAAGGGCTCCCCGTGCGCGCCACCGCAACTGCCACCGTCCAGGCTCCCGTCGACCAGGTGTGGGCCTCACTGTCCCACCACGAGGGCATGGCCTCGTGGGGGCCCGGGATGAAGGTGTCGCTGGACGAGGAGGGCGCGCCGGAGCGCAACGGCGTCGGCGCCGTACGACGGATCAAGGCGCCCGGCCCGGCGCCGGCGATCGTCGAGGAGATCACCCGCTTCGAGGCCGGCCGGGTGCTCGGCTACAAGGCGCTGGGCGGCGTGCCGTTCCGCAACTACAGCGGCGAGGTCGTGCTCTCCGCGACCGGCGGGGGCACCCGCATCGAGTGGACCCTCACCGCGGACCAGAGGCTGCCGGTGGTCGAGCAGGTCGCGCTGAAGGCGGTCGTGACGACGCTGCTGCAGCTCCTGGTCCGTTCGGTGAAGAAGGGCTGACGCTCCGCCGGACGGCCCGGCTCAGGCCATCTCGGGCACGTGCAGGTGGGCGTAGGCGAGCTCGAACTCGTGCACCTCGACCACCTGGCCGGAGGCCTCGGTCGCGGTCCGGGTCCGCATCTCGTCGGCAGCCGACCGGCTCGCCTCCATCGTCTCCCGCGTCTCCCACGTGGTGGTCGCGCAGCACAGGCCGGACGCGCGGTCCACGAGGAGGCTGGCGCTGCAGAAGCCGTCCATCTCCTCGAGCTGGGAGAGCAGCACCGTCCGGAAGGTCTCGGCCATCGTGTCGACGTCGCCCTCCAGCCAGCTCACCCGGCAGCACTCGCCGTGGTGGCTGCGGTGCATCGCGACGATCTCCCACGAGTCGACCTGCATCGACGCGCCGAGGATGTCGCGACCGCGCTCGCGCATCGACCGCAATGTCGCGTCGCTGGCCGTCATCGCCTCCTCGGTCTCCCAGGAGCTGGTGGCGATGCAGTAGCCGGTGTCGCGGTCGACCAGCAGCGACAGGCCGCGACAGCCGTCGGTGTGGGCGAGCATCGGGCCTGCCTCGGCCTCGACGAACTTGATGCCCGCGTCGATGTTCTCGGGCCTGCCGTGGAACGTGCTCGAGCGTGCGTACACGGCCCACTCCTCTCAGGGACAGGGCGACGCCCGACCGGCATCGCCGGTCCTCCCTGCATACTCCTCCGCGCCCGCGGGCGCCATCCCTACCCGTCCGTAGGTCGGGGCGGGCGGTGCGAGACGGCGTCGGCGACGTCGGCCGGGGTCACGTCGACCTCGCTCGGGTCGGCCTCCGCGTCGATGCTCGTCACCGGCTTCGCCGGCTGCTTGCGCGGGCGCTTCGGCTTCGCGACCGGGGAGGGATCGAGGCCGAGCTCCTCGGTCACGTTGACCGGACGGTCCGGGGAGATCTCGACCTCCGGACCGGGCGGGACGGACTCGGCCTTGTTCGTGCCGATCACACTCCGGGCGAGCCGGGTCGCCGTGCCCGCGAGGGTGAACGGTGCCTTCAGTACGTCGTGGGCGATGCCCTTGAGGGTGGAGATCGGGTTCATGCGATGGGCGGTACCCCGACCCGCGGCCTCCACCCGCGGGACGTGGGTCACGGCGGATCCGTGCCGACAGATTTCCGCTGGCGGGTCGTCGTACTGACGTGATGCTGTTCGTGGTGGGGGTGAAGGCGGTGATCGGCACCGCCCGCAACCGAGGAGAGCAGCGATGACGCACTACCTGATGTCCGTGGTCGGTCCGGTCGAGTACGACGACGAGTTCTTCGGCTACGGCTCGAAGGAGGAGATGGAGCAGTCGTTCGCCGAGACGGGCGCCTTCAACGACCAGCTCAAGGCGGACGGCTACTGGGTGTTCGCGGGAGGGCTGCAGTCGCCCGCGAACGCGACCGTCGTCGACGGCCAAGGGGCCACGCCGGTCGTGACCGACGGTCCCTACCTGGAGACCAAGGAGGCGATGGCCGGCTTCTGGGTGATCGACGCGCCCGACCTCGACGTCGCGATCAAGCTCGCCGCCGCCGCGTCGAAGGCGTGCCGCGGCAAGGTCGAGGTGCGGCCGTTCGACGGCCTCGCGTGACGGGTCAGGCGTCGACCGGGCGCTCGTTGTAGGCGCCGGCGAGCTCCTGGCCGGTCAGCGCGTGGATCGCGTCCATGATCTCGTCGGTCGCCTCGCGACGCGCCTTGCCCGGCGCCACGCCGTCGAAGCGGCCGGTGAAGTCGAGCGGCTTGCCGAAGCGGACCGTCACCTTGGCCCGCCGCGGCCAGCTCGAGTCGACCGGCTGGAGGTGGTCGGTGCCGACGAGGCCGACGGGTACGACGGGTACGCCGGCGGTGAGCGCCAGCTGCGCCACGCCGGTCCGCCCGCGGTAGAGCCGTCCGTCGCGCGAGCGGGTGCCCTCGGGGTAGATGCCGAACGCCTCGCCCCGGCCGAGCACCTCGAGCGCGACGTCCAGCGAGTTCAGGGCCGCGCGGGTGTCGTCGCGGTCGACCGGCACCATGCCGAGCCCCTCGAACCACGCCTTGCTGATCCGGCCCTTGACCCCGGAGCCCGTGAAGTACTCCGCCTTCGCCAGGAACACCACCTTGCGCGGCGCCACGATCGGGATCACCACGCTGTCCGCGAAGCTCAGGTGGTTGCTCGCGAACAGGACCGGCCCCGTCAGCGGCACGTTGTCGACGCCCTCGATGGTGGGGCGCCAGATGGCGCGCGCGAGCGGAGGAACCACGGAGTGGAGGACCTCGTACAGCACGGGTCCACCCTAGGGCGTGACGATGGCGGCGGCGTGACGGGACGACGACCGTGGGATTGCGTGCGTGCCCTGCATCAGGCGATGGGCTGGTAGCGGCCGGTGTCGGTGTGGGCGCAGCGGGGCTGGCGGCGGCTGGGTGGGGTGGGTGCGGTGGTCGGTCGCTGCATGAATCCCCGGTCGACCGGGGATTCATGCACATGTCAGGCGTTGCAACGCCTGACATGTGCATGAAGTGCCCGTCCGGTGGCCCAGAAGTGGCAACGGCCGGGTGCTGGGTTCGTGGTCATTCATGGCGATGGGCAGGTCCTTCAGCAGGTCGCGACTCGACACCGTCGTACGGCGCGCCGGCGGGAGGCGAGCAGGCCCCTGCCAGAATGCGAGGGTGGCCGCCCTCACCGACACGCTCCGACCTGCGCACGGACCGCTCTGGCGCAACCGGCTCGCGCTCGCCCCGCTGACCAACACCCAGAGCAACGACGACGGCACCTTGTCCGACGACGAGCACGACTGGCTGGTGGCGCGCGGTCGCGGCGGCTTCGGGCTGACCGTGACGTGCGCGGCGTACGTCGCCCCCGAGGGCCGGGCGTGGCGCGGACAGCTCGGCATCGCGAGCGACGAGCACCTTCCGGGACTGACCCGGCTGGCCCAGAGCCTGCGCGCCACCGGAACCCGCTCGGCGGTGCAGCTGCACCACGCCGGGATGCGCGCCGACGCGGCCCTCAACGGCGTACCGAATGTCGCCCCGTGGGACGAGCCCCGCAAGGATGCCGTCGCACTGACGCCGGAGGGCGTCGACCGGGTCATCGCCGCGTTCGTCGACGCCGCGGTCCGGGCCGAGCGCGCGGGCTTCGACGGGGTCCAGGTGCACGGCGCCCACGGCTACCTGTTGGCGCAGTTCCTCGACGGCCGCTCGAACCACCGGACCGACGGCTACGGCGGGAGCCTCGAGGACCGGATGCGGGTGCTGCACGAGGTGCTGACCGGGATCCGTGCCGCCACCGGGCCCGACTTCCAGGTCGGCCTCCGCCTCACGCCCGAGGGATACGGCGTCACGGTCGCCGAGGCGCGCGAGACCGCCCGGTCGCTGCTGGCGACGGAGCTGTTGGACTTCCTCGACATGTCGCTGTGGGACGTGACGATGTGCCCGCGCGACACGACGGTCGACGGGCGGCTCGTCGAGCACTTCACGGACCTCCCTCGCCACGGCGCCCTCCTCGGCGTCGCCGGGGGAGTGACGTCCGCGGAGGAGGCGCGCTGGTGCCTGGAACAGGGCGCCGACTTCGTCACCGTCGGGATCGGCGCGATCCTGCACCACGACTTCGCCGCCCGGTCGTTGGCCGACCCCGGCTTCCGGGCCCGCGAGCGTCCGGTGCCGGCGGCGGACCTCCGCGCCGAGCACGTCGGCCCGCTCTTCATCGACTACCTCGCCGCCGGGTGGGACGACCTCATCGCCTGAACGGCGCCGTTCCTCGGTTGCTGCGTCCTGTCGCAAGGCAGCGTGGTCGACTGCGTGGACCACCGAGACGGGGCCTCTCCTCGACGCGACAGGATGCCCGGGGAGGGCCGGGGTATCGCGAGCCCACGCCCCGGAGGACGGAGTAATCGTGAACACGCCGGTCTGGCTGGACGCAGGTCTATGGGGGCTGCTCGCCGGAAGCGCACTGGTGGTCGGGGCGGCGATCGCGTGGTTCGTCCCCGTGCCGCGGTCCGTGGTCGCTTCGATCATGGCCTTCGGGGCGGGGGTCCTCATCTCGGCGTTGGCGTTCGACCTGGTCGACGAGGCCGAGGCCACCGGGGGCCTGGGGCCCACGTTGCTGGGGTTCCTGGTCGGTGCGACGGCCTACGTTGGGGCAAACCTCGTGCTCGCGAGACGCGGGGCACGGCACCGCAAGCGCTCCGAGGACCAGCAAGCCACCGAGGACGACCACCCGGGCAGCGGCAGCGCCATCGCCGTGGGAGCACTGCTGGA
This sequence comes from Nocardioides sp. SRI_004, assembly GCF_057586415.1. Lineage (NCBI taxonomy): Bacteria > Bacillati > Actinomycetota > Actinomycetes > Propionibacteriales > Nocardioidaceae > Nocardioides > Nocardioides sp. SRI_004. The sequence continues at coordinate 209,522 of NZ_JBYCZV010000006.1, forward strand.
CGGCGTCCCGGAGTCGGTGGTCCTGGGGCTCTCCCTGCTGGGCGGCGGCGGGGTCGGAGTGCCCGTCCTGGCTGCGATCTTCATCTCCAACCTCCCGGAGGGCCTTTCCAGCGCGGCTGGCATGAAGCGAGCGGGCCGGAGCGCTCGCTTCGTCTTCACGACCTGGGGAGGCATTGCCCTGGCCAGCGGTATCGCCGGCATGCTCGGGTGCCTGCTGCTCCGGGACGCCTCGCCCGAAGGAGTCGCCGTGATCACCGCACTCGCGGCGGGAGCGATCCTGACGATGATCGCGGACACCATGATCCCGGAGGCCTTCGAGCGCACCCATCTCTACGTGGGCCTCATCGCCGCCGTCGGCTTCGCCCTGGCCTTCGCGCTCGAGCGCGGCTGACCTCGGCCGTCGGCGTGTCCCGGCTGTCCCTGACGCTCACCGCGCCCGGTTGCCCCACCCTCCCGTCCGCGCCGCCGCAGCGACAGCGGCCGCAACGGCAGGCAGGTCCTCCCGCACCAACCCGCACGTGACCCGGACGTGCGGGTCGTCGGGGAGCAGCTGGAAGGGCGAGCCCGCGGCCACGCCGATGCCCTGGCTGGCGAGCCGGACGAGCGCGGCCTCCTGGTCGTGGACGGGGACCCACACGTTGAGCCCCTCGACGCCACCCACCTCGACACCCTCGGCGGCGAGCGCGTCGACGAAGGCGGTACGACGGGCGGCGTACTCGACGCGGGCGGCCTCGACCTCCGCGCGCGAGCCGGGGTCGGTGAGCAGGTGGAGCAGGATCCGCTGGAGCAGGCGGCTGCTCCAGCCCTGGCCGAGCTGGCGCAGGTGGCGCACGCCGTCGACGACCGGTGCCGGGCCGCTGAGGGCGGCGAGGCGCAGGTCGGGGCCGTGCGACTTGGAGTAGCTGCGCAGGTGGACGGTCTGGTCGGGGAGGTGGGTGGCGAGGGTGACCGGGGCGGGGCCGCCGAGGGCGCTCGCGGAGTCGTCCTCGACGACGAGCACGTCGTGGTCGCGGAGCAGGTCCGCCAGCACCGAGGCCCGGGCCGGGCTCGTCGAGGCCCCCGTGGGGTTCTGCGCGCGCGGCTGCAGGACCACGGCGGCGATCGGCTCTGCCAGGGCGTCCTCGAGTGGTCCCGGCTCGATGCCCTCGCTGTCGAGCGGCACCCCGACGACCACGGCGCCCAGGGCCTCGAGCAGGTCCAGCAGGGGAGGGAAGCCGGGGTGCTCGACGACCACGCGGTCGCCGTACTGCAGCCGGCTGCGGAGCACGAGCTCCAGCCCGTCCATCGCTCCGTCGACGACCGTCAGCGCCTCCGGCTCGTAGGGCCAGGAGGCGAGCAGGACCTCGCGCAGCTCGGGCAGGACGGGGTCGTCGAGGTAGGAGTGCGGTGTGCCGGCGGTGGTGAGTGCCTGCAGGGCGCCACCGAGGGCGGGCAGCAGCTCCTCGTCGGGCACGCCGGTGGACAGGTCGAGCGGGAAGGCGGCCGGCTTCTCCAGCGCCTGCTGGTAGCGGCCGGTGCGCGGGGCGGAGGTGTCGGCGACGACCGTGCCGCGACGTCCGGCGGTCCGCAGGGTCCCGGCGCGGGTCAGCAGGGCCCAGGCGGCGCTGACGGTCGTGGGGGAGAGGGCCAGCTCGTGCGCGAGCTCGCGGATCGGCGGCAGGCGGTCGCCCGGGGCCAGCACGCCGTCGCGGATCGCCCGGCCGACAGCGGCGGCGAGGCCCTTGGAGGTGGGCTCGGCGAGCCGGGTCTCGATCCCGGAGATGAGCTCCTTCGACGGCGTCGGCACCTTTGCAACATAGCAATACGCTCTTTGCTGTGGCTAGAGATGGAACATAATCTGTGGTGCATGAGCACCCGCATCTCGCACTGGATCGAGGGCCGCGTCGTCGCGGGCACCTCGGGTCGCACCGCTGACGTCTTCAACCCGGCCACCGGCGCCGTCTCGGGGCAGGTCGACCTCGCCTCGACCGCCGAGGTCTCCGCAGCGGTCGCGACCGCGGTCGAGGCCGCGAAGCAGTGGCGCAGCTCGTCGCTCTCGCAGCGCTCCGGCGTCGTCTTCGCCTTCCGCCAGCTGCTCCACGACCGCTCCGACGAGCTGGCCCGGATCATCACCGCCGAGCACGGCAAGGTGCACGCCGACGCCCTCGGCGAGATCGCCCGCGGCCTGGAGAACGTCGAGTTCGCCGCCGGTGTCCCGCAGCTGCTCAAGGGCGGCTTCTCCGAGCAGGCCGCGACCGGCGTCGACGTCTACAACATCCGCCAGCCGCTCGGCGTCGTCGCCGGCATCACGCCCTTCAACTTCCCGGCGATGGTCCCGCTCTGGATGTGCGCCAACGCCATCGCCTGCGGCAACGCGTTCGTCCTCAAGCCGAGCGAGAAGGACCCCTCGGCCGCTCTCTTCCTGGCGCAGCTGTGGAAGGAGGCCGGCCTGCCGGACGGCGTCTTCACCGTCGTCCACGGCGACAAGGAGGCGGTCGACGCGCTGCTGACCCACCCCGACATCGCGGCCGTCAGCTTCGTCGGCTCGACCCCGATCGCGCAGTACATCTACGAGACCGGCACGGCCCACGGCAAGCGCGTCCAGGCCCTCGGCGGCGCGAAGAACCACGCCCTCGTGCTGCCCGACGCCGACCTCGACGTCGCCGCCGACGCCATCGTCTCGGCCGCCTACGGTGCCGCCGGCGAGCGCTGCATGGCGCTGTCCGTCGCGGTCGCGGTCGGCGACATCGCCGACCCGCTGGTCGAGGCGATCGCCGTGCGCCTGCCCAAGCTCGTCGTCGGCGACGGCGCGGAGCCGGGCACCGACATGGGCCCGCTCATCACCCGCGAGCACCGCGACAAGGTGGCGTCGTACGTCGACTCCGGCGAGGCCCAGGGGGCGAGCGTGGTCGTCGACGGTCGCGCGGCCGACGTCCCCACCGACGGCTTCTTCCTCGGCACGACCCTGCTCGACCACGTCACGCCCGACATGACCTGCTACCGCGACGAGATCTTCGGCCCGGTGCTCGGCGTGGTCCGGGTGGAGACCTACGAGGAGGGCCTCGAGCTGATCAACTCCAACCAGTTCGCCAACGGCACCGCGATCTTCACCCGTGACGGCGGCGCGGCCCGGCAGTTCCAGTTCGACGTCGAGGTCGGCATGGTCGGCATCAACGTGCCGATCCCGGTGCCGGTCGCCTACTACTCCTTCGGCGGCTGGAAGGACTCCCTCTTCGGCGACACCCACATGTACGGGCCCGAGGGCATCAACTTCTACACCCGCGGCAAGGTCGTCACCTCGCGCTGGCCCGACCCGGCCACCTCGAGCGTCGACCTCGGCTTCCCGCGCACCCGCTGAGGAGCCCGCGATGAGTGACTCCACCTCCGGCAGCGCGAGTCTCCTGCCGTCGTACGACGCCGAGACGATCCGGCGCCTCGACAAGGCCCACGTCTTCCACTCCTGGTCGGCCCAGGCGCAGATCGCGCCCCTGTCGGTCACGCGGGCGGAGGGCAGCTTCTTCTGGGACGGCGACGGCAACCGCTTCCTCGACTTCTCCTCGCAGCTGGTCAACGTCAACATCGGCCACCAGCACCCGGCCGTGGTGGCCGCGATCCAGGAGCAGGCCGGCCGGCTGGCCACCCTCGCCCCCGGCTTCGGCAACGACGTGCGGGCCGAGGCCGCCCGGCTGATCGCGGAGGTCGCTCCCGGCGACCTGGACAAGGTGTTCTTCACCAACGGCGGCGCCGAGGCCAACGAGAACGCCATCCGGATGGCGCGCGTGCACACCGGCCGGCACAAGGTGCTCTCGGCCTACCGGAGCTACCACGGCGCCACGGCCGGCGCGATCGCGCTGACCGGCGACCCGCGGCGCTGGGCCTCCGAGCCCGGCATCTCCGGGATCGTCCGCTACTGGGGTCCCTACCCCTACCGCTCGGCGTTCCACGCCACCACCGAGGCCGAGGAGTGCGAGCGCGCCCTGGCGCACCTGCGCGACCTGGTCGCTGTCGAGGGCCCGCAGACGATCGCGGCGATCATCCTCGAGACGGTGGTCGGCACGAACGGCATCCTGGTGCCGCCGGAGGGCTACCTCGCCGGGGTCCGGGCGCTGTGCGACGAGTTCGGCATCGTGATGATCGCCGACGAGGTGATGGCCGGCTTCGCCCGCTGCGGCGAGTGGTTCGCGGTCGACCGGTGGGGCGTCGTACCCGACCTGATCACGTTCGCCAAGGGCGTCAACTCCGGCTACGTCCCGCTCGGCGGCGTGGTCATCTCGGAGCGGATCGCGGCGACCTTCGCCGACCGTCCGTTCCCCGGCGGGCTGACCTACTCCGGCCACCCGCTGGCCTGCGCCTCGGCCGTCGCGTCGATCAACGTGATGCGCGAGGAGAAGGTCGTCGAGAACGCCCGTCGCCTCGGCGACGACGTGATCGGCCCGGCCCTGCGCGCCCTCGCGGACAAGCACCCGAGCGTCGGCGAGGTCCGCGGCCTCGGTGTCTTCTGGGCCCTCGAGCTGGTCCGCGACCGTACGACGCGCGAGCCGCTCGTGCCCTTCAACGCCTCCGGCGCCGACGCGGCCCCGATGGCGGCGTTCGCGGCGGCGTGCAAGGCCGGCGGGGTGTGGCCGTTCGTGCACTTCAACCGCACGCACGTCGTCCCGCCGTGCACGACCAGCGACGAGGACGTGCTGGCCGGCATCGCGGTGCTGGACAAGGCGCTCGACGAGGCCGACAAGCACTACACCGGCGCCTGAACCGTCCCGGTGGTTGAGGTGCGACGAGCGCCAGCGAGGAGCCTCGAAACCCCGGGGGCGCCTCGCACCTCAACCACCGGAGGATGTCAGGAGTCGAAGCCCAGGCCCAGCCGGTCCAGGGTGCGCAGCCACAGGTTCCGGCGCCCGGTGGCGTCCGCTCGGGCGGACGCCCACCGGGTCAGCTGGATGCCGGTCCACGCCAGCGGCTCGGGCGGGAAGGGCAACGGCTTCTCGCGCACCATCGCGAGCCGGGTCCGCGGGGTCTCCTCGCCCGCGAGCAGGTCGAGCATCACCTCGGCCGCGAACCGGGACGCGCCGACGCCGAGGCCGGTGAAGCCGGCGGCATAGGCGACCCGGCCGCGCCTGGCGGTGCCGAAGAAGGCACAGAAGCGGGTGCAGGTGTCGATGACGCCTCCCCAGCGGTGGCTGAACCCGACACCGGCCAGCTGCGGGAAGGTCTCGTAGAAGTGCTCCGCCAGGACCCGGTGGGTCGCGGGGCGCTGCTCGTGTCCCGGCGCGATGCCCTTGCCGAAGTGGTAGACGGCGTCGTACCCGCCCCAGAGGATGCGGTCGTCCGCGGTCAGCCGGTAGTAGTGGAAGAGGTTGCCGGAGTCGGCGACCCCGCAGCGGCTGTCCCAGCCGACGGCAGCCAGCTGGTCGGCGCTGAGCGGCTCGGTGGCGAGCACGTGGTCGTAGACCGGTACGACGCGCGTCGAGACCCGGCGCAGCAGGCCCGGGAAGGCGTTGGTCGCCATCGCGACGTGGCGGGCGCGGATCGTCGCGCCGGAGGCGGTCGTCGCCTCGACCGCACCGCCGGGTCCGCGGCCGCGGAGCCGGGAGACCGACGTCCCCTCGGCGACCACCCCGCCGAGCGACTCGACCGCGGCGGCCAGTCCCCACGCCAGGCGCGCCGGGTCGACCATCGCGCAGCCCTCGGCGTCGAGCCGGCCGGCGAGATAGGTGGGGGAGTCGACCAGCGCGCGGACGGCGCCGGCGTCGAGGAAGCCGTCCTCGTCGGGGGCGAGCCCCTCCACCTCGTGCGGCCGGGTGGCCACGGAGAGCTGCCCCGTGCGGCGGAGGTCGCAGTCGATGCCGTAGTGCTGCACGGCCGCCTCGATGGCGTCGAGGTTCTCGAGCCCGAGGCGCTCCAGCTCGTCGTACTCGTCGGGCCAGCGCTCGCGCCCGTTGTCCTCGCCGTGGGTGAGGCTGGCCTCGCAGAAGCCGCCGTTGCGACCGGTGGCCTGCTCGGCGATCCGGTCCCGCTCGACGACCAGGACGGAGCGCCCGGGCTCCCGCTCGAGCGCGCAGAGGGCGGTCCAGAGGCCGGTGAAGCCGCCGCCGACGACGAGCAGGTCGACGTCGGTCGCCGTCGTCACGGCCGGACGTGGTGCCGGACGGTCGGGGGTGTCGAGCCACAGCACGCGGGGTGCGGCGGCGTCGGCGCGGGCATGGGCGTCGGACGGGCTCACTGCTCGCGCTGACCCCACGGGGCGCCGTACGCCGTCAGCAGGTCGAGGAAGGGCACCGCGTCGAACGCCTCCGGACCGAGCACGCCCGCACCCTGCCACACCCCGGTGGCGAGCAGCTCGAGCGCGACGACGGGGTTGACCGCGGTCTGCCAGACCACGCACTGGTGGCCGTACTCGCGCATCGACCACTCGTTGTCGACCACGTGGTAGAGGTACGTCGACCGGGGGTTGCCGTCCTTGCCGGTCCCCGTCACCCACAGCCCGGCGCAGGTCTTGCCGGTCATCCGCGGGCCGACCGTCGCCGGGTCGGGCAGCACGGCCGCGACGACGTCGCGCGGCGACACCTCGACGCCCTTGACCGTGACCTTCTCCGTGCGGTCGAGCCCGAGGGTGTGGAGCACCTTGAGGATGGTGATGAACTCCTCGCCGAGGCCGTACTTGAAGGTGACCCGCCGGCAGTCGACCCAGCGCGGCATGAGGAGCACCTCCTCGTGCTCGACGTTGACGCACTCGACCGGGCCGATGCCCTCGGGGAAGTCGAAGACCTCCGGCTCGCTGAACGGGGGAGTGGTGAACCAGCCACGGTCCCTCTCCCACACCACGGGCGGGTTGAGGCACTCCTCGATCGTGGTCCACATCGAGAACGACGGCGCGAAGACCTCGTTGCCGTCGTCGTCGGTCACGACCAGGTTGGCGCCGTCGCGGGTGGCCAGCTCGTCGATCTCGCTGAACAGGTGGTCGGCCGCGTAGCGGGCGAAGACGTCGGAGAGCCCGGGCTCGACGCCGATCCCGACGAGGGCGAGCCGCCCGGCCTCCTCCCACTCGGCGGCCGCGGCGAACTGCTCGTCGCCGAGCTTCACGCCCGTTCTCTCGTACGGCGCCTCGGGGTGCGGCCGCGAGAGCGACATCGCCATGTCCAGGTAGTCGGCGCCCGCGGCGAACGCGCCCTCGAAGACCGGCATGTCGAACACGGGATCCACCGCGTTCATCACGTGGGTGATCCCGTGCTCGCGGCAGAGCGCGGTCACGGCCTCCGCCGAGGAGGCGTCGACCCGCGCGGCGACGAACCGCTCGTCGCCGGCCGCGGCCCTCTCGGCCTTCGCGAGGTCGTGGTCGGCGACCACGACCTGCTCGAAGAAGTCGCGGCGGGCCGCGATCGCGGCGAAGGCGCCGCCGACACCGCCCGCGCCGACCAGCAGGATCCTCATCGGCCTTCCTCCGGTCGTCGAGGAGGTCGCGCTGCGACCGTCACGAGACGCCCTCCCCGGTGAAGGACATGACGTGCTTGATGCGCGTGTAGTCCTCGAGTCCGTACATCGACAGGTCCTTGCCGTAGCCGGAGTGCTTGAAGCCGCCGTGCGGCATCTCCGACACGAACGGGATGTGCGTGTTGATCCAGACCACGCCGAAGTCGAGCTTGCGCGACATCCGCATCGCCCGGCCGTGGTCCTTCGTCCAGACGCTGGAGGAGAGGCCGTACTGCACGCCGTTGGCGAAGCGCAGCGCCTCGGCCTCGTCGCCGAACCTCTGCACCGTGATGACCGGGCCGAAGATCTCCTGCTGGATCGCCTCGTCGTCCTGGCGCAGCCCGGAGACGACGGTCGGGTCGAAGAAGTAGCCGCCCCCGCCGCCGGCGATCGTGGGACGGGTGCCGCCGGCGTCGATGCTCGCGTGGTCGGGCAGCCGGTCGACCATGCCGGCGACGCGCGCCAGCTGGTCGGGGTTGTTGAGCGCGCCGAAGAGGACGTCGGGGTCGTCGGGCATGCCGGTGCGGGTGCTGCGGGCCTGCTCGGCGAGGGCGGCCACCAGGTCGTCGTACACGCCCTCGGCGGCGAGGACCCGGGTGGCGGCGGTGCAGTCCTGGCCGGCGTTGAAGTAGCCGGCGACGGCGATCGCCTCCGCCGCCGCGGCGACGTCGGCGTCGTCGAAGACCACGACGGGTGCCTTGCCGCCCAGCTCGAGGTGGACCCGCTTGAGGTCGGCGGCCGCGGAGCCGGCGACCTCCATCCCGGCCCGGACCGACCCGGTGATCGCCACCATCTGCGGCGTCGGGTGCTCGACGAGCGCGCGCCCGGTCGTCCGGTCGCCGCAGACGACGTTGAGCACGCCCGGCGGCAGGAACTCGTTGGCGAGCTCGCCCAGGAGCACGGTGCTCGCGGGGGTGGTGTCGCTCGGCTTGAGCACGATCGTGTTGCCTGCGGCCAGCGCCGGCGCGATCTTCCAGATCGCCATCATCAGCGGGTAGTTCCACGGCGTCACCTGGGCGACGACGCCGATCGGCTCCCGGCGGATCCACGACGTGTGGTCCTTGAGGTACTCCCCGGCGCTGCGTCCCTCGAGCACCCGCGCGGCGCCGGCGAAGAAGCGGAGCTCGTCCACGCTCGGCGGCAGCTCCTCGTCGCGGGTGATGCCGATCGGCTTGCCGGTGTTCTCGCACTCCGCCTGCACGAACTCCTCGGCGCGGTCCTCCAGCGCCTGCGCCATCCGCAGCAGCGCCTCCTGGCGCTCCTTCGGCGTCGTGTCGGCCCAGCCGCCGTCGAAGGCCCGCTCCGCGGCGCGCATCGCCCGGTCGACGTCCTCGGCGCCGCTGGCGGGCGCGGTGGCGTAGGCCTGGCCGGTGGCGGGGTTGACGACGTCGTACGTGGCGCCCGAGGCGGCGTCGACGGAGGCGCCGTCGATCACGTTGCGGAGGGTGGTCATGCGGCGGAGCCTAGTCAGGATCCCCGTGGCACGAAAGGCATTGGCGACGAAATCCGTGGTCATTTTGCGCTGTTGCAACGAAATCGCTTGCCGAACTCGCCCGTCAGGGGGAGGATGGCGAGCGTGTACGACGAGACCGCGCACAGCGCCCTGCAACAGTCCGCCCGGGACCACCTGTGGATGCACTTCACCCGCATGTCGTCCTACGACACCGCCGATGTCCCGGTGATCGTGCGGGGGGAGGGGGCCTACGTCTGGGACGCACAGGGTCGCAAGTACCTCGACGCGCTCGGCGGGCTCTTCGTCAGCCAGCTCGGCCACGGCCGGACCGACCTCGCCGAGGCCGCTGCCAAGCAGGCCTCCGAGCTCGCGTTCTTCCCGCTGTGGTCCTACGCGCACCCGACCGCCATCGAGCTCGCGGAGAAGATCGCCGGCTACGCGCCGGGCGACCTCAACCGCGTCTTCTTCACCTCGGGCGGCGGTGAGGCGGTCGAGTCCGCCTGGAAGCTCGCCAAGAACTACTTCAAGCTCACCGGCAAGCCGCTGAAGCACAAGGTCATCAGCCGGGCCATCGCCTACCACGGCACCACCCACGGCGCGCTCTCGATCACCGGCCTGCCCGGTCTCAAGGCCCCTTTCGAGCCGCTGGTGCCCTCGACCTTCCGGGTGCCCAACACCAACGCCTACCGCGCGTCGGAGATGACGGGCGGCTTCCTCGACGGCTCCGACCCCAAGGCCTTCGGCCGCTGGGCCGCCGACCAGATCGCCGTCGCGATCGAGAACGAGGGCCCCGACACCGTCGCCGCCGTCTTCCTCGAGCCGGTGCAGAACGCGGGCGGCTGCTTCCCGCCGCCGCCGGGCTACTTCGACCGGGTCCGCGAGATCTGCGACGAGTACGACGTCCTGCTGGTCTCCGACGAGGTGATCTGCGCCTACGGCCGGCTCGGCCACATGTTCGGCGCGGAGCGCTACGGCTACCAGCCCGACATCATCACCTCCGCCAAGGGCATCACGTCCGGCTACGCCCCGCTCGGCGCGATGATCGCCAGCGACCGGATCTACGAGCCCTTCGCCCACGGCACCGAGACCTTCCTGCACGGCTACACCTTCGGCGGCCACCCGGTCTCCACGGCGGTCGCGCTGAAGAACTTCGAGATCTTCGAGAACGAGAAGATCAACGAGGGCGTGCGCGAACGCGAGGGCGCCTTCCGCGGCACCCTGGAGAAGCTGCTCGACCTGCCGATCGTCGGCGACGTCCGCGGCGACGGCTTCTTCTACGGCATCGAGCTGGTCAAGGACAAGGCCACCAAGGAGACCTTCGACGAGGACGAGTCGGAGCGCCTGCTGCGCGGCTTCCTCTCCAAGGCCCTGTACGACGCCGGCCTCTACTGCCGCGCCGACGACCGCGGCGACCCGGTCATCCAGCTCTCGCCGCCGCTGATCTGCGAGCAGTCGCACTTCGACGAGATGGAGCAGAAGCTGCGCTCCGTGCTCACGGAGGCCGCCTCCCTCCTCTGAGGGACACCACAGCCGGGGACCGGACGGGCCCCTGTCGTGCCACCGAGTGGGGTGAGCGCGACAGGGGCCCGTTTCGTTCGCCGCTGGCCGAGGAGGTTGCGCAGCAACCGTCTCGAGACCTCTGGCCGTCCCCGCTGGTCGAGGAGGTTGCGCAGCAACCGTCTCGAGACCTCTGGCCGCGGTGCTGGAACCGTGACGAGCACAGCCGCTGCACCGAGGCCAGCGGCCTCGAGACGGGCGCCGGGGCGCCCTCCTCGACCACCGGAGGCGGTCAGGCGGGCTGCTTCCTCCTGGCGGCCAGCATGTTGCCGATGACGATGGTCAGCGAGATCAGGAACATGATCGTGCCGATGACGTTGACCTGCATCGGCACACCGCGCTGGCTCACGCCCCAGACGTACATCGGGAAGGTGACGGTCTGGCCGGCGTTGAGGTTGGTGATGATGAAGTCGTCGAAGGACAGCGAGAAGCTCAGCAGGGCCGCGGCGGCGATGCCGGGGAAGACCAGCGGGAAGGTGATCCGCCAGAAGGTGGTGGCCTCGCTGGCGTAGAGGTCCATCGCGGCCTCCTCGAGGTTGCCGTCGAGGCCGGCGAGCCGGGCCTTGACCGTCACGATGACGAACGACAGGCAGAACATCACGTGCGCGATGAAGATCGTGACCAGGCCGAGCTTGCCCCCGAAGCCGGCCGACACGAAGAGCGCGAGGAGCGAGGAGCCCATCACGATCTCGGGCGAGGCCATCGGCAGGAAGATGATCGTGTTCATCGCCGAGCGGCCGCGGAAGTCGTGGCGCACGAGGGCGAACGCGGCAAGGGTGCCGAGGATGGTGGCGACCAGCGTGGCCGCCAGGCCGATCCCGACGCTGCGCAGCACCGCCTCGCACATGCCGTCGGGCTGGCAGACGTTCGCCCAGTTGTCGAACGTGAAGCCCTTGAAGGCGTAGACGTTGCGCGACGCGCTGTTGTCGTTGAAGCTCATCAGCATCACGACGGCGATCGGCACGAACATGTAGACGAGCACGAGCAGGCCCGCCGCGAGGACGAGGTGCTCGCCGATCCACCGTCCGACGCGTTGCAGTCCGGTCACAGGAGCTCCTCCGTCCCCGCCTTGCGGATGTAGATGACGACGAGCGCCACGATGATCGCCATCAGGGTGACCGAGAGGGCGCCCGCGGCGGCGTAGTCGCCGGTGTCGGTGAACAGGTCCTGGATGACGTTGCCGACCATCCGCTGGTTGGTGCTGCCGAGCAGCTGGGCGTTGATGTAGTCGCCGGCCGCCGGGATGAAGGTCAGCAGCGTGCCGGCCACCACGCCGGGCATCGACAGGGGGAGCGTGACCTTGAGGAATCCCCGCGACGGGGAGGCGTAGAGGTCGCTCGCGGCCTCGATGAGCCGTACGTCGATCTTCTCGAGGCTGGCGTAGAGCGGCAGCACCATGAACGGGAGGAAGTTGTAGACCAGGCCGGCGATCACGGCGATGGGCGTCGCCAGCAGCCGGTCGTCGTCGCCCATCAGGTGCACCGTCTGCAGGGCGTCGACGATGAAGCCGTCGTCGGCGAGGATCAGCTTCCACGACAGGGTGCGCACGAGGAAGCTGGTGAAGAAGGGCGCGATCACCAGCACCAGCAGGAAGTTGCGCCACCGGCCCGCCTTGAACGCGATCGCGTAGGCCAGCACGTAGCCGATCACCGCGCAGATCACGGTGGCGACGCCGGCGTACCAGAGCGAGCGCCACAGCTCGTCCCAGTGCTCACGCAGCGCGTCCCAGAAGTTCGCGACGTGGTAGGTGACGTCGTACCCGGTCAGGACCGAGCCCTGGGGGTCGTAGAGGCTGGTCGCGAGCAGCGAGTAGAACGGGATGACGAAGAAGACACCGAGCCAGAGGGCCGCTGGCAGCATCAACCAGTAGCCGGTGAAGCGGCCCCTGCGCATCAGTCCTCCTCCAGGGCGCCGGCGTTGACGTCCTGGTCGGCGGGCAGCAGGAAGGCGAACTCGGGACGCCACGACACGTCCACGCGGGTGCCCTGGTCGAGGATCCCGCGGCGGCCGGTGTTCTGCTCGAAGGCCATCAGCTCCTGGCCCCACGGCATCATCACGAGGTACTGCGTGCTGACGCCGACGAAGCTGACGTCGGTGATCACGCCGCCGGGCAGGTGGTTGCCGGGGGCGTCGATCGGCTCGCCCTCCGGGGCGACGAGCACCTTCTCCGGACGGATCCCGATCCACCCGTTGCCGCTGCGCACGTGGGCGCGCTCGGCGGGGATGGAGACCTGGGTGCCGTGCATGTCGACGCGTACGACGTCGCCGTCCGCGCTGCTGACCGTGCCCGCCACCAGGTTGGACTGGCCGAGGAAGTTGGCGACGAAGGTGGTCCGCGGGTTCTCGTAGAGCTCGGTCGGCGAGCCCATCTGCTCGATCACGCCGCCGTTCATGACCGCGATCGTGTCGGCCATGGTCATCGCCTCCTCCTGGTCGTGCGTGACGTGCACGAAGGTGAGGCCGACCTCGGTCTGGATCCGCTTGATCTCGATCTGCATCGCGCGGCGCAGCTTGAGGTCGAGCGCGCCGAGCGGCTCGTCGAGCAGCAGCACCTCGGGCCGGTTGATGAGCGCCCGGGCGAGGGCGACGCGCTGCTGCTGGCCGCCCGACATCTGCGGCGGCTTCTTGCGCGCCTGCGCCTCGAGCTCGACGAGCTCGAGCATCTCCTGCACCTGGCGGTCCACGTCCTTGGCGCCGCGCCGGCGCAGGCCGAAGGCGACGTTCTCGTGGATGTCGAGGTGCGGGAAGAGCGCGTAGTTCTGGAAGACGGTGTTGACCGGGCGCCGGTACGGCTTCTCCCAGGTGATCTCGTCGGTGCCGAGGTGGATCGTGCCCGAGGTCGGCGACTCCAGGCCGGCGACCATGCGCAGGGTCGTCGTCTTGCCGCACCCGGACGGGCCGAGCAGGGCGAAGAAGGTGCCGGCCGGCACCTCCAGGTCGAGCGAGCGTACGGCGGTGAAGGTCGCGAACTCCTTCGTCAGCGCGCTCAGCCGGAGGTTGCGGGGCTCGCCGGACGAGCGGTGGGCAGGGGCGTCGGTGCGGTCAGCCGCCAGTGACATCAGCGAAATCCTTCTCGTAGGCGCGGACCTGGAACTCCTCGAGGGCCATGAACGTGTGCGTCGTGGCCAGCGACTCGGCAGTCGGGAAGATCAGCGGGTTGTCGACGAGGCTCGGGTCGACCTTCTCCATCGCCTCCTGGGCGCCCTTGACCGGGCAGATGTACCAGACGTAGGCGGCGAGCTTCGCGGCCACCTCGGGCTCGTAGTAGTAGTTGATCCACTCCTCGGCACTGGTCTGGTGCGTCGCGAGGTTGGGCACGAGCATGTTGTCGGACCAGATCATCTGGCCCTCCTCGGGCGCGACGAAGACGAGGTTCTCGTCCTCGGCCGCGGCTACGTCACCGGACCACGCCTCGCAGGCGAGGACGTTCCCGGCGGCGAGGTCCTGGATGTACTCGTTGCCGGTGAAGGCGCGGATCTGTCCGTCGCTGCGGGCCTTCTTGATCCGGTCGACCGCGTTGTCCCACTGGTCGTCGGTGAACTCGGCCGGGTCGTCGCCCTGGGCGAGCAGCGCGAGGCCCATCGTGTCGCGCATCTCGGTCAGCAGGGTGACCCGGCCCTTGAGGTCCTTGCGGGAGAGCAGCTCCTCGAAGGAGCGCACCTCCTTGACCTTCGCCTTGTTGTAGGCGATCCCGGTGAGACCGCTCTGCCAGGGTGCCGAGTACTTCCGCTCCGGGTCCCAACCGACGTCGGCGAGGGAGTCGATCAGGTTGGCGTGCAGGTTGGGCACCTTGGCCGCGTCCAGCGGCTGGATCCAGCCGACCTGGATCATCCGCGCCGCCATCCAGTCGGTCAGCATGAACAGGTCGCGCTTCGAGGTCTGGCACGAGCCGAGCTGGTTGACGACCTTCGCGAAGAACTCGAGGTTGTCGTTGACGTCGGCGGTGTAGGCCACCTCGATGCCGGTGCGCTTCTGGAACTCGGTCAGCGTCGAGACGTAGCCCTCGTCGTCCTCGTCCATGTAGCCCGGCCAGTTGGACACGACGAGGCGCCGGTCGGACTCCGACAGGTCGCGCGTCGTACACGTCGCGGGGTCCTGCTTGCGGTCGGGCGTGCCGAACAACGGCAGTACGCCGAGGCTCGCGGCGCCGAGCGCGACGCCGGCCCCACCGCGCAGGGCTGCCCTGCGACTGATTCCGGACGAGCCGGCCAAGCTCCCACCTCCCCTGTGGACTGGTCTGCGCATCGTGACATGGCACAGGTCACATGACAAGGGATTCCGTGGTCAGTTGATGTGATTGCAACGGAATCCGAACATGCACGTTGCGCGGAGTCGTCCGGACCTGTGAGGATTCGGGGGTGACCAAGCCCAAGCCCGCCCCGCTGGACGACGTCTCCAAGGCGATCATCGCCGAGCTCCAGGAGGACGGACGACGGTCCTACGCGGCGATCGGGAAGGCGGTCGGCCTGTCGGAGGCCGCCGTGCGGCAGCGCGTGCAGCGGCTCACCGACAGCGGCGTCATGCAGGTCGTGGCCGTCACCGACCCGCTCGAGCTGGGCTTCGCCCGCCAGGCCATGATCGGCATCAAGGCCACCGGTGAGCTCGAGCCGATCGCCGATGCCCTCGCCGAGCTCGACGAGGTGGACTACGTCGTGATCACGGCCGGCACCTTCGACCTGCTGGCCGAGGTGGTGTGCGAGAGCGACGAGCACCTGCTGCAGATCATCTCCAGCGGGATCCGGCGCATCCCCGGGGTGCTGTCGACCGAGGCGCTGGTCTACCTGCGGCTGCGCAAGCAGACCTACTCGTGGGGCGTGCGCTGACTAGCGGACAGCGCCGCGGCTGAGCAGGCGCGCGCGGACCCGGTGCAGCCGGGGGAGCAGCAGGTAGACCACGATCGGGACGGCGATGCTCGCCATCACCAGGGTGCGCAGCACCGTGTTGGCGTCCTTCAGCAGGGAGCCGACGGTCAGGTTCAGCACGGTGAGCGTCGGGAACACGGCGAGCCAGATCATCAGGGCGAGCTGGTGGCGGCTGGGGGCGGCGACGGGTTGCGTCGTGGCGGCAGCGGTGGGGGTGGTCGACATCGAGGTCTCCTCGGGCTGGGGGTCCGCCACGGGATCGCCGGGCGGAGGCTCCGGGTACAAGCGCGGGGAGCCGTCGCTGATTCCCGGCCCCGTCCGGCCGCCTCGAGCATTCCCGGCCTGTGCGCCGAGCGTGTCCACCCCCTACGATCGCTGCATCGGACTTGGGGCTGGTGATCACATGGGCATGCGCTTGAGCAGGATCTGGTTGGCGCGCGGCATCGCTGTCGGCGTCATCGCATTCGTGGTCGGCGCCTGGGCGGTCGGTCTCGCGATCGGCAAGGACCAGCCGGCGAAGGACCGTGAGACCCGGCCCGCGTCCCCGGAGAGCTCCCTGACGCCGAGCGAGGAGCCGTCCGTCATGGGCGAGGTCGTGGACCGCCCGCGGCCGAGCGACAGTGCGACCGACGAGCTGACCGACGACCCGACCGACGACCCGGCCGACGTGGTGCCGGCCGCGGAGACGGACGAGCCCGCGGACGACGACCCGCGCACGCCGAAGCCCTCGCCGAAGCCGTCGGGCTCGCCGAAGCCGAGCCCCTCGGGCAAGCCGTCCAAGACGCCCTCGCCGACGCCGAGCCCCACCGGTCCGGACTGCCAGGACCTGGGCGAGGTCCTCGACTGCGTGCTGGCGCCGATCACCACGCGACCCTGAGCCCGTTGCGGCCGTGCCGGCCCACGTCGCGGCAAGCAGTCGGTCAGGCCGCCTCCCCGTCGGCGTAGCGGTCCAGCGCCGAGCGCCACATGCGGGCGATCAGCCGGTTCATCGGGGTGCGGTGGATGACGAAGAGCCCGATCCGGTCCCGGGCGCGGGTGGCGTCGTACGACGACCACTCGACCGCGAGCCGGCTGCCTCCACCCTCGGCCGGCGCGATGGTGACCGAGCCGGAGCCCCGGCCGCCGTAGCTGTTCTCGACCTCCGTCCAGCGGACGACGGCGGGGTCCGACCAGTCGTAGCGCGCCACGATCCAGAAGGGCGATCGTGGCGTGCTCTCGCGCGCCACGGCCCAGGTGTCGCCCTGCTCGCGCACCTCGTAGGTGGCGGGGTCGAGCGTCCGGCTCCAGGTCCGGAGCCGTTGGTCGGAGAAGTCCGTCAGCGCGCGCAGGACCTGGTCGGGCGAGGCCCGGGTGGTCAGGTCGAAGCGCACGACCCCACCGCTACTTGCCGAAGCGGTAGGTGCTGAACTGCGCGTCCATGCGGGCGTCCTGGCCGGCGGTGAACTCGAACATGCACGCGTCGTCGGAGTAGTCCATGAAGTTGTTGATCGGGTCGACGCCGCCGGAGCGGCAGGTGTCGCGGCCGGTCGGGCAGCCGAAGGCTGCCGAGCGCTCGGGCGCAGTGTCCGCGACGTAGTCGCCCGTCTTCGAACAGCCGCCCTGGAAGGTGTGGTAGAGCCCCATCCAGTGCCCGACCTCGTGCGTCCCCGTGTCGCCCTCGTTGTACGGCGCCGCGGACCCGCCCGGCACGGACGAGAACAGCAGGACCACGCCGTCGGCCTTCGGGCTCGATGTGTACGACGCCGGGAAGGTCGCCCAGCCGAGCAGGTCGGAGCCGGGGTTGTTGGAGTAGATGTTGAGGTCGTCGGCCGTGCCCCGCCGCAGCGCGTTCTTCATCTGCGTCTCGGCGGTCGTGCCCGGCTCGGCGACGTACCAGCCGGCGTTGGTCGTGCGGTCCGTGCTGACCAGGCGGAACTGCCAGCCCCACGGGGCGTAGGCGGCGTTGAGGACGGAGATCTGGCTGTTGATCTGGCTGTCCGGGATGTTGCCCGCGGCCAGGCTGGTGCCGTTGTTGATGACATGCCAGTGGACGTCGATCGTGCCGCCGGTCACCGCCGGCCCGCCTCCGCCGCCACCCGGCGGCTTGCCGAGCGCCGACTTCGCCTGCGCGTTGCCCTTCGCGAGCAGCGCCGCCTCCCGCTGGTACGCCGCATCCACGTTGGCCTCGCCGCCACGTCCGCGTGCCGCCGCGCCGGCGGTCGTGCGCGCGGCTGCGGGCTCGAAGCAGGGGGCGTCGCCGGCGGCGCTGGCCGAGCTCGTGCCGGGGGCGGCGGCCCCGCTCAGCACGGCCCCGACCAGGGTGACGGATCCAGCGAGGGCGGCGAGACGGCGGCTTCGGATCACGAGGACTCCCGGAGAGTGCGGTGGAGCGGGATCGGCGGGATTCGAGGCTAGCCCTGCGTGGCAGGCGCGTCGAGCGTTTCGTGACGCCTGCCGCGGAAGAGCGGCGGCAGGAAGCGCAGCATCAGCGCCGACCAGGTCGCGTGGGTCAGCAGCGGCGCCTGGATCCCGCCCGAGGCGCGGCGCTGGAGGGCGAACAGCCAGCCCATGACGGCCGCGGCGAGCACGAGGGCGGGGTTGCGCGTCGTGGTCGTGGCGAGGGCGTAGACCGCGGTCGACCCGGCGACCGGCGAGCGATCCGACAGGGCCGAGTAGAGCGCGCCGCGGAAGAAGATCTCCTCGGCCGCGCCGTTGGCCAGTGTCGTGGCCATGACGAGGCGGTCGTCGCCCTCGTCGGCGAAGCGCAGCACCCGGGCGAGGGCGTCGTCGAGCACCGGGATGTGCCGGGCGACGAGCGCCCCGGCGTAGAAGACCCCGAAGGCGCCGACGCCCGTCGCGACCGGCGTGAGCACGGGCCGGCGCAGGGTGGAGTCGCGGTTCTCGATCCACCCGAGGTGCAGCGGTCCGGACACCAGGCCGCCCAGGGTCCAGGTCGCGGCGACGGCCGCGGTGGAGGCGTAGAACCGGCGCGAGCCCGGGGGAGTGGCGAGCGAGCGTCCCAGCAGGGCCGCGCCGCACAGGGCGGTCCCCGCGACGACCCGCTGCCGCCGGCGCCGGACCGACCTCGTCTCCGGGCGGACGTGCCGGCCCGGGTCGACCACGTGCGAGAGGGGCCGGGGCAGGAGCCGGTCGAGCCGGCTCGCCGCCCGGCTCACCGGCGGGCTCCGCGGTGGGGCCCTCGCTCGGCTCCTCGCTCGGCGAGGGCGAGGCGGACCGCGTCGTCGTACCCCATCGGCTCGAACGGTACGACGTCGCGGATGCTCGTGTCGCGCACGACGACGGTGTTGGCCATCGAGTCGACGAGGTTGCGCCCGGTCCGGGTGTCGACGTCGGTGACGAACGCGAGCCAGCGCGAGGAGAGGCCGGGGGTGAGGAGCGGCACCGGGAGGATCGGCAGTCGACGGCCCTCGATGGCGGCGACGCGCTGGAGCATGTCGGCGTAGGCGAGGACGTCGGGGCCGCCGATGTCGAACACCCGGCCGAGGGCGGCCGGCTCGTGGAGGACGCCGACGAGGTAGCGGATGACGTCGGCGATGGCGATCGGCTGGGTCAGCGTGCTCACCCAGCGCGGGGTCACCATCGCGGGCAGGTGCTCGACGAGTTGGCGGGTGATCTCCCACGAGATGCCGCCGTGGCCGACGACGATCCCGGCGCGCAGCACCGTGACGGGCACGCCGCCGGTGCCGAGCAGCTGCTCGACCTCGCGCCGGCTTCGCAGGTGCGCGGAGAGGTCGTCGCCGTCGTCGCCGAGGCCGCCGAGGTAGACGATCTGCGCCACGCCGGAGGCCGCTGCCTGCTCGCCGAACGCCTCGGCCGCGGCGGCGTCGCGGGACTCGAAGTCGTCGTTCGCGAGGGAGTGGACGAGGTAGTAGGCCGCCGAGCAGCCGTCCATGACGCCGGCCAGGCTTGCCGGGTCGGCGACGTCGCCGTGGACTGCCGTGCCGGGACCGTCGTACGACGTGGGGTGGCGGGTCATCACCCGGACGTCGGTCCCGCGTTCGGCCAGCGCCGCCACCAGCCGGCTGCCGACGAAGCCGGTCCCGCCGGCGACGAGCACCGGTGCGGTCATGCGATCGCCTCGACCGCGCAGGCGTGCGCGGACTCGGCGGCGGGGCTGGTCGGCAGGCTCAGCAGCCAGGCCAGGGGAGCGAGTCCGCTGG
Source organism: Nocardioides sp. SRI_004 (assembly GCF_057586415.1). Lineage (NCBI taxonomy): Bacteria > Bacillati > Actinomycetota > Actinomycetes > Propionibacteriales > Nocardioidaceae > Nocardioides > Nocardioides sp. SRI_004. The sequence continues at coordinate 229,000 of NZ_JBYCZV010000006.1, forward strand.
CGGCGTGCTCGGGCGCGGCGTGCCACGCCCGGAGGAAGCGGTCGGTGGTCGCTCGCTCAGCGGCTGCGTGGGGGTGGGCCAGGCCGCGGGTCCGGGCGCGCACCAGCTCGAGGTGGAACGCGCGACTGCTGGTGGCGTCGTAGAACCGGCGGAACGCCTCCCGGTCGCCGCGGGCCGACCGGAGCAGCAGGTCGGCGAGGTCGTCAGCGGTGTCCATCGGATCCTCCCAAACCTCAACAGATTTCCTAAACGCTCTGTTGAGGTTAGAGTGTGCACATGGACGAGGGCAAGGGCGCGCCGCTGACGATCGGCGACCTGGGGGAGCGCACCGGGCTGAGCCCGGCCGTGCTGCGCATGTGGGAGACCCGGCACAACTTCCCGGTGCCGCAGCGGTTGTCCTCGGGCCACCGCCGCTACACCGAGGACGACGTCGCCCGCGTGCAGCAGGTCCTGCGCCGCAAGGAGGCCGGCGTCCGGCTCGAGGTCGCGATCGCCGAGGCGTCGGCGGCCACCGCACCGACCTCGCCATCGATCTTCGCCGAGCTGCGCCGCAAGCACCCCACCCTCGTCACCCACCGGCTGAGGAAGTCCACCCTGATCGCGCTGTCGTGGGCCCTGGAGGACGAGTGCTGCGCGGTCGCCGACCGCCCCGTCCTCTTCGGCGCCTTCCAGCGGGGCGACTTCTACGACTCCTCCGCGGCGCGCTGGACCGAGCTCGCCCGCACCGCCCGGGCCGCCATCGTGTTCGCGGACCGCTGGAACGGCACGGCCTCCGACGCCGCGGGCCCGGCCCGCTCGCCACTGTCCGAGGACGCGCCCCTGCGCCGGGAGTGGGCCGTCGTCTGCGACGCCCCCGACTCCACCGCCTGCCTGTCGGCGTGGGAGCTCCCCGGGCAGGCCGACGTGCCCGACCGCCAGCGGGTCTTCGAGGCCGTGTGGACCGTCGACCCGGTCGCCGTGCGCGATGCCGCCCGCGTCGCGGCCGCGGTCGCTGCCGAGGCCGGCGTCCTCGGCGCGACGGACCTGGTCGCCGAGCTCGCCGGCGCACCGACCGCCCGTCCTGCGGCCACCGCCCCCGTGACCGCCCTGTTCAACCGTGTCGTCGCGTACGTCGACCGGCTCACCTGAGGAGGACCCGATGTCCGTCGTACCCACCGAGTTCGAGACGCGCCGCCCCGGCCCGCTCCAGCCGCTCGCCGTCCGCATCGGCGCGATCTCCTGGATGCCGCGCCTGCTGCCGGCGATCGTGCGCACCGACAAGGCCCTGCAGGGCGCCACCCGCGGCCGCGTCACGATCCTCGACGTCGCCGGCCTGCCCAACCTGATGCTGACGACGGTCGGCCGCAAGAGCGGCCTGCCGCGCAGCAACCCGCTCCTGTGCGTCCCGGACGGGCACCGGATCCTCATCGCGGGCTCCTACTTCGGCGGTCCCAAGGAGCCGTTGTGGGTCAAGAACATCGAGGCCAACCCCTCCGTCACCGCCCGCTTCCGCGCCGAGACGTTCGAGCTCGTCGCCCGCCGCCTCGAGGGCGCCGAGCGCGCCGAGGCCTGGCAGACCATGCTCGCGACGTGGCCGAACTTCGCCCGCTACGAGCAGCGGACCGACCGGCAGATCAAGGTCTTCGAGCTGGTCGCCGCCGACTGAGCCGACGCCTCGCGTTGCCATCGCCCCGGCGGGGTACTCCACGTTCGGCGCCCCGGATCCGGGACGCCAGGACGTATCGCGAGGAGGCCCGACGTGACCGATGTGGCGGACAAGGACGCCCCCGTGCGGGAGCCCATCGACCAGGCGACCATCCGGGCTGAGCTGGGCGTCGCCGACGAGTTCGACGCGGCCGCGGAGACCGAGCGCCGGGTCGCCTTCCTGGCCGACTACCTGGAGCGGGCCGGCGCGTCCGGCTACGTCCTGGGGATCAGCGGGGGAGTCGACTCCACGGTCGCCGGTCGGCTCGCGAGCCTCGCCTGCCAACGGGCGGGGCGGTCGTTCACGGCCATGCGCCTTCCCTACGGGGTGCAGGGCGACGAGGCCGACGCGACTGCGGCGGTCGCCTTCATCGAGCCCACGTCGACCGTGACGGTCGACATCAAGCCGGCCGTCGACGCGCTGCACGCCGCGACGACCGATGACACCCTGGCCGCAGAGAAGGCGGACTTCGTGAAGGGCAACACCAAGGCACGCCTGCGGATGACGGCGCAGTACGCCGTCGCCGGTCGCCTCGGTGCACTGGTGGTCGGCACCGACCACGCGGCCGAGGCCGTGATGGGCTTCTTCACCAAGCACGGCGACGGCGCCTTCGACGTCGGCCCGTTGCTCGGCCTGACGAAGTCGCGCGTGGTGGCCATCGGGCGCGAGCTCGGCGCGCCGGACCACCTCGTCGAGAAAGTGCCGACGGCCGACCTCGAGGAGCTGCGGCCGGCCCTGCCGGACGAGGTCGCCTACGGCGTCACCTACGCCGAGATCGACGCCTACCTGACCGGTGACGACGTCGGCGAACGGGCGCGGCGCGTGATCGAGGACGCCTACCGTCGTACCTCCCACAAGCGGCAGCTGCCGCCGGGGCCCTGAGCCGTGGTCGACAAGGTCGCCGAGGCGGTCAGCGACACCGTTGCCGAGATCGCCTCCATCGCCGCCGAGCGGTCCCTCGCCGTCGCCTGCGCGGAGTCGCTCACGGCGGGCGCGATCGCGAGCGCGCTGGCGCGGGGTGAGGGCGCCGCGTCGTGGTTCGCCGGTGGCGTGGCGTCGTACATGAGCCGGGTGAAGTACGACGTCCTGGGCGTCACGGAGGGACCGGTGATCACCGCGTCCTGTGCCGAGGAGATGGCGCAGGGCGTCGCCAAGCTGCTCGCCGCCGATGCAACTGTCGCCGTCACCGGCGTCGGCGGTCCCGGCGAGGAGGAGGGCGAGCCGGCCGGCACGGTCTTCATCGCGAGCCTCGTGGACGGCCGGACCCGGGTCGAGCTGTACCGGTTCGACGGCGATCCGCCGTCGGTGCTGGACCAGACGACCGCGGCCGCCGTCGCCCAGCTGCTGGCTGACCTGAGGCGGGCGCCGGGGGACTAGCGGCGTTCGCCGCCGCTCCCGAGGAAGGGAGCAAGCGCTGCGACGAGCTCGTCGGGGGCCTCCTCGGCGAGGTGGTGGCCGGAGTCGATCCCGTGGCCGGACACGGTCGTGGCCCAGTCACGCCAGATCGCCAGCGGGTCGCCGTACAGGTCCTCGAGGTCGTCACGGAGCGACCAGAGCACCAGCAGCGGCATGGCCAGCCGCCGGCCCGCGGCCCGGTCCGCCTCCTCGTGCTCGCGGTCGATCGTCAGCCCGGCGCGGTAGTCCTCCAGCATGGCCCGGACGACGTCCGGGTCGCGCACGGCTGTGCGCCACTCGGCGTGGTTCTCCGCGCCCATGACGTCAGGGTCGCCGCGGTACCAGCTGTCGGGGTCGGCGTTGATGACCCGCTCGGGGATGTCGGGCTGGGCGAAGAAGAACCAGTGCCACCACGCGGTCGCGAACCGAGCATCGGCGCGGCGCAGGTGTTCGCTGATCGGGATGCAGTCGATCAGCACGACCCGCTCAACCCGGTCCGGCTGGTCCAGGCCGAGGCGCAGCGCGACGTAGCTGCCGCGGTCGTGCCCGACGACGGCGAACTCGTCGTGGCCCAGGTGGGTCATCAACCGCGCCACGTCTCCAGCGACCGCGCTCTTCGAGTGAGCGCTGTGGTCCGCCGTCGGCGCCGGCCCGCGGGAGCGTCCGTACCCCCGCAGGTCCGGTACGACGACCCGGAAGCCGGCCTCCACGAGGGCCGGGGCGACGGCATGCCACGTCGAGCCGGTCCGCGGATGGCCGTGCAGCAGGACCACCGGGTCGCCGCACCCGCCGTGCCGGACGTGCAGCCGCGCATCGCCCACGTCGACGTCCTCGACGGTGAAGCCCTCGAACATCCAGCAACCTCCCACGTGTGCGTCGTGATCACGTGGGTGGTGCCCAGCGGGTGGTTCCTCAGCCGACGGCGGCCGGCGGCGCCGGCTCCGGCGACGGCTCGCCACTGGCAGCGATCGCGCCCGCGGCGATCCACTCGTCCGCCGTACCCCAGACGGGGAGGGTACGGATCCCCATCGGGCTGGTGTGGCCGACGGCGCGCCAGTAGTCGAGGACCTTCTCGGCCTCGGTCTTGGTGGCGAAGGCGCCAGCACGCACCTCGGCGACGTCGGAGTGCTCGATCGCGAGCCTGATGGGGACGTGGACCTCGAGACGCTCGCTCATGGATCACCTTCCGGGTTAGACCGGTTCGGTGCCAGGGAGCCGGGTTGACTGAACCACCACGGTACGCCGAATGGGTGGCCGGACCAAAGGGTCGTCCCACTACTGGCCCACGGGGCGTCAGTAGTGGGCGAGGACCTGCCGGACCGGGTGCCCGAGCAGCCCTTCCGCCGTGGTGAGCTCGGCAGGCTGGAGCTCGTAGACCTCGCGGGTCCCGTTCATGACCGTGATCTCGAACTGCGCGAACCTGACTGGCTAGTCGTAGTCGAGATCGGTTCAGCGACAACGCTGAACCGCAGCACGGCACGTTAACGGGGGTTCGTGTCTCGCGGATGGTCCCGACGGGCACTCAAAGAAGCGCGATGCTCAACAGCGTCATTGTGCTCGCAATGGCTGCGTACGCGACTGACCCCGGCGGTGCGTCGAAGAGGCCCAAGGTGCCGAATGCGACGGTTCCAAGGCCGCGATCGCGACGAGAAGGATGCGACGCATGTTCATGAGGTCGGGTTGACCTGTCGTGCGGGAGTCCACGACCTGGTCGTCGTCCCGCATAGACTGCCGGCGAAGGCGACGCCGAATCGCAGCCGCGAGCCCAACTAAGCGAAGAACTGCTGGCTGGCTGCGCACCGTCGTGCCCGACGACACCAAGATCAAAGGCTCGCAGGTAGTTGAGGAGCCAGCCCTTCGGCTCAAAGGCCAGACGCTCCACCCTCGCACCATGCGGTCTACGTAAACTCCGCTGGGACTCGCCGGGCCTTCGTTCTGCCGCAATGATTCCACCGGCCAACATCACGTTTGGGAGATCGTCCACGCGTGTGCGATCCGGGATGGAGCGGAGTAACGTGGTGGAGTCCGGGGCCTGGCCGGGATAGGCAGAGTCTCCCTGGACCGGGAGGGCGTGATGATTGCATCTGATCCATCCGAGCCGGCGTTCCGGCCGACTGCGAGGGTTCCATTGCGGATCCTGCTCGACAATGGGTTTCCGTCGGGTCCGCTCGACGGCGCGTGGTGGCCCCAGTCGCGAGACCTCCAGATCGAGTGTGCTGACTTGGTCGACCACCTCCCCGGCTTGGTCGGTCTGCCTTCCCGACTGCTCTTCTCCCGACCGGACTGGGACGCCGTCGCGGAGGGTGCTTCGGAGCGCGTGATCACGGCGAGCCATGGCACCGTCCCAGTTGGCGCCTTTCCGACCGACGATACGCATCTGCTGATCGTCGTGACGTCCTCGGGGGAGCGCCTTCATCTGCTCGTGATTCCCAGCGGGACGGAGATCGATGTCGCTGAGGATCTGATGCGTCGAGCCGCTGACGAGCGGAACGTGAGTTCGGCAAGTGTTCTCCTCGAGACGGCGCGTAGCCACTTCGGCGGCGTTGTGCCCTTCGAGGTGGGTGTGTGGGAAGACGACGGCGGCGCTGGGGAGCGTGATCTCTCCTAGCCTCGGCAGGTCCCGATCTCCGGTGGCACGGTAGCCGTTTGCCGGGAGACTTGCGAATGCCACGTTCAGTCGCGCTCCACCTTGTCGCGTCTGTTTCGGCGGAGCTTGAGACGCAGCTGGGTGATGCGACCGATCCCGACGACAGCCACTACGGCGCCTCCGCCGACGGCTGCGATCAGCATGGCGAGCCCGAGAGGGATCTGCCCGTCGGTGCCAAGGAACCGAACGTCGACGTTCGTCGAGTTCTGGAGCATGAAGATGATCAGCAGTAGGAGAAGTACGAGCGCGATGCCAACGGCGACCCAGGCAGCGCTGAGGCGGGTGGTGCGGAGCCGCCGTGGCCTGGCCGCCGGCCGGGGCTCGGGGTGCGTAGGGTTCCTGGTGGGTGGGGTCCGGTCGCTGCTCGGTGGCATGGGTCCGGTGGTCAAGGTCGGTCCAGTCCTAGGGGCTTCCTCATTCGGTTCACCAGGTCACCTGGTCGCTCGGTTCGCCCGGTTCATGCGCTGGCGATCGAGATCCAGGCGGTGGCGATGATCGCGGCCCACAGGAGAGCTCCCAGGATCCATAGCCAGGTGGTCATGCCGGCGACACCCGCGGTGGGTTCCGGGGCGAGCTGGGTGGGCGCCAGGCTGCTCGGTGAGCGGCGCCGACGGCTGCGATCTGTGATTGCAGCTCGAGTTTGGTCAGGATCGACTTGACCTGGCTCCGCACCGTTGCCACGGCGACGACGTTCGTGCGGGCGATCTCTTGGACCGGTTCGCCGTTCATCAGTGCGCCGAGGATCTCCATCTCGCGTAGGGTCAGCCGGTCGAGTCGGACTCGTGTGGCCCGCGACTCGTCCCCGTCGGCGCGTGCTGTCTCGATCAAGGTCGCGCGCTGTTCTCGGCTCATCAGAGGCAGGCCGTCACGGACTCGTCGGGCCGTATCCGCCAGTTCCTCCAGTGAGCACGTCTTGTGCAGGACGTCCTTCGCGCCCAAGTGTATCGCAGCCCCCCATCGGGCCCGGTCGGTGGTGTCGGTCAGGAGCACCACTGTCGCCCCGGATGCAGCCAGTGGGGCGACGAGTCGGAGTCCGTCGCCCACCGGCCCCAGGCGATGCTCGAGTAGTACGAGCCGTCCAGCGCTACGTAGTGCGGCGGCCAGCACGGTGGCCAGCGACGCGTGCTGCTCACCAGGGTCGATCACCGTGACGATGAAGCCCTCGGGGTCCAGTGCCATCGCGAGAGAGTGAGCGAAGAGAACGTGAGGGTCGATGACGGTGATCCGCACAGGTCGCCGGTTGTGGCCGTGCCGCACTGCGTCCGCGGTCGTCGCGCCGTGTCGCAAAGCGTGATGGGGCGGAACGCGTTCTGGTTGTGGGGATCGACCAGTTGTCGTCGGCGTTGGCCCCGAAAGCTCGGACATGTGATTCCCCCTGGCGTTCCAACACGAAGAAACTCGCGGGGTCCAGGCGGGTCTGTATCGACCTTCATATCACCTCAGTTCACCGTGCGCTAGGAGCTCGCGGAGCGTCGGGTTCAAGGCAGGGTCTGTCCGGGGGGTGCGGAACTGGGTCATGCCATCGCTCTCAGGGACGGTGAGGAGTATCTACCCGACGGGCACTCCCGAGCAGGAGGCGCGGCCTGCCAGTCTGGGCTCTGTCCGCTCCACCGCGCGGTTGGTCAGTCAGGCGTAGAGTGGTGGTGACTGCCCAGTTCCGGAACCTACCGGCGTGGAGCAGCCCGAGAGGCGGACGTCATGACGACGTCGAACAATCCCGTCCATGCTTCCTCGCCCGCGCGTGGTTCGTTGCGACTCCGGATGGTGGACCACCCCGGACGCGACCGTGTGGATGGCGGATGGTGGCCTCGTAGCCACGACCTGGTGGTCGAGTTGGCCGATCTGGTCGACCACTTCCCGGCGCGGTTAGGCAAGGTGGGGTGGGCCTCGGTGTCGCGCCCGGATTGGGCCGTGGCACCGCCGCGTGTCGCTGTCGCCGATGGTTATGTGAAGGTGGGTTGGCTTCCCCAAGCCGACGATCACGTCGTGAGGCTCAAGACAGCAGAGCGAGCCGTGTTCTACCTGCTCGTGGTCCCGCCCGACTTCACTGATGACCAGGGCGCGGAAGCTCTGCTGGCCGCGTCGACGCACGGAGACAAGCATTGCGCTGCGGACATTCTTGACCTTGTCACAGAACATCCCGATGTCGATCCTGCTGATCGTTGGACCGACAACGGCACGACATGGTGGGGGCCCCACGCCGTGGCACCGTCATTCCACCCAGCAAGGTCAGGAGGGTAGCGCCGTGTCCTACCTGATGCTTTACGGGAGCGGCTGGACCCAGCGGTGGAGGATCGCCGTGGGCATGGAGGACGACGTCCGGTCGCAGATCTCCCAGGTCGGCAACGAGACGACCGGAGTGCTGAATGTCCTCGATCCTGGCTCGGACAACGAAGCAACTCTGGTGGTGTCGTGGGCCCGGGTCGCGGCGGCCGTCGTCCTCGACACGGCGGCCGAGGAGACGAGGAGCTCGACTGGGCAGTACGCGTGAGGTGGGATCAAGCGGTGCCGGGCGTAGTGATCCGGTATCGACGCTGGATGCGGTGATGAGCCGCGACGTTGCGGGCGGAGAGAACCGCTTTTTGACGAGCTGCACCCCGATGAGCTGTCTCAGATGGTTGCTGTTTCGATCAGGTTCGCGCCGCGTCAGGAGCGGCGTAGGTGCTCCACGCTCAGGGTGCGGGTCACGACCTGGCGGGCGACGTCCTTGACCGGGTGGTTGTTGCGGCGGCTGTAGTCGCGCATCAACCGGAATGCTTGGTCGACGTCGATCTCGGCGCTTGCCATGAGCACTCCCTTGGCCTGCTCGATCAGGACCCTGTTGTCGAGTGCGGTCTGGAGTTGCTCGGCGATCAGCCCGGACTGGCGGACGGCGCGCTCCTGGAGGAGCCCGATGGTCGCGATGTCAGCGAGCGCTTGGCCCATGGCGACGTCGTCCTCGCTCAGGTGGGAGTCGGCCGCGCAGAACAGGTTCATCGCACCGACCACGGAGTCGCGTAGGCGCAGGGGGATCGCGTGGGCTGACGCGAAGCCGACCTCGGCGAGGGCTGTGCTGAACCGCGGCCACCGCTCCCGGGACTCGCCGCCGCCCACGTTGACGACCGGACGCGCGCTCTGGAAGCAGTCGAGACACGGGCCCTCGTCGTTTTGCAGTTCGAGGAGCTCGAGGAGCTGGGCCCGGTCGCTCGTGGAGGCCACCACGTGCAGGACGCCGCGGGCGTCGGCCAGGATCACGCCGGCGGCATCGGCATTGAGCAACTCGACGCTCCGCTCGGTCAGGGTGGAGAGGAAGTCGAGCGTGTCGAACTCGTCGACGAGGGTGTCGGCGAGCTCGACGAAGACCTGCGCCAGCCTTTGCTCACTTGTCATGGTCTTCGCCTCCACTGTCGCGGACCAGGGCCTGGCGGGCCGTGTCTGTGTCAATCATCTTCGCTCTCCTCTGGGTGGATGCGCAGCCGTCCCGCGAGGACGTCGCGGGCAACGTCGAGCAGTGAGCGGTCTGCGGCGAAGGCGTGGGCGCGCAGGAGAAGCAGTGCCTCGGTCATGCCGACCGACGCTTTGACGGAGAGGAAGCCCGTCGCTTGGTGGATCTCGGCGCGGTGGGCCACCGGAGCACCGAGGTCGGGGTGCAGGGCGTCGCGGGTGAGATCTACGGACGGGATCCGGTCCTGCAGATGGAGGAGCACGACGACGGCAGCGCCCCCGTAGGCCTGTGCGGCCGTCTGCTGCTGTACGTCGAGTCGGCCGGGGGCGGAGCGGTACATGCTCAGGCTGCCGAGCCGGACCCCGCCGACGCTGAGCGGGACCGCGGTGACGGCTCTGACCCCAGCAGCCAGCGCGGCCGGGGCGAAAGCCGGCCAGCGCAGCAGCACTCCGTCACCGAGGTCGTCGCTGCCGACCGTGCGGTCGTAGCGCGAGGCGTCGAGGCTCGGGCCCTCGCCAAGATCGAACTGGATCTCCTCAAGACGAGAGGCGACGGCGCCCGACGTACCAATGACCGCCTGATGACCGGCCGCGTTCATGAGAGTCATCCCCACACCGGCCAGCCCGAGTGACTGTTCGCAGTCGATGCACAGCTGGTCGGTCAATGGCTTTCCGTCGCGGTGCCGCGCTCCGATGGCCGCGAGGATCTGCGTCGTCGTCGTCACGTCGTGCTCACCCCTTTGCCGTTAGGAATGCAGGGGTAGCCTCGACGAATAAGGCCACCTCGGACCCCGGCGGCGCGATCTGCGACATCCGGGAGTAGTCATGTCGACCAGTGATCCTCGAGGCGCGGTGCTCCGCAGCGACTACGGCGAGTTGGTGCGGGAGATACGGCGACGAGGACTCCTCCACCCTAGACCTGCCTTCTACGCCCGACTCGGCGCCCTCGCCCTGGCGGCGCTCGCCGTCCTGGTGCTGGTCCTCTTCCTGCTGCGCGACTCGTGGTGGGCTCTCCTGCTCGCGCCCGTGTTCGGTGTCGTGTCGGCGCAGATCGCCTTCCTCTCCCACGACGCCGCCCATCGCCAGATCGTCCGCAGCCGCAGGCTCACCACAGCGCTGTGCCTGACCCTCGGCAACCTGCTCAACGGCCTCAGCTACGGATGGTGGACTGCCAAGCACGACGCGCACCATGCGCACCCCAACGACCTGGAGTCAGATCCGGACGTCGCCGCCGGCGTGTTCGTCTTCGGCGCGGACCAGGCTGGCGAACGCCGCGGTGGGCCAGCCTGGATGACCCGGCACCAGGCCGCCCTGTTCTTCCCGTTGCTCACGCTCGAGGGGTTCAACCTGCGGGCCGAGGGCGTGCGCGCGCTGCTGCGCCCCGGCATAGCGCACCGATCGGCCGAGGGCCTGTTGCTGTTCGTCCACCTTGTGCTCTACCTGGCGCTCGTGGTCAGCGCCCTGACCTGGCTCCAGGCGATCGTGTTCGTGGTCGTCCACCAGGCGGTGCTCGGCGTCTACCTCGGCTGCTCGTTCGCCCCGTCTCACAAGGGAATGCCGGTGCCCACGGCGGAGGAAGCTGCGGACCCGCTGCTGCGCCAGGTGATCTGTTCGCGCAACATCCGCGGCGGCCCGTTCATCGACCTGGCACTCGGCGGCCTCAACCTGCAGATCGAACACCACCTGTTCCCCAACATGCCTCGCCCCAACCTGAGGCTCGCCCGGCCGGTCGTGCGCCAGCACTGCCAGGAGCGAGGGATCGCCTATGCCGAGACGACCCTGCTCGCGTCGTACCGACTGGCGCTGGGGCACCTCCACCAGGTCGGGCTCGCCGTACGTGGACCGTCAGCACCACGAAAGAAGGCAACGCCATGACCACCAACGACCGGGCTCCGCTCAGAATCTCGATCAACCCCAGCTCATCGACCCGGCGTCTCGACGGTGCCTGGTGGCCCCAGTCGCGCGACCTCCAGGCCGAGGGGGCCGACCTGATCGACAACTTCCCGAGCAACATCGGCCGCCCGGCGCGCCTGCTGTTCTCCCCGCCCGACTGGGACACAGAGCCCGACCGACCGTCCACCCGCCGGATCAAGGCTCAGCGCGGTTTCGTCAAGGTCGGCTCGTTCCCCGAGGACGACACCCACCTGGTGACCGTCATTCTTTCCTCGCGCGAGCGACTCGAACTGCTCGTGATCCCCAGCAGCACGCACACCGCGACCGCACGGACCCTGATGGACGCGGCCACCGACGAACGCAACATCCTCTCGGCTGCCGACCTGCTCGTCGCCGCGAGCGCCGGTCCCCCCAACAAGGGAGCGGAGTCTGAAGAAGCGACATGGGAGAACGACGGCGGCACCCGCCCTCAAGCGACGTGACCGGGGCCTGGGTGCGCCGAGGCGAGGACTGACGCAACGTCGCCCTTGGCACCGACTCGAACGCGGCACGAGCTACCCCTTCGGGCGAACACGCTCGAACGCGGCCCGGTGGAGGATCTTGCCGGCGTATACGCGCCGCGTCTCCTTGGTTGTCCCGAGCAGATCGGCACCCAGCAGGCCGCTGTCCTGCACTCCGGGCGGAGGCGGCTTGGGCCGGCATGGCGGTGATCCTCGCCCTGCTCACTCCCACGTCGGTCTGGGTGTCCCAGGACGTGAGGATCGCGAGCGTCCTGAAACGCAGGGCTCGTCGGGATGTTCCTCGTCCCGGGCTCCACGGGTCTTCTCCGCGGCGCTCGGCAACCTGAGTGCCGCCATCGATGCGGGTCGTGGTGATCTAGGTTTCGCGGCCCAGACCCAGGTGGCCGTGAGGACGCGACACCGTTCGTCGTGGCCGCGGCGAACAGGGGAGCCGGAGCGACGGCGGTCCAGTCGGCGCCGTCTCGGTGACCTGCTCCTCGAGATGGCGATGGCCCCGGAGAGTCCGGGGCCATCGTTGACCGAATATGAGTAATTCGATCAATTTGCGACCTAAATGTCGTAGTAGTGACTGACTGACCCATGCTGACCTGCGCAAACGTCGAGATTTCCCGGCCGCTTGTACCGGGCTTGTAACAGGCTACCCGGTCTTGCCGGAGGGCTTGGAGCCAGGACTTGACCTAGATTGGTCTAGAAGTCGGCCACTTTCTAGGTCGGTCGACACCAGCTGGGGCACAGATCGCGGCGATAGGGTGCGGCGCCGGCGCGATGCGTTCACAGGCGCTCCAGGCCGCGCTCCAACAGGAGTGGGACGGCTTGGCCGGCGGTGTCGAAGCCGCTGCCATGGGTGGCACCCGCGCGGTACCGGTGGTCGATTCCGGTGGCGATCACGGCGAGCTTGAAGTATGCGAGGGCGAGGTGTTGGTTGAAGTCGGTCAGCGCGACACCGTCCGCCTGCTCGTAGGCGTTCGCGAGTTCCTCCACCGAGGGGATCCGGTCGCTGGTCCATGCGCCCGGGGCGCCGATGATGAGGTCGAAGACCGGGTCGCGGTAGACGCACATGTTCGCCACGTCGGCGACGGGATCGCCGATCGTGCAGAGCTCCCAGTCGACGATCGCGGTGACCTCGACGGGCAGGTCGGCGTGGCCGGGGATGCAGAGCAAGGTGTTGTCGATGCGGTAGTCGCCGTGCACGATTCCGGTCGCCTGCTGCCGGGGAAGCCGGTCCGCCAGGCGTGACCTGAGGGCGGTCGCGAGACTGGCGACCCCGGGGGCGAAGGCGTAGCCGATCAGCTCCCACTGACTGCTCCAGCGGCGCAGCTGTCGTTCTGCGTATGCGCCGGGGCGGCCGAAGCCTTCGAGGCCGACAGCAAAGTGATCGACGCGGTGGAGCGCGGCGAGCGCAGCGGCCAGCGCGGTGATGGCAGTGGCGACCTGCCGGTCGTCGAGCTCGGCGAGCTCGTCCCTGGTCTGCACAGTGCGCCCCTCGACGAAGCCACTGATTGCGAACGGGCCGCCGAGGAGGGCCTCGTCCTCGTGCAGCGCGACGGCGGGCGGCACCGGTACCTCGCTGGCACCCAGCGCCTTGGTCACGCGAAACTCGCGTGCCACGTCGTGCGCGGACGGCGTGCGGCCTGCGCGCGGCGGGGTCCGCATGATCCAGGCGCTGCTGTCGTCGTCGAGCCGGAAGGTCAGGTTCGATCGTCCGCCGGTCAGAAGGTGGCCGCGCAGCTCGCCGCGGACCTGCGTGCCGGCCTCGGCCATGACCGCGGCGATGCCGGAGAGCTCGTCGCTCGTGAGGACGGACTCGTCGCTGCTCATCCAGCGATCTCCCGCACCGCCCGGCGCGCGACCGCCCAGCGGTGGACCTCAGAGGCGCCGTCGTAGATCCGGAAGGGCCGGATCTCGCGGGCGATCTTGGCGACGGGCAGCTCGTGGGTGGTGCCCAGACCGCCGCACATCTGAACCGCGCGGTCGGCGACCCGGTGCAGGGCCTCGCCCGCGAAGGTCTTCGCGATCGAGGTCTCGCGCGAGCCGCGGCCACCGTCGTCGAGGACCCGACAGGCCTCCATGAGCAGGGCCCGTGTGGCCGCGAGGTCGATCTCGTTGTCAGCGATCATCTGCTGCATCATGCCCATCTCGGAGAGCCGACCGCCGAAAGCCTCGCGGCCCGCGACATGGGTCACCGCGACCTCGTGGGCGCGGCGGGCGGCGCCGAGCCAGCGCATCACGTGTGTCATGCGCGCGGGCCCGAGCCGGATCTGCGCTCCCGCGAAGCCGCGACCGACCTCGCCGAGGACGTCGCGATCAGGGACGAAGGCGTCGACGAACGTCACCTCGCAGTGGCCGCCGATCATCGACTTGTCCAGGCTGGCCAGGTGTCGCACCACAGTGACGCCCTCGGTGGTGGCGGGCAGCAGGAACATGGTTGCGCCGTCAGCGTCGCCGACCTCGCCGCCGCTGCGCGCCATCACGATGAAGAATGACGCTCCGTCGGCGCCGGTGATGAACCACTTGCGTCCCTCGATCAGCCAGCCGCCCTCCACCTTGGTCGCCTTGGTCGTGAGTGCGCTCGGGTCGGAGCCGGCGCCGGGTGACGGCTCGGTCATCGCGAACGCGGAGCGGACCTCGCCGCGCGCGAGCGGGCCGAGGAAGCGTTCGCGTTGGTCGCCCACCGCGAGGTGGTCGAGCAGGTGGATGTTGCCCTCGTCGGGTGCCGCGATGTTCAAGGCCAGCGGGCCGAAGAGCGAGTAGCCGGCCTCTTCGAAGACCGGTGCGCGGTCCACCATCCCCAATCCGAGACCACCGAGCTCGGTGGGCGCATGCGGCGCGAAGACGCCTGCCGCGCGGGCGGCCGTCTGGAGCTCTGTCCGGATGGCGTCGCCACCGGCGGCCTCGAGGTCGCCGTCGTGGTGGTCGTCCAGCGGCAGCACGCGCTCCCTGACGAACTCGCGGGTGCGGGCGACGATGTCGGAGATGTCGCGGAGTCTGTCGGTGGTGGGCATCGGGATCCTGCTTTCGAAGGGGTGGTCAAGCGGGCAAGGGCCTGGCACGGCGGTTCAGGTGAGGGTGAAGCCGCCGTCCACCACGACGGTCTGTCCGCAGACGTAGGAGCCGGCGTCGGACGCCAGCCACAGGAGCGCGGTGGAGATCTCACGGGGCGTGCCGAGGCGGTCGACGAAGGTTCGCCGGCGCAGGGCGGCGAGCTGCTCCTCGTCGTACACCGCGGTCATCTCGGAGGCGACGTATCCCGGCGCGATGGCATTGACGCGGATGCCCTTGCGGCCAGCCCACTGCTGGGCAAGGTCACGGGTGAGCCCCATGACGGCGGCCTTGCTGGCGCTGTAGGCGGCCTGCGGAAGCCCGGCGGTGGTGATGCCGAGGACGCTCGCCAGGTTGATGATGCTGCTGCCGGGCCGCATGACCGCGGCCGCCGCCTGAGCCAGCCAGTAGGAGCCCATCAGGTTCACGTCGATGACCTGGCGGAACTGCTCGGGCGTCTCCTTGAGCGCCGGGACGGCGGTGCCGACGCCGGCGTTGTTGACCAGTACGTCGACCCGGCCGAACCGCTCCATCGCGGCGTCGACGACCCGGCGGCAGTCGCCCGGGCTGCTCACGTCGGCCTGGACCGCGAGGGCGTCCCTGCCGATCTCGCGGACCTGGGTTGCGGTCCGGGACAGTCCGTCGGCGCGGCGTGCGGCGAGCACGACGTCGGCGCCGGCCTCTGCGAGCGCGACGGCGAAGTCCACGCCGAGCCCTGACGATGCACCGCTGATGACGGCGACCCGGCCCTCGAGGCGGAACGAGTCGAGGATGCTCATCCGACGACGCCGTGGTGGCGCGTCGTGACGTGGCGCACGACGTCGCTGGTGTGCCCCTCGCAGATCGGGCAGCGAGGACCCAGGAGCCGGTCGAGGACTTTTCTGATCAAGGCGGGCACCCTCACGCAACAAGGAAGTTACAGATGACTTGATCAGACTACTTGATCAAATGACCATGACGGGCTTAGCGTGGTGCGCATCACATCGACCGGTCGCGTCGTTCCTGCGACCTTCGCCGAGAAACAAGGAAGACGCATGACAAGCATCGACAGCACCCGAGACACTGGCGCCATGGCGCCACCGGAGGTGGAGGACCACAAGCTGCGCGGCGACCTGAACGCTTTCCAGCTCCTCTTCGGCATTCTCGCCTACAACGCCCCGCTGGTAGCGGTGGTCGCATTCCTGCCGCTGACCATCGGCTACGGCAACGGGCTGGGCGCCCCCGTCAGCTATCTGGGGGCAGGCGTGGTCATCGCGCTGTTCGCCAGCGGCTTCCTCAAGATGTCGCGCCACATCGACAATCCGGGAGGCTTCTACTCCTACATCGCGCTCGGACTGGGTCGCGAGGCCGGTCTGGGCGCGTCCTTCCTAGCGGTCATGACCTACTACCTGCTGCTGCTCGGGGGCTACGCGCTCGCCGGCGTCCTCGTCGGCAGCTTCGTGACCGACACGCTCGGCGGCCCGGACGTGGCCTGGTGGGTCTGGGCGGCTGCCTGCCAGGTCGTGATCGGCATCTTCGGCTACTTCAACATCGAGCTGTCGGCACGCTTCCTGACGTTCTTCATGTGCTGTGAGTCGGTGCTGATCCTGGTCTACGAGGCGGTGGTCCTCGCGCGCGGCGGTGCGAGCGGTCTGTCGGGGTCCTCGTTCTCTCCGGATAACATCACGTCTGGGAGCATCGGTATCGGCCTCTTGTTCGCCGCGCTCAGCTTCAGCGGCTTCGAGGTGACAGCGGTCTTCCGTGACGAGGTCCGCGACCCGGCGCGCACCATCCCGAGAGCGGCGTACGGCTTCATCGCGATCATCGGCGTCGGGTACGCCGTCTCCACGTGGGTGATCATCCAGGCGTACGGCTCGGCCAACGCCGTGACGCTGGCGGCCACCGACCCGACCGGGAGCGTCACGACGACCTTCCAGACCTACCTCGGCAGCGCCGGCGTACACCTGGTCTCGGTGCTGGTGATCACGAGCGGGTTCGCCTCGCTCATCGCGATCCACGGTGTGCTTTCGCGCTACCTGTTCAACCTCGGCGTCGACCGGATCCTGCCCCGCCGCTTGGGTGCCGTCCACCAGCGGCACGGCTCGCCGCACCAGGCGTCGATCTTCGCCAGCGCCGTCGTGGTCATCGGTTTCCTCGTCAGCGTGCTGCTCAAAGCCGACCCGTCGGTCCTCTACGCGCAGCTGTGGGGCATCTTCGGTTACGCGCTCCAGATCCTCTTCGTCCTGACCACGGTCGCCGTCCTGGTCTTCATGCGGCGGACGCGTCCCTCCGACACCACGGTCTGGCACCGTGTGATCGCTCCCGTGCTGGCCCTCGTCGGGCTCGCGGTGACGTTGTGGCTGGCGACGGACAACATCGAGCTGCTGATCCCCGGCAGCGGGGCAGTGACGATCACCTACGTGGTGCTCGCCGGGGCAGTCGGGGCAGGCGTCCTCTACGCGCTCGCCCTGCGTCGCGCCCGGCCCGACATCCACCAGCGCATCGGTCGCAGGTAGCACCTGCTGGAACGCTCACCGCCGGTGGCCGACATCTCGTCGGCCACCGGCGGTGTCGTTCTGCGGGTGCGACGAGGTCAGCCAGCCCGGACCACCTCGAGCTCGCCTGCGGCGTACTGCCGGCGGAGCGTCTTCTTGTCGAACTTCCCGACGCTCGTCTTGGGCACCTCGGCGATGAACGCCCACCGCTCGGGCAGCTGCCACTTCGCGCAGGAGCCGGCGAGGTGGATGCGCAGCTCCTCGGCGTCCGCGACAGTCCCCTCGCGGAGCACGACGGCGACGCACGGGCGCTCGTCCCACTTGTCGTCGGGTACGCCGAAGACCGCGGCCTCGGCCACGGCCGGGTGCGACATGACACCGTTCTCGAGGTCGACCGAGGAGATCCACTCGCCGCCTGACTTGATGACGTCCTTGGCGCGGTCGGCCAGGGTGAGGTAGCCGTCAGGGGTGATCCGGCCGACGTCCCCGGTGCGCAGCCAGCCGTCGTGGAACGCGTCGCTCCCGGTGGCCTCGCCGGTGGGGGAGTAGTAGGACCCGGTGATCCACGGGCCGCGCACCTCGAGCTCGCCGAGCGCCTCGCCGTCCTGGGGCAGCACGTTGCCGTCGTCGTCGACCAGCCGGTGCTCGACCAGCGGCGGGAACAGACCCTGGCTCACGCGGTAGGGCCACGCCTCGTCTTCCGACGCCCAGGCGGGCGGGTGCGCGACGGCGCCGAGCGACGATGTCTCGGTCATGCCCCAGCCGTGCAGGATCCGCACGCCGTGCTGCTCCTCGAACGCCTTCATCAGCGCAGGTGGCACGGCGGAGCCGCCCACCACGACCTCGCGCAGGTGGCTGAGGTCCTGGGGGTGCTGCTCGAGGCGAGCCAGGACGCCGGTCCAGACGGTCGGGACGGCGGCGGCAGTGGTGGGCCGGGCGGCCGCCATGAACGCCAGCAGCGGCTCGGGCTGCAGGAACCGGTCGGGCATGAGCAGCGAGGCGCCGGAGACGAGGGCGGCGTAGGGCAGGCTCCAGGCGTTGACGTGGAACATGGGGACGACGGCGAGGCACCGGTCGCGCGCCGACAGGCTCATGGCGCTGGGCGTCGTCACGTGCATCGCGTGCAGGTAGAGCGACCGGTGGGAGTAGACCACGCCCTTGGGGTCGCCGGTGGTGCCGGAGGTGTAGCACATGGCCGCAGCCGAGCGCTCGTCGAGCACGGGGTAGTCGAAGGTCGTCTGTTCGCCGGCGATCAGGTCCTCGTAGGAGTGGACGGCGACGGAGGCGGGCGCGTCCAGTGCGTCGTCGCCGTTGACCACCACGACGTGCCGCACGCTGCGCATGTCCGGCAGGAGCTTCGCGAAGGTCTCCACGAGCGACCCGTCCACGACGACGACGCGGTCCTCGGCGTGGTTGGCGATGAAGACCAGCTGCTCGGGGAAGAGCCGGATGTTGAGCGCGTGCAGCACTGCGCCCATGGCGGGGACCGCGCTGTAGACCTCGAGGTGCTCGCTGTTGTTCCACATGAAGGTCGCGACACGGTCGAAGGGGCCGACGCCCAGCTTCGTGAGGGCTCCGGCGAGCTGGGCGGCCCGTGCCGCGAGCTCGGGGTACGTGCGGCTCCGCGTTGTCTCGCCGGTCCAGGTGGTCACGGTCGAGGCGGTGTGTGCCTCCCCGGCGTAACGCAAGAGTCGGCCGAGCGAGAAGGGCTCGTCCTGCATCGTGCTCAACATCGCTGGCTCTCCTGTCATTGACGAACGGCCGCCGCTCGCGTCATAGTGATCAAACGATCAAGTCATCTGACTGTAATGATGTTCGCGGGCATCGGCAAGCGGCCCACGAGGAAGTCGAAGGGAAGAGTCGGCATGGAGTCACGCCCCGGTCACCAGGACGTCGTCATCGTGGGAGCGGGTCTCTCCGGCATCGCCGCGGCGGTCCAGCTGAAGTCCGACCACCCCGCCAGGTCGTTCGTCATGCTCGAGCAGCGCGACGCACTCGGCGGGACCTGGGACCTGTTCAGGTACCCCGGCATCCGCTCGGACAGCGACATGTTCACCCTGGGCTACGCGTTCAAGCCGTGGATGCAAGAGAAATCGATCGCGTCCGGCGCCTCGATCCTGGACTACCTCCACGAGGCCGTCGCCGAGCACGATCTCGCCTCGCACGTACGCCTGAACCGGAAGGTACGCCGCGCCGACTGGTCGAGCGAGTCCCACCGCTGGACCCTGCAGGTGGACACGCCCTCAGGCGTCGAGACCAGGACCTGTTCCTTCCTCTACTTGGCGGCCGGCTACTACGACTACGACGGCGGCAACATGCCCGACTTCCCCGGTATCGAGCAGTTCGAGGGCAGGGTGATCCACCCCCAGGAGTGGCCCGAGGGTGTCGACTGCTCGGGGCAGCAGGTCGCCGTCATCGGCTCGGGCGCGACGGCGATCACCCTCATTCCCGCGCTCGCCGAGACGGCCGAGAAGGTCACCATGGTGCAGCGGTCGCCGACGTACGTCGCGATCGACTCCGACGTCGACGAGGACGCCCAGCGGCTGCGCAAGGAGGTCGGTGACCGGGAGGCGTTCGAGCGCATCCGGCTGCGCAACCTGGCGCTGCAGCAGGAGCGTTATCAGGCGGCCCGCACCTGGCCGGAGGAGTTCAAGAGACCCCTCTTCGAGGCGATCGAGGAGATCGTGGGCCCCGAGATCAGGGAGCAGCACTTCACGCCGTCGTACCAGCCGTGGGACCAGCGCCTCTGCCTCGTGCCCAACGGCGACCTGTTCCACGCCATCGCCAAGGGCCGGGCCGAGGTGGTCACCGGCTGCATCGAGACCTTCACGCCCCGCGGTCTGCGGATGACGTCGGGGGAGGAGGTCGAGGCCGACGTGGTCGTCACGGCGACCGGCCTCAAGCTCGTCACCTTCGGCAAGATCGACCTGTACGTCGACGGGGGGCAGGTCGACGTCGGTGAGTCCTTCACCTACAAGGGCGTGGCCCTCAGCGGCGTCCCGAACCTGATGACCGCCTTCGGCTACCTCAACTCCTCCTGGACGCTCCGCATCGAGCTGGTCAACAAGTTCTGGAGCGCCGTGCTCGCCCGCATGGACGAGGTCGGTGCCCGGGAGGTCCGGCCGCTGCTCGCCGCGGAGGAGTCGGCGATGGAGCGGCGTCCCTGGATGACCGGCGTGACGTCGGGCTACCTGGTGCGGCACATGGACGACATGCCCAAGCAGGGAGACCACGCGCCGTGGCTCAACCCGCAGGTGCACGCGGAGACCGAGGCGCTCCTCAGCGACCTCGACGACGGCCGCCTCACGTTCCGGTGAGGACGATGATGACCGACGCAGAGGCAGCGCCACCAGGCGTTGTCAAGGCTGCGGTGGCAGGGGCGTGGGCCGCTGCAGCCATCGCGTACGAGCTCGACTACCGCGGCCTCGCCGCAGCCCTGGAGGACCTGGCCCTCGTGCTGGGTGCAGTGCCGGCGATGGATGCCCACCGGATCGCCGATGCGCTGCTGTCGAGCCCGCAGCGCGGCTGAACGGGCGCGACATGGCGGATCGGCCACGTCTGAGCCACGGGGTTCTTCTCGCCCCTGCGATCGTGAGCGAGGTCGCGGCATCGCTCAGCCTCAAGGGCGCACTGCACCGTCCGGCGCTCTACGTCGTCGTGGTGCTCGGTTTCACGGTTGCGACGGCCCTCCTCGTGCAACTGCTGCGGCGCGGTGCTCCGTTGGGCACGGTCTACGGCGTCTGGGCGGCCTCCGGGGTGGCCCTCACCGCCGGGCTCTCGTCGGTGCTCTACCGGGAGCCGCTGACTCCCCTCACCGCGCTGGGGCTGGCGGTCGTCGTCGCTGGAGTGCTGTTGGTCGAGCTCAGCGCTCGGGCCGACGAACGTGCGGACGGCGAACGATGACGCGCGCCGTCCTGGTAGCCGTCGCGATCTGCGTCGAGGTCGGCGCCACCCTCTGCCTCAAGGTCGCCACGACCGGCGGTCGTCGCTGGCTCGCCGTGGCGCTCTTCGGGTACGTCGGTGCGTTGGCCGCGCTCACCGGTGCCCTGGCTGACGGGGCGCCCCTGGGGATCGTCTACGGCATCTGGGCGGCATGCGGTGTCGCCGCCACCGCGGTCGCATCGAGGTGGCTCTTCGACGAGCGGCTCAGCTCGCTCTCGGTGGCAGGTATCGGACTCATCGCCGTCGGCGTGCTGATGGTCGAGCTGGGCGCCACGCGGTGAGTCAGTACTTGATCACCGAGCGGCCGGGCCATGGGCTACAACAGTGTGCACCGACCTGGCCGGATCGCGGTGCACGGTGTCGTAGCAACGCGTAGCCCCGATCGTGACAGTGGTCACCACGATCTGGAAGGGGACCTCAGGTGACGTCGTACGAGTCGGGCAGGGCAGTACAGGCGCCGCGGCGTGCCGCACACGTCGAGGGAGCCCCGGAGGGTTCGGGGAGCCGATGGGCCGTGATCGTGGCGTACTGCGCCGTTGCGGCCGCGAGTCAGGCACTCCTGGTGAACTACGCCCCCGTGACCAACGACGCGGCGCGGCACTTCGGTGTCTCGGTGACCGCCGTCGGCTGGCTCTCGCAGGTCTTTCCGCTTGTCTACGTGCTGGTCGCGATTCCGGCCGGCCTGGTCCTGGACCGCTTCTTCCGTCCTGCCCTGGTCCTCGGTGCCCTTCTGACCGCCGGCGGTGCGCTCCTGCGCCTGGCGGGTGACAGCTATGGCTGGGCGATGACCGGCCAGGTCGTGGCCGCGGCGGGCCAGCCCTTCGTCCTGAATGCGATCACCGGGCTCGTCGTGGTCTACGTCGTGGCGAAGGACCGCACCACCGGCATCGCTGTGGCCTCGTCAGCGATCTTCGCCGGCATGGTCGCGGGCAGCCTGATCGGCGCCAGCCTCCCTGGTGAGGAGCACATCCGCACGATCACCGTGCTCACGTCGGTGATCGCGACGGTCGCCGCACTCGGCCTCGTCATCGCCTTGGGGGTCGTGCGGCCGTTGGCCGCTGCAGACGCCATTCCTGCGACCAACGGGCTCCAGTCCGTGCGCGCCGCGTTCGGCAACCGCTACCTCCGTCGACTGTGCGCCATCGTCGCGATCCCCATGGGTACCTTCACTGCACTCGTCACCTACGGCCAGCCCCTGCTGGAGCCGGCAGGAGTGTCCGAGACCAGCGCCGGTCTGATCCTGGCGAGCATGATGGTCGCAGGGGTGGTCGCCAGCGCCTACGTGCCGGTCTGGGCCGATCGGCACGCTCGCGAGGTGCAGGTCATGGGCCTCGGCATTGCCCTGACCGCGGGCGCTTGCCTGGTCCTGGCCGTGGCTCCGAACACGGTCATGGCGTACATCACGCTGATCGGCGTCGGGCTCGTGCTGCTTCCGGCGCTGCCGATCGTGCTGGCTCTGACAGAGCGGCACGCCCAGGATGCCGAGGGCACGGCCGCAGGCCTGATCTGGCTGTCCGGCAACATCGGGGCTGTCCTGATCACGACGGTCGTCGGAACGCTGGTGGCACACGAGTCGGTCGACTTCGTCATCCTCGCCCTCCTCACCATCGTTGCGATGCCGGCGATCTCCTGGTACCGGCGCCTCGATCGGCCGAGCAGCGCCGGCGTGGCCGCCTGAGACTCTACGGGCCTTCCGCGGCGAGATCAGGAGCGATCTCCAGCACCAGGAGCGCCGCGGCGACGTGGGTGGGGTTGTCCTCCACCTTCACTGCGGACAGCTCGTTGGCCCGCGAGACGCGGCGCTCCACCGTGTTGCGGTGGGCATAGAGGCTGGCGGCCGCCCGCGTGGTGTTGAATCCGCACTGGACGTAGGTCAGCAGGGTCTCGCGCAACGCCTGGTCGGCATGGGCGAGCTGGCCGAGGGTGTTGACGACAAAGCGCTGCGCCGATGCGCGATCGCGGGTCAGCGTGTCGATGAGCTCGACGTCGGCGTACGCCGTGAACGGCCGGTCGGATCGGAGGCGGAGGAGCATGGCCTGCGCGGCGAGGGCGTCCTGGTGGCTGGAGCGGAAGCCCTCGAGTCCGTGGCCGGGCCGGCCGGCGGCCGTCTGCACGCCGTCCGCCTTCGACATGATCTTCTCGACGGGGTGCAGGTCCGCACCGGTCGGAGCGGAGAGCCAGATCCAGCGGGAGGTCGTGCTGGCCCGGGCCACGAGCGCGGTCCGGCCGGCGGGCGTTGAGCGCACGGCCGCTACTGCTGCCTCCAGGGCCTCCGCGTGACCAGGATCCAGCATCCAAAGGATGAGGGCGGTGTGGTTGCGTGCGAGCCGGTAGTTCAGGCGGGCCTCGGCGGCCTCCTGGGAGATGGAGGTGCCACTCGCGATCATCTGGATCATCGCGATCGCCTCGGCATCGGCGTCGGCGACTGTGTCGGCGAGGCTTGCTTCGCGCGCCGCGGCCACCCAGTCGAAGGCGTACTGAGCCATCGACTGCGCCATCACGTCGAGGGCGGCGGCGAGCACAGCGGGATCCGTGCACTGGGCCAGGCAGACCTCGAGCCAGCGCCGCCAGGCAAGGCCGAGCGCCACCCGCCATGCGGCCGTGAAGTCGGGAGCGATGTGGCGCGAGGCGAGGTCGCGGATGTACGCGACCGTCCGGGCGCTGAAGTAGGGGTCCACCCGGCACCCCGGGTGCTGGATGTTCGCGGTGAGCCAGTGGACGAGGTCGGAGCGACCGATGGCGCGGTCCTCGTTGGCCAAGGAGCCGTCCGCGAGCAGCTCCTCGCTGTTCTGCGCCGTGAGCGCCGGCCCGATGAGGGCCTCCGCCAGGTCGTCGGACTCGGTGAGGAGCTGCTGGCACACGGACCGGATCACGTCGGCCGCCTCGGGTGGGGGTGCCGCCCACAGTTCCTCCATGGACGCAGTGTGCACGATCCGTAGGGCCGGAGATCAGGGCATCTCGACCTGGGTCTGTGCGGCATTCACCCGGTCGGCATGCCCGGAGATGCAACGCGTGATCGGGTCGACCAAGCAGTGGAGCTGTTGACGTTCAACGTCGCTGGCGCGTGGTGATCGCAACGACAGCGCGCACCTCTCTCAAGCCGCTCGAGTGCACGGTGCACCGACTTGGTCCGGGCACCCCTGCAGGTCATTGACGTGGCGATCTGACGCCGCACACGCTCGATCAAATGATCCAGTCAACGAGTGCAAGTGAGAGGAGCCGACGATGAAGGACACCGTGTTCCTGCTGTCCGATCTGTGGCTGATGGCGACGACCTGGACGTATGGATTCAAGTTCTGGCGCAACTACCGCAACCAGCTGCTGACCCTCGAGTGGTTCGTGGTGGCTGTGTCTTCGACGAACTTCCTGCTCTGGTCGCTGCTCGGCGGCGACAAGTCCAGTCCGCTGTACGACCTGGCCTACGCTCTCGACGCGTTCTCGCGATCGTTCGGCATCACGCTCATCCTCGTCATCGGACTGCTGTCCGTCACGCACGGCTACAAGCCGCCGGCGTCGGTCAAGCTGGGTGCCACGGGGCTCGCCATCGCCGGCGCGCTCGTCCTCGGACGCATGCACAGCGACCACCTGGTGCACGACTTCCCGCACGTCGCCCTCGCGGTCTTCTACGTCGTGACCAACCTGCTCACGACCGTGTTCCTGGCCTACTTCACGATGCGCCTGTGGCGGGCAGGTCTCGCCCGGATCGCTGTCGTGACGGGACTCGTGACGGCCGCAGCGACGTACGTCGCGGTCACCTACGACTTCTTCCCCCTGTCCTTCGACGACGCGGACCGCACGATCTTCTACACCATGGCGCTCACCGTGTGGGGCGCGCAGGCCATCACCTACTACTACGCCTACAAGGCGATGCGCGAGCACAACGCGGCCACGCCTGCGCCCTCGCCTCGGCCGATCGGAGCAGCGTCGTGAATGTCGACAACATGGAGCTCACCAGCTTCAGCGGCTGGATCGACCCGCCGACCGACCTCCAGCCGGCCCTCGCCGAGGGCATCATTTGCGACGTCGCGGTGATCGGCGGCGGTGTCGGCGGCATGGCGACCGCGAAGCGTCTCGCCGAAGTTCCCGCCGTTCATGATGATGGGCCGCGCCGGGTTGCGCACGATCTGGGCTGTCGACCGGCTCGGCGACCTCTTCAACGGCCACAAGCGCCGTGCTCGTCGTGCCGCGTCGGAGGCCAGCGAGGCCGCCGCCGCTGTCGGCACCTCCCTGCGTCCTGATCTCTGACACCCATCTCGGCCATTGACGCACTGGGTGACCCGGGTCATACTTGATCATACGATCAAGTCAATCGATCAGAGGTGAGTCATGAACAGCCCAGCAGCACTGGTCGCCACGGAGGCCGACCCCACGCCGCTCGTGCTCTCGTTGGCCCGGACCCTCCGGGCCAGCGCCCAGGTCCCGGAGCTGCGGGAGCTGATCAAGCAGACCAGCGGGAGCATCGCGCTGCGCTCGGTCACCGACGTGCAGTCCGCGTCGCTGACCTTCGATGGGTCCGGTGTGCTCGTGAGCCACGGGCTCGCTGATGGGGCGGAGCAGGCCGAGCTGCTGTTCGACCCGGAGTACACCGTCGGCGAGACCACGGACGCCGTCGGCCTCGCGGCCGCTCGACTCCTCGCACCGCCGTTGCCCGAGTGGCGTGACGCGGCGGCGCGCTTCTGGGACGTCAACCAGGGCACCTCCGGCTTTCCGAGCCGACTGGTGGTCGTGTGCATCGACGAGGAGACCCAGGAGGCCTACGGCGACGGCGACGACTCCTACGAGATCCACGGGTACGGCCCGGCACTCGCTGCCGTCCTCAGCGGCCAGATCGAGAACTTCCTGTACGCCGTGGCGTTCGGCGTGGTGTCGATCGTCGGCTCGGCGGCGCAGATGTCCGTGATGTGCGGTGCTCACTGGAAGGTGCGGTTCGGTGGCTGAGACGAAGACGATGCAGGCGTCCGAGGTCAAGCAGTGGCTGGCGGACAACGAGATCACCTCGGTCCAGGTCCAGGCCACGAACCTGGACGGCACCTTCCTCGGCAAGACCCTGTCGATGGAGAAGTTCCTGGGCAGCCTCGAGAACGGCGTCGCCTTCGCGGACGTCGTCTTCGGCAACGACCTCGGCAACTTCCCGATCCTCGGCGTCGCGTTCCCGTCCTGGCGGGGCGAGCTGGAAGACATCTTCCTGCGCCCCGACCTCGGCACGCTGTGCGTGTGGCGGCCGGGCGTCGCCGCGGTCATCGGGGACTTCTGGACGGCCGAGGGTGAGCCGGTCAGTGTCTGCCCGCGCAACCAGCTGCGCAAGATCGCTGCGCGGGCCGAGGAGCTCGGGTACGGCATCAAGGCGGCCGTCGAGATCGAGGCGACCGTCTTCGAGGAGTCGGTGCAGAAGGCTCGCGCCGGGGGCTACCAGAGACTCACCCCGCTGGGGGGCACGGCCGGGTCGGCGTACGTCCTGGGCAAGTCCTCCGACTGGTGGGAGTACCTCGAGACCGTCGAAGCGCGCCTGCGCGCTATTGGCATCGGCTGGGAGGCGTGGAACGACGAAGCGGCAGCCGGTCAGGTCGAGGTCAACGTCGCGGTCGGAGACGTCCTCGACGCGGCGGACCGGTGGGCGCGGACGCGGCAAGTGATGCGTGAGGTCGCCTACGAGCTGGGCCGCACGGTGACCTTCATGGCGAAGTGGTCCGACGCGTGGGGCCAGGCGTCCCACATCAACCTCTCGCTCACCGGTGCTGACGGCAACGCCTTCTACAGCCCGGACGGTTGCTCCGAGGTCATGCAGCACTTCGTGGGCGGCGTCATGGCCGCGATGGCCGGCACCACCTCCTTCGCGCTGCCGTTCATCACCTCCTACCGCCGGCTGGTGCAGCTCGAGGGCCCGCCGACCACGATCACGTGGGGCCACGACAACAAGACCACCGCGGTGCGGGCGATCACCGGGCACCCGGCGTACTCCCGCATCGAGTACCGCCTGCCGGGCGCGGATGCCAACGTCTACCTGGTCGCCGCGGCCGTAGCGGGCGCTGGGATCCACGGCGTCGTCAACCAGACCGCGCCGCCGGAGCCCTTCGTCGGCATGGCGTGGGGCCTGCCCGGAGGGGTGGAGGACATCCCCACCAGCATCACCCAGGCGGCTACCGCGCTCCAGGCCGACAAGGTCCTCCCCGAGGTGCTGGGCGAGGAGCTCGTGACCTACTGGCTCGGCACCAGGCGCTGGGAGTGGCTCGCCTTCCACACCATGGGCGGCGGCGACCCTGATGCCGGCCTGACTGCCTGGGAGTTCGCGCGCTACTTCGAGCTCGTGTGAGCACGCGCATCGCGGCCGCCGTCCTCAACCGGGCGCCCGGCCAGCTCGAGATCGAGGAGCTGGTGATCGACGACCCCGCCACGGACGAGGTGCTGGTCCGGGTGGAGTACGCCGGACTGTGCCACTCCGACCTTCACGAGATCGACGGCACGTTCGACACGACGCCGCCGATCGTGCTGGGGCACGAGCTCGTCGGCGAGGTCGTCGAGGTCGGCAGCTCGGTCATGGACTTCGCGCCGGGCGATCGCGTCGTGACCTGCCTGTCCATGTTCTGCGGCACGTGCGCCTACTGCCTCGAGGGTCGCCAGACGCTGTGCGTCAACCGCGGCCGGCTGCAGCAGGAGCGCTCGCGGCCGCGGCTGACCAACGCCACCGGTCAGGCCGTCCGCCCGACCGCTGGTATCGGCGGGTTCGCCGAGATGGCGCTGGTGCACCAGAACGGTCTGGTCGCGGTGCCCGCCGATGTGAGTCCAGCGACGGCGAGTGTGCTCGGGTGCGCGGTCACAACCGGCATGGGCGCCGTGCTGCACAGCGCGCGCGTCCGCGCGGGCCAGACCGTGGCCGTGATCGGGCTCGGGGGCGTCGGGTTCGCTGCACTCCAGGCCGCCCGGCTCGCCGGCGCCGCACAGGTCATCGGCATCGACGTCGTGCCCAAGAAGCTGCACCAGGCCCTCGAGTTCGGCGCCACCGATGTCGTCGACGCGCGCGACGGTGACGCCGTTGCCGCCGTCCGAGCAGTCTCGGGCGGCGGCGTCCACCACGCCTTCGAGGCCGTCGGCTCGGGCCGCACGGTCGGCCAGGCGTTCGCGATGCTGCGCGCCGGCGGGACGGCCACCGTGATGGGCATGGTCCCGGACGCGCACCAGATCGACATCCGCGGCTCCGAGCTGTTCCTGGAGGAGAAGCGCCTCCAGGGCTGCTTCATGGGATCCAACCACTTCAAGGTCGACATCCCGGTGTATGCAGAGTTCAACCGGATGGGTGCCCTGCGCCTCGACGACCTGGTCACCGCCGAGTACGACCTGGCCACCATCAACGAGGGCTTCAAGGCGCTCGCCTCCGGCGACGAGATCCGCGTCGTGGCCCGCATCGGCGGCCGGGCATGAAGCCCTTGATCGGCATCACCGGACGCCAGCTCGCGCTCGGCATGGTGGCGAACACGTCCGCGAGGTTCCGCGACCAGCGGATCGCCAGCTACTTCTCTGCCTTCGCCGAAGCGGTCGCCGGGGCCGGTGGCATTCCCGTGCTCATCCCGTTCTCCGCCGACGCGACCGATGTCGTCCCGCGGTTGGACGGGATCGTGATCACCGGCGGTCAGGACGTGCACCCCGCCCGCTGGGGCGGGCGCGCCGCGGTCGATCCGTCCGCGGACCCCCGCTGGGACCACGACGTCCACGACGCCGAGCGTGACGCCTACGAGGCCGCGCTCATCGTCGCTGCCCTGGGCGACGGCACACCGCTGCTCGGCGTGTGCCGCGGCCACCAGCTGCTCAACGTCGTGCTCGGCGGCACCCTGGTCGAGCACCTCCACGACGGACCGATCGTGCACGCCGCTCCGTACGCCGCGCCCAGCGACGGCGAAGCAGGTCACGTCGTCGAGTTCACGGAAGGGTCCGTGCCCCGCGCGGTCTACGGCTCCCGGCGGGTGACCAACTCCTGGCACCACCAGGCAGTCGACCGACCCGGCGACGGCCTCCGCGTCGTGGGACGTACGCCGGACGGCGTGGTCGAGTGCATCGAGCTCCCCGACCGCCCGGTCGTGGGCGTCCAGTGGCACCCCGAGTGGACCGCCACCCAACCCGAACCGATCTTCGACTGGCTGGTGGGCGCGGCATCGCGGCGTACCGCCGACGAGCTGGTCCTGGACAGAAAGGTCATGGCATGACCGCGCCCCGTGTGAGCACGCTGACCACCCTCGACGACTGGCTCAACCTGAAGGCGCACACCACGATCCCGTCGGCGATGTGGGTCGACGGTGCCTGTGACGATGCGTCAGGACGGACCCTGCCGCTGGTCACCCCGCGTGACGGCTCGGTCGTCGCCCACGTGACCAGCGCTGATGCCGCCGATGTCGACCGCGCCGTGCAAGGGGCACGCCGGACCTTCGAGCGGGGCAGCTGGTCCCGGCTCGAGCCGCGTGAGCGGGGCGAGGTGCTGATCCGCTGGGCCGAGCTCCTGGATCAGCACCGCGACGAGCTCGCACTGCTGCTCGCCCTGGAGATGGGCAAGCCGGTCACGGTCGCCTGGAACGTCGAGCTCCGCACGGCGATCAACACGATCCGCTGGTACGGCGAGCTCGTCGACAAGCTCTACGACGAGTCGCCGCGTGGCCGCAACGATGCCCTGGCCCTCGTGACCCGTGAGCCGCTCGGCGTCGTCGGCGCGATCACGCCGTGGAACTTCCCGATGACGCTGGCCATGTTCAAGATCCCTGCCGCGCTCGCCGCCGGGAACAGCGTCGTGGTCAAGCCCGCCACCCAGACCCCACTGTCGCTGCTGCGTGCGGCCGAGCTCTCCGCTCAGGCAGGGCTCCCCGCGGGTGCTCTCCAGGTCGTGACCGGCAGCGGCTCCGCCGTGGGCTCCGCGCTGGCGCTGCACGATGACGTCGCCATGCTCACGTTCACCGGCTCCACCGAGGTCGGCAAGAAGCTGCTGACGTACGCGGGGGAGTCCAACGCCAAGCCGGTCTCGCTCGAGCTGGGCGGCAAGTCGCCCAACATCGTCTTCCCGGACGCGCCCGACCTCGACGAGGCCGCGGAGGTGGCCGCCTGGGCCATCTCCTTCAACAGCGGCCAGATGTGCACCGCCGGCTCCCGGCTGGTGGTCCACGAGGACATCCGCGACGATTTCGTCGCCCGCGTCGTTAAGCATCTCGAAGCCCACGTGATCGGCGACCCGCTCGACCCGGCCACGACCATGGGCCCCCTGGCCTACGCCGGCCACCGTGACGACGTCGTGGACGAGATCCGCAAGGGCATCGCGGGCGGCGCCACCCTGCTGATGGGATCCGACGAGAAGCGCAAGGACGGGCTGTACGTCTCGCCCGCGGTGTTCACCGACGTCGATCCGGACAGCCGGCTCGCCCAGCACGAGATCTTCGGCCCGGTCCTGTCGGTCCTCACCTTCTCGACGGAGGAGGAGGCGGTCGCGATCGCGAACAACTCCGACTACGGCCTCGGTTCGTCGGTCTGGACCAGCGACCTGAGCCGCGCGCACCGCCTGGCCCGGCAGATCCAGGCCGGCATGGTCTGGGTCAACTGCTACGAGGAGGGCGACACCTCGGTGCCCTTCGGCGGCCAGAAGCTGTCCGGTCACGGCGCCGACCGGAGCGTGCACGGACTGGAGAAGTACACCTCGCTGAAGACGACATGGATCACCCTCGAAGGAGCATCATGAGCACCGCACAGCAGCACCAGGACACCCTCCAAGCCCGGCTCAGCGAGCTGGCGGCCGCCATGGAGGCTCAGGACATCGACGGGCTCATGGCCCACTACGACGACGCCCTCGTCTTCGTGGAGAACGGCAAGGAGAGGGACAAGGCCGGTCTCAAGGCCTACGTGCAGGAGCTGTGGGCCGGGGACGCAGGCTTCTCGGTCGAGCTCGCGACGATGCACGCCGTCGACGACGTCCTCGCCGTGACGCTCGAGGCCTCGGCGAGCGCAGCGACCGAGTCGGGCGAGAAGGTCACGATCAGCTGGCCGATGTTCGTCGCCTACCAATTCGACCTCACCACGCTCAAGGTCGTGCGCGAGGTGGCCTTCTCCGACGAGGCGGGAGTCGCGGAGAAGTTCGCCGCGGCCGGCGTCGCCTGACCAACCCACCACCCCGCGATGGAGGTCCGGGGTCGACGTACGACAGAGGAGTTCAAGATGAGCAAGCACGACTTCGACACCATCGTGATCGGCGGTGGCTTTGCTGGCGTGACCGCCTGTCGTGACCTGGCCGAGCAGGGCTACTCGGTGTTGGTGCTGGAGGCACGGGACCGCCTAGGCGGTCGGGTCTACTCGGAGCGCGGCTCGATCGGTGACTGGGAGGGCGTCATCGAGCACGGTGGCCAGTACGTCTGGTCGGACAAGCAGGTCAACGTGATGGCCGAGATCGAGCGTTACGGCCTGACGGTCGTCCACAGCCCGTGGCCCGAGTGCTACCCGACCGTCGACCGGGGTCAGTACAACCCTGGGCCCTTGCCGGTGCCGGTGGAGGACGTTTTCGACTTCGAGCGGGCAGCACACCAGATCATCAGCGACGCCAAGCGCATCACACTCGGCATTCCGCTGGACCGGCAGAACCTGGCCGATCTGGACATCCCGTTCAGCGAGTACCTGGACAACCTCAAGGTCGGTCCCGCGACCCGGGGCTTCTTCACCTTCCTCGGGAGCTTCTTCACCGGTCGCTACCCCCATGAGATCTCGGCCCTTCCGCCACTGCAGTTCGTCGCGCAGATGGACTACAGCCTGATCCGTGCCTGGGGTGTCCTCGACGAGTACACCGAGGAGGGGATCAGCACGCTCGTCGACGCGATGGCTGCGGACTCCGGCGCCGACATCCGGCTGAGCAGTCCTGTCGCCTCGGTCCGCCAGGATGACAGCGGCGCGACCGTCACCACAGCAGCGGGGGACACGTTCACGGCGAGCACCGTGGTGGTCGCTACCCCTGTCGCGTGCTGGAAGAACATCACCTTCGACCCGCCCCTAAGCGAGGGGAAGATGCTCACCGCTGGGGGCCACCACAACTCCGCGTCGGTCAAGGTCCACATGCAGGTGAGGAACGCGCCTCACATCCCGTTCGCACTGGCGAACACCGAGACCGAGAACGGTGCGTGGTGCCTCTACACCGACACCGACCTCGGCGAGGCCGGGCAGCTGATGACCGGCTTCTACACGAACCACCCCGACAACAAGGACCGGTTCGGCACGGACTTCGCAGGTGTCGAAGCCTTCCTGCACGCCTTCTTCCCGGAGGCGGAGCTGGTTGCCTTCGAGCTCCACGACTGGAACGAGGACGAGTGGTCGGGCAAGGGCGACTGGCTCGCACTCCCCGCAGGCATCATCAGCAAGTACCACGCCGAGACGGCACGCCCGGAGGGCCGCCTGCACTTCGCCACCGCCGACATCGCCCAGACGTTCCTCGTCTGGTTCGAGGGTGCGATCGAGATGGGCAAGAAGGCAGCTGTCGACGCCCAGCGGCTCATGACCCGCGAGGCGATCGAGTCCAAGGTGCCCGCTCGCGCGAAGGCGTCGACTGCTGCGTCAGCGTCCGCCCAGGCATGAGCATGGTCGCGGAGGTCGGCCAGGACGCCTCGAGCGTGGAGCTCCGGGGGGACTACACCCGACGGGCGCTCGAGGCTCTGGACCTGGCCGCCTCCTTGGCCGGCACCGAACGGGGGCCAGGGCCTGGCGCGCTCCTGCGTGCGCTGCTCCAGCAGGAACGCACGATCACCGCTCTGGTCTTTGCGGAGCTCGGCACGGATCTCGTCGCCCTGAGTGCTGAACTGAGCGCTGCCGCCGCGGCAGACAGCACGACGCTGACCGCGGCGCTGCGTGCAGCCGAGCACGAGGCGAAGCAGGTGGGCGACGCCTACGTGTCGGTCGAGCACCTGTTGATCGCGTTGGCCGGCTACCGCGACGGCGTGGGGGCGATCCTCGGGTCGTTCGGCGTCGACCGGAGAGCGATGCTCGACGCGGTCCTCCGGGTGCGTGGCCCGGTGACGGTGCAGGACGCCGAGCCCGAGCGGACCTACCTCGACCTCCAGTGGCGGCCGGCGCCGGTCTCGACTCAGCTCCGGCGCTACAGCCGTGACCTGACCGAGCTGGCGTTCCGGGGCAAGCTCGACCCGGTGCTCGGCAGGGATGCCGAGATCGAGCGTGTGATCCAGGTGCTGGGTCGCCGCCGCAAGAACAACCCCGTCCTGATCGGGGACCCCGGAGTCGGCAAGACGGCGATCGCCGAGGGTCTCGCCCAGCGGATCGTCGCCGGCGACGTACCCGCCGGCCTGCTGAACCAGCGGCTCGTAGCGCTCGACGTGGGTTCTCTCGTCGCCGGCGCGAGCTACCGCGGCGAGTTCGAGGACAGGATCAAGGCGATCCTGACCGACGTCGGCGATGCGCAGGGTGGCGTCGTCCTCTTCGTCGACGAGCTGCACACCATCGTGGGTGCAGGAGCCGCCGAGGGTTCCGTGGATGCCGGCAATCTCCTCAAGCCGATGTTGGCGCGCGGCGAGCTGCGCACCCTTGGCGCCACCACGCTCGACGAGTACCGCAGGTACGTCGAGAAGGACGCCGCGCTCGAGCGCAGGTTCCAGCCCGTCCAGGTCGACGAGCCATCGGCCGCCAGCGCCGTCGAGATGCTGCGGGGCCTGCGCTCCGGCTACGAGCAGCACCACGGCGTGCGCCTGACCGATGCCGCACTCGTCTCTGCCGTGGCCCTGAGCAAGCGCTACATCCCCGACCGGTTCCTGCCGGACAAGGCGATCGACCTCATCGACGAGGCCGGCTCCCAGCTCCGGATCGAGCTGGACAGGCGCAACGAGGTCGACGTGGATGCGGAGGTCGTCGACGATGACAACATCGCTCGCGTCGTCGCCGCGTGGACCGGCATTCCCGTCACGCGCCTGCAGGAGGCGGAGCTCGAGAAGCTCGCGACGATGGAGGAGCGTCTCGGCGAGCACGTCGTCGGCCAGACCATGGCGGTGGCCCGCGTCTCGGCCGCCCTGCGCAACGCGCGAGCCGGCCTAGCCGACCCGGTGCGGCCGCTCGCCTCACTGCTCCTGTGCGGCCCGTCCGGGGTGGGCAAGACGCATATCGCGCACGTCCTCGCTGAGTTCATGTTCGGCAGTGACGAGGCCCTGGTCCAGCTCGACATGTCCGAGTACTCCGAGCGGCAGGCCGTTGCCCGCCTGATCGGTGCGCCGCCGGGCTACGTCGGCTACGAGGAGGGTGGTCAACTGACCGAGGCCGTCCGTCGTCGGCCTTACTCCGTCGTCCTCCTCGACGAGATCGAGCAGGCCCACCCCGACGTGCACGCGCTGCTGCGCCAGGTAATGGATCAGGGATCTCTCACCGACAGCCAGGGCCGGTTGGTCAGCTTCCGCAACGTCGTGCTCGCCATGACCTCGAGCCTCGTCGACCTCACAGCTGTCACCCAGACTTTCCGGGCCGACTTCGTCACCCGGCTGGACGACATCGTACCTCTCGAGCCCCTGGCCGAGAGCGACATCGACCGGCTGATCGGCATGCAGGTCGACGCCCTCTCCACGCGTCTTGCCCACCGCGGGATCGCGCTGCGAGTGACGGACGAGGCACGGGCCTACGTGGCGCGTCTCGGGTACGACGAGGACCACGGGGCACGTCTGCTGGCTCGTGTGTTCCAGCAGCAGGTCACGACAGCGGTCTCGCGCTGCGTGCTGACCGTTGGTCCGCGTCGGGGTGAGCAGGTGGTGGTCGACGTCATGGAGGGATGCATCGCGGCGGCTGTCGCCCGATCGGGTACCGAAGAGTGAAGAGACCAGACACGACGCAGCAGGACATCGCGGTGCTCGGGCTCGGGCACATGGGGGCCGCGTTGGCCCGCCTCCTCCTCGAGGCCGGCTTCACCACGACGGTCTGGAACCGCTCGATCGAGAAGGCGGCATCGCTCGTCGATGCCGGCGCGACCGTCGCGTCGGACCCGGCGGGAGCCGTGGGTGGTGCTGCTGTGGCCCTGTTCTGCCTGGACCGCTACGAGCACGTCCAGGCGCTTCTCGAGCAGGCTGACCACGCAGGCACCCTGGCTGGACACGTCGTCGTGAACCTCACCTGGGGCAACCCAGACCAGGCCCGCGCCATGAGCAGCTGGGTGGAGGAGCGCGGCGCGCGTTACCTCGACGGCAACATCTACGACTATCCGGTCAACCTGGGGCCGGAGTCGGACGCCGTCGCGTACGCCGGAGATCGCGCGGTGTTCGACGCCCAACTGTCGCTTCTGGCGGCGTTGAGCCGACCGCACTACGACGGCGCTGACCCTGGCCTTCCGAACATCCTCGGCTCGGCGGGCAGCGTCATGCACCACGTCTCCCTCGCCGGGTTCTACGAGGCTGCGGCCTATGCCGCCCACTACGGCGTGCCTCCTGCGACGGTCCTGGACTTCAACGAACGGCTCGGTGTGCCGTTGACCTCGCACGCGTCTCGTGTCGCCGTCGAGCATCTGCAGAGCGGCGACTTCACCAGCGACCAGGCGGACCTGCGAACGCATCTCGACGCCATGATCGTGAGCCGAGCCGACATGGAGCGCATCGGTCAGCCCGCGCCGATGCTGGGGGCGTTCGTCGATCTCCTTGCAGGCATGGTCGAGGACAAGGGCGACCTGGCGCTGGCCGCGGCCTACGACGGCTTCACGCGCACCCAGGACTGACCATGCCCACCCCTCCAGCTGAGCCCGCTGACGTGGCCGTCGTCGGCTGCGGACTCATGGGGGCCGCGCTGGCCCGCACCCTGGCCGACCGCGATTGCTCGGTCGCCGTGTGGAACCGGACCCATGAGCGGGCGCTGGAGTTCTCGTCGGAGGGGATCCGCGCCGTACGGGAGATGTCTGACCTCGTCGCCGGCGCCGGTGTCGTCCTCTCGTGTCTGGCTGACTACGACGCGGCGTACGCCGCCTTCGCTCCGGTCGATAACTGGAGCGGAACGGTGGTGGTGCACCTCGCCTCGGGAAGCCCCCGAGAAGCTGAGGAGATGAGCCGATGGGCCGCCGATCGAGGAGCGCTCTTCCTCGACGGGAGCATGTTCTGCTACCCCGAGGACATCGGCGGCCCGCACGGACTCTTCGCGTACGCCGGCAGCGACGCCGCCTGGTGTGCGGCGGAGTCGATCCTCCGGCGCCTGGATCCGGATCCGGTGTACCTCGGGGCGGACGTCACGGCTGCGAACGCGCTGCTGACGGGCGGGGTGCTCTTCTACCTTCCTGCCGCGGTGGCGTGCGTGGAGATGGTCACCTACCTGCAGCGGGCCGGGGTCGGTGTGGAGGGGGCGGTCCGCGTGATGCGCACCTTCGCTCACAACCTCGTCTCCGCGACGGAGGAGATCCATCACGGGATCGAGACCGATGACCACCACTCGTCGCGAGCGGTGATCGACACCTATGCCTACGGCGACCGGCTGATCGCCGAGGAGCTGAGAAGGGCGTCTCAGCAGGCCCCTGTCGCGACCACAGCGGCCCGCCTGCTGGCCGAAGCCAGTGCAGCAGGGAGCGGTCATCTCGGGCTGTCGGCGCTGAGTGGGCTGCTGACGGCTTCATCGACCAGCGGGGACTGATCGGCGTCGAGGGCCGGGGGTGTCGAGGGTGCTAGCCTAAATTGTTCAAATGACTTAGTCGGACGGAAGAACATGGCGTACATCCCCACCGAGGTCCGGAGACAACAGCTCGTCGAGGCGGCTCTGGCGGTGATCGCCCGCGAGGGCGTTGATGGCGCGACGACGAGACGGATCGCCAGCGAGGCAGGGGCCTCGCTCGCGACGCTGCACTACTGCTTCCAGGCCAAGGAGAACCTGCTCTGGGCCGTGTTCGAGCATCTGGCCGAGCTCGTGCAGAACGACATCGCGCAGGCAGGTGCGACCGACCAGAGCACGAGTGCGCTCGCGGCCCACCTCGTCGAGGAGACCGTCGGCTGGGCCATCGCCAACCCTGCCGCCAACCGGGCGCAGATCGAGATCTGGCTGTGGGCGGAGCGCAACGACTCCGAGCTCGCGGAGCGTCTCTACGACACGGTCATCGAGGCATGGAAGGGCCTGCTGCGACGTGCGCGTTCTCCGCTCGCCGAGGACGAGCTCGAGAGCCTGGCCAGGGTCTTCCTGGCGATCGTCGACGGTCTGTGCATGCAGCTGATCACCCATGGCGATGAGCTGGCGGTCCTCCGGGAGACCCAGACGGCGCGCGAGATGCTGACGGCCTACGTCGGTTCCGCGTGACGGCGCTGCGCCGACAGTGTCGCGGCCGCGTCGAGCTGCCGATCGGCCGCGGGTGAGGCGGCGAACGCGGCACGCAGCCGCTCGCAGGCATCGTTGATGGCGCGTCGGGCCTGCCGATACGTCTCCACCTCGGTGAAGAATCCGTGGAACACGCCGGCATATCGTTGTTGCGTCACCGGAACCCCATCGGCGGCGAGCCGCGCGGCGTACGCCTCGCCATCGTCGCGCAGTGGATCGACCTCGGCGGTGATCACGTGCGCGGGGGCCAGGGCGGCGAGAGTCGCCGCGCGCATCGGGGCGGCGAGGGTGTCGGGGGCGATGCCGGTCTCGCCGACGTACTGCCGCCAGAACCA
Source organism: Nocardioides sp. SRI_004 (assembly GCF_057586415.1). Lineage (NCBI taxonomy): Bacteria > Bacillati > Actinomycetota > Actinomycetes > Propionibacteriales > Nocardioidaceae > Nocardioides > Nocardioides sp. SRI_004. Next base: position 266,622 of record NZ_JBYCZV010000006.1, read on the forward strand.
CTGAGCGTCCTCGGATCCCAGCAAGGGAGCATCCGCGAACTCGGTCCAGGACGGGCGAGCGAAGGAGTCGTCGACCGCGGGGTAGGCCAAGACCTGCAGGACCGGTTGGCTGCAGCCTCGCTCGCGAAGGTCCAGGCACAGGGCGGCAACCAGGCCGCCTCCGGCCGAGTCCCCGGCGACCGCCACACGGTCCGGATCGACCCCCAGTGACGTCGCGTGCTCGGTCAACCACGCCCAGGCGGCGCGGACGTCGTCCAGCGCGGCGGGGTAGGGGTTCTCGGGCGCGAGGCGGTACTCCAAGGAGAAGACTGCGCAGTCGGCCTGCGTGGCGATACGGCGACACAGCTCGTCGACGCCGTCGAGGCTGCCGACCGTGAAGCCTCCGCCGTGGACGTACAGCACGGCCGGCGCGGCGCCTCCCTCGACGGGTCGGTACTCCCGGATGCGGGCGGCCGGCTCGCCGGCGAAGTGCTCGCGGACGACCGCCACCGCGGTGGTCCGGGTGGGCGGCTGCGGGGCCGTGAAGGCGCGCACGCCCTCGAGGCCGAGGGTGTGGAGCGGGCCCGGCAGTGCAGTGGCCAGCAGGTCTGCCACCTGCCTGGCCTCCTCGTCGAGGAGGTCGGTCCAGAGCGTCTCTTGCACGTGCACTCCTAGCGGTAGGCCGGTCGAGAAAGGGTGTTCCCCCTCACATGATCAACTGATACAGTCGTTTGAACAAGTCGCCCCGCTGCGCGAAGGAGCCACGCATGACCACCACCCCCGATGTCCAGTCGTTGCAGTCGGTGACGGCGGACGCGTCTGTCGAGGAGGTCCTCGCGATCGTGGCCCGCGACGGCGCTGTGACTATCAAGAACTTCCTCACCCGCGATCAGATCGACAGGTTCAACGCGGAGGTCGAGCCAGCGATGCAGGCGCTCGCGCCCGGGTCGAGGCACGACGACGAGATGATGCAGGCCTTCCACGGCACCAACACCAAGCGACTGACCAACCTGGTGACCCTGAGCCCGACGTTTCGCAACGAGATCATCGACCACGACCTGGTCCACAGCCTCTGTGACGCGACCTTCCTCGAGGAGTCCGGCACCTATTGGATGACTACGGCCCAGGTGATCGAGATCGGTCCCGGGAATGACGCCCAGATGCTGCACCGTGACCTCGAGAACTGGCATCCCTTCGTCCAGCTGGGCAAGGACGGTCCCGAGGCGGTCCTGAACTTCCTCATCGCCTTCACCGACTTCACCGATGAGAACGGCGCTACGCGGGTCATCCCGGGCAGCAACCACTGGGACGACTTCGAGGACCGTGGGACGCCGGAGGACACGATCCCGGCGGAGATGAAGGCCGGTGACGTCCTGCTCTTCAGCGGGAAGGTCGCTCACGGCGGTGGAGCGAACCGCACCGCGGACGAGTACCGACGGGCTGTCGCGTTCGCGCTCAACCCCGGTTTCCTCACCGGCGAGGAGGCGTATCCGTTCCTGGTCGACCTGGAGCTCGCCAAGACGCTGTCTCCCCGGGTTCAGCGCCTGCTCGGCTTTCGGTCGCAGTTCCCCAAGGGTTCGGGCGGTCTGTGGCAGGTCGACTACGCAGAGCTCGGCGACTACCTCCGCCTCGACGGCTGAGGGCATCGAAGGGTTCCAGGTGGCACTCGAGAGCTCACGGATCGCCTTCGAGCGGGCCAGGGCAAGCGTCGGCGGGGGAGTCGGCTCCGGCCTGCGGGCCGCCATGCGTCCTCATCCGCTCTTCGTCCGTGAGGCCCGCGGGGCGCATGTGTGGGACCTCGACGGCGACCGGTACGTCGACTACGTGATGGCCTGGGGTCCGCTCGTCCTCGGTCACGGCGACCCCCGGATCGCCGAGGCCGTTGCCGAGGTCGCGACCCGGATGCAGGTCGTCGGCACCGGCCACGAGCTCGAGTACCTGGCCGCCGAGGCCGTGCTCGACGCCGTGCCCCACGGGGAGCGGTTGCTGTGGAGCAACACCGGCACCGAGGCCGTCCAGGTCGCGCTGCGCCTCGCCCGTGCCGCGACGGGTCGCCGACGTGTCCTCAAGTTCGCCCGCACCTACCACGGCTGGCACGACTCGGTGTACGCCGGTCTGGTCGAAGCCGACAGCGGGAGACCCGCCACCCCTGCGAGCAGAGGACAGTCGCCCAGCGTCCTCGACGACCTGGTCGTCGGCGGCTTCAACGACGTCGCGCTGGCCGAGCGGCTGCTGACGGAGGCCGTCGAGCGCGACATCGCGGCCGTTCTCGTGGACCCGATCCTGAGCAACGGCGGGGTCGAGGCGCCGTCCGCCGACTTCCTACCCACCCTGCGGTCGCTGTGCGACGTGCACGGCGTCGTCCTGATATTCGACGAGGTGATCACCGGGTTCCGGATCGCCCGGGGCGGCGCCGCTGAGAAGTACGGCGTCCGTCCGGACCTGTCCGTCTTCGGCAAGGCGATGGCGGGTGGCTCCACGCAGAGTGCCGTCGTCGGGCGCGCCGACCTCATCGACCAGGTCGACGACGGCGTGGTGCACGCCGGCACCTTCAACGGCAACCCCATCGCCCTCGCGGCGGTCGAAGCCACCATGCAGGTGCTGGCCGACCCCGCGGTCTACGACACGTTGGACAAGATCTCAGCGTACTTCGACGACGTCGTCGGGGCTGCCCTCGACACGGTGCCGGGCTGCGGAACCTTCAACCGTGTGGGCTCGCTCCTGCAGTACGTGCCCGCAGACGGAGCCACCGGCTTGCACGGAACGGGCGGCCTGTGGGGCTTGATCCTCGACGGGATGGTCCGTCAGGGCTTCCTGTTCATGCCCTCCGGGAAGGTCTTCCTCTCCACGGCCCACACGACCTCCGACGTCGAGACGACAGCCGAGGCGCTCGAGAAGGTCCTCCGCCGGCTATGACCCACGACCTCAGCAACACCCGATCAAGAGAGCCACAAGGAAAGGCAGTGCCATGACCACCCTCACCACCCTCGACGCCACGTGCACGACCGAGGAGGCGATCGCCGTCGTCGAGCGTGACGGCGGCGTCATCATCAAGGACTTCTTTGACGCCGACGTCCTCACGGAGCTCCGCTCCGACATCGACACCGCCATGGCCAGCACGCCGTGGGGTCAGGACGACTTCTCCGGTCACCGCACCAAGCGGCTGTACGGCGTCTTCCAGCACACCCAGCATGCGGCGACCGCCGTCCGGCACCCGCACTACGCCGGCATCGCCCAGCACTTCCTGGAGGTCCCCAAGCCGGTCTACGTCGGTGACGACCTGATCGAGCTGGCCCCCACCTACCAGGTCGGCGTCAGTTCGATCATCGACATCCACCCGGGCGAGGGCGCTCAACCCCTGCACCGTGACGACACGGTCTGGCAGTGGCGGCACCCCGAGGGCTACCGCCAGGCCCGGGTGCAGATCATGGTCGCGGTCACGGACTTCACCGCCGAGAACGGCGGCACCATGGTCGTGCCCGGCAGTCACACGTGGGACGACGCCCGCGGCCCGCGCGTCGACGAGGCGGTCCCGACGGTGATGAGCGCCGGATCTGCCCTGATCTGGGTCGGTGGCACGTTCCACGGTGGCGGCACCAACACCTCGGACAGCAACCGCATCGGCCTGACGATCGGTCTCGACCTGGGTTACCTGCGACAGGAGGAGAACGCTTACCTGACCTACCCGACCGAGGTCGTGAAGACCTTCGACGAGGACATCCAGCAGCTGCTCGGTTGGTCGGTCTGCCCTCCCGGGACCGGTTTCGTCGACTACCAGGGCACCATGGCCGACCCGATCTTCCTCCTCAAGGACAACGGGGAGGTTCGCAACTCCTACGCCGACTTCAACGCCGGCGCCGAGCCGCAGAACGTTTGATGCACCAGCTCGAGGTGGTGATCGTCGGGCTGGGAGCGACCGGCCTGGCGATCACCGAAGCAATGACGTCGCGGACCGACTGCCGCATCGTCGGCGCGGCTGACATCCAGCCGGACATCGCGGGCGCCTCGCTGTCGTCCGTCGTGCCGGGCGCGCCGCCGGTCACGGTCGTCGCCTCCCTCGATGACCTGCCTGATGCCGATGTCGCCGTCGTTGCCACCTCCTCATGGGTCGAGACCATCGAGCCCACGCTGGTGACGCTCATGGGGCGCGGCATGAACGTGGTGTCGATCTGTGAGGAGCTGCGCGAACCTCGTCTCAGCCACCCTGACGTGGTCGAGCGGCTCGATCGCGTCGCGAGGCTCAAGGGCGTCTCGGTGCTCGGCACCGGCTGCAACCCCGGCATGTTGATGGACACCCTGCCCGTGGTCCTGAGCGGTCTGACGACTCGCGTCGAGTCGATCGCGATTCGGCGTACGGCTGACATGAGCCGCTACGGCGCGATCCTCGCGAAGTTCGGCCTCGGTCTGGATCCGGATGAGTTCCTCGCCTGGCGGGAGGAAGGGCGGGTGATGGGACACGTCGGGTTCGCGCAGAGCATCGCTGCGATTGCGCGAGGACTCGAGTGGAGCCTCGACCAGATCGAGGTGGACGCCGTCGAGCCGGACATCGTCGCCACCGAGGACCGTCACGGTGAGCACGTGGGGATCTCTGCCGGCACCGTGGCCGGCGTCGTGCATCGCGCCCGAGGACTGAGGTCAGGCGTTGCCGTGGTCGAGCTGGCCACCCGGTTCGGCATCTTCGCGCCGACCGACGAGGTCGACCCCGGCGACACGCTCACGCTCGTCGGGAAGGAGCAGACGATCACCGTCGATTCATCGGGCGGCTACGAGAGCTTCCTGTCCACGGTCGCGATGGCGTGCAACACCGTCACGGCCGTCGTTGACGCCGATCCGGGGTTCCGCACGCTGCTCGAGCTTCCGGTGTCCGCGCTGGCCAGCAAGGGATCGCGGTTCGGCTGAGTGGCGGACGTCGCATGCTAGCCTCTCGACTTGTTCATATGACTGAGTCGATTTTGGAGGTTGATCGTGGCGCACGTCCCCACCGAGGTTCGACGGCAGCAGTTCATCGACGCCGCTATCGCCGTGATCGCGCGCGAGGGTGTAGATGGCGCGACGACGCGACGGATCGCCGACGAAGCGAGCGCGCCGCTCGCCACCCTTCACTACTGCTTCCAGACCAAGGAGAACCTGCTCTGGGCGGTGTTCGAGCACCTTGCTGAGCTCGTCCGCACGGACCTCGAGCGTGCCAGCTCGCCCGGTCGGACCGCCGCGGACATCGCCTGCCAGTTCTTGGACGATGTCGTCGAGTCAACCATCGAGAGACGCGCTGACGCGCGGGCGCAGATCGAGATCTGGCTGTGGGCTGAACGCAACGACTCGGAGTTCGCCATCCGGATCTACGCCTTGTTCATCGACGCCTCGATGGAGTTCCTCCGCAAGGCGAAGACGCCACTGCCGGAGAAGCAGCTCGAGACCGTCACCCGGATCATCATCGCGATCATGGACGGCCTCATCATGCAGATGATCACCCACGGCGACGAGAAGATGATGCGGCGTGAGGCCGAGACGGCCAAGGCCATGCTGCAGGCCTATCTGGGCCGGCGGGCTCGGCGCGCCGCCTGACGTATCAGCGAGCAGGGCGGTGACGGCAGATGCCGTCACCGCCCTGCTGACTTTTCTGCTCGCCTCTTCTGCAGAGTCCTCGCTCCCAGCTGGTCACGAGCGAGCTGACCCCCTTGCGCTCTTCGCGCGGCCGTGATTATGATCACGCGTCTCAGTCAAATGATCGGATCCAATGATCGGCATCGCGTCGAGACGCTGTCCCGAGCCAGCCAGGAGAGAACATGAAGACGTACACAGTCGGCCGATGGGCCGCCGCCGCGATCGCCGCTCTGCTGGTGACGACGACGGCCGCGTGCGGTGGGTCCGGCGCCGCAGGCAGCGGCGAGAAGGCAGACGACTCGGACGTCGCCCGCTATCAGGACACCTTGGACCAGTGGTACAAGGGCACTTACAAGGAGCCAGCCGGCCCAGCGGTCCAAGCCCCCACAGGCAAGGACATCTGGCTCATCTCGGTCGGGCTGGGCCTCGAGTACTCCGTTCGGGTGTCGGACGCCGCGAAGCAGGCGGCCGAGGATCTCGGGTGGACCGTGCACGTGTACGACGCCAAGTTCGACCCGAACCAGATGCTCACCGGTGTGCAGCAGGCCGTGGTCGCGGGCGCGGACGGGATCATCGTCAACAACATCGACTGCGCCACGATCAAGAACGCGGCCCAGCAGGCGGCCGACCGCAGCATTCCGGTGATCGGCGTCGAGTCTGCCGACTGTGACCCCGGCCTGTTCGCTCACGTGGTCGGCTACTCGGGCAACGCATCGCAGGAGGACTGGCTGCTCGACTTCGGCCGGGCACAGGCGGCGTGGGTCATCGCCCAGACTGAGGGCCAGGCCAGGGTTGTTCTCAATACGGGGACCGACACCAACTCGACACGGGTCACGAGCGAGGGAGTGCGGGACGAGTTCGACGAGTGCCCGACCTGCGAGATCGTGGACGACGCGACGTGGGTGGCGGCCGACTACGGGCCTGCGCTGCAGGAGAAGATCCAGCAGACGATGATCAAGCATCCCGATGCGAACGCCTTCATCCCGAGCTACGACGCCCCCATGACCCAGAGCGGCGGCGCGCAGGCGCTCAAGGCCACCGGCCGGTTCGACGAGCTGACCGTCGCCGGCGGTGAGGGCAGCATCGCCGGCATCGAGCAGATCCGGACCGGCGAAGGCATGCAGATGTGTGCAGGGCAGTCGGGCGAGTGGGAGACGTACTCCGCTTTCGACGCCCTCGTCCGCCTGTTCCTCGACCGGGACCCGGGCGAGGTGGACACCGGAAACGGCATCCAGGTGTGCGACAAGGACCACAACCTGCCGCCGGAGGGCGAGGCGTACGTGCCCCCGGTCGACTTCATGACCGCGTACCAGAAGCTGTGGGGCCTGGACTGATCCGCCAGTCCCTAGCCGCCTCGCTTGACAACGGAGTTCCTCATGGGCACACAAATGCCGGGCCCGGCGCTTGCCGTGACCGGTGCCTGCAAGTCATTCGGCCCCAACAAGGCAGTGAACGACATCTCTTTCGAGCTCGCGCCGGGCCAGGTGCATGCCCTCCTCGGCGGGAACGGGTCGGGTAAATCGACGATGATCAAGATGCTGGCCGGCGTCGAGCGCGCCGACGCGGGCCAGGTCGAGATCGCCGGGCAAAGCATTGCGCTCGCCGACCTGACGCCTTCCAAGGCGACCGCGTTGGGCCTTCGCTTCGTCCACCAGCAGCGGTCGACGTTCCCCGAGCTCACCATTGCTGAGAATCTCGCCATCGGTGGCCCTGGATTCCCGCTCGGGTGGGGTGGTCGGGTGCGGTGGCGCCAGGCGCGGAGGAGCGCCGAGAGGGCACTCGAACGGTTCGGCATCGAGGCTCACCCGGAGCAGCTCCTCGGAGAGCTCGGTCCAGCGCGGCAGGCGATGGTGGCGATCGCTCGGGCGCTGCAGTCGCAGGGCGACGGGGAAGGAATCCTCGTGCTCGACGAGCCCACGGTCTCACTGCCGGACACCGAGGTGCGGATCCTCCTCGACGCGGTGCGGCGGCACGCCGAGCGAGGCCAGACCGTCATCCTGGTCACGCACCGCCTCGAAGAGGTGCTCGCAGTCGCGGACAACGCGGTCCTGCTTCGCAACGGCTGCCTCGTCGACGAGGTCTCGCCGCGATCGATCACGCGGACCGACCTCATCGAGCTGATCATCGGGCGAGCCGTCGAGGAGGTCGCGCCGGCAAGCGGCGGCGCGGACGGACAGGTCGTCCTGGAGGTGGACGCGCTGCAGGCGGGTCCGGTCGGCCCGGTCAGCCTGACGCTACGTGCCGGCGAGGTGGTCGGGGTCGCCGGCCTGGTCGGGTCAGGTCGTTCGAGCCTGCTGAAGGCATTGTTCGGCGTACTTCCCGCCGAATCGGGTGAGGTGCGCCTCGGCGGCGAGCCGGTCCGTCTGACGAGCCCGCGCCGCGGGATGCGAGCGGGCTTCGCGTTCGTGCCTGAGAGCCGTGCGGAGGACGCCGCGTTCCCCGAGCTCACCATTACCGAGAACCTGTCGGTCAGTGTCCTGCCCCAGTACTTCCGCGGTGGGCGGATGCGCGCCCGGCGCGAGCGGCGCGACGCAGGAGAGCTGCTGCACACCTACGCGATCAAGGCCGAGGCGGTCGATGACTCCCTGGACTCGCTCTCGGGTGGCAACCAGCAGAAGGCGATCGTCGCGCGCTGGCTGCGACGCAGCCCGAAGGTCATCCTCCTGGACGAGCCGACGCAGGGTGTGGACGTCGGCGCCCGGGCTGAGATCTACGGGTTGATCAGGGGCGCCGTCGACGCAGGATCCGTCGCTCTGGTTGCGTCGTCGGACAGCGAGGAGCTCGCAGCGATCTGCGACCGCGTCCTCGTGCTCCGTCGCGGTCAGATCGTCGGCGAGGTGCGTCGTGACCAGATGACCAGCAACCGGATCGAGCGCCTTGCTCACGGTGAAGTAGAGGAAGTGGCGTGATGAGCTCGTTGTCCAGTGCGAACAGCACCGAACGCATCGTGGAGGCCACCCGGCCCGGTGGTGGTGTCGCTCCGAGGCGACGCCGACTGCGAAAGCCGATCCGGGCCTACCTCGAGGCCTACGCCTTCCCCGGTCTGCTGGTCGCGGCCCTCGTGTTCTTCAGCCTGTGGTCCAAGACGTCCCTGGTCTTCCCGACGACGGCGAACCTGCAGATCCTGTTCGGCTCGAGCACTGTCGTCGCGATCGCGGCGCTCGCCTCGCTCGTCCCGCTGGTCTGCAACGAGTGGGATCTGTCGATCGGTGCCACCGCGGCCCTCAGCTCGGTCTACGCGGCGGTGGCCCTCACGAACGGCACGTCCGCGGTACTCGCGATCGCGGTCGGGATCGGGATCGGAATCGCTGTCGGGATCGTCAACGCGGTCCTGGTGACCCGGCTCGGCGTCAACGCCGTCATCACGACTTTGGGCATCTCGATCATCATCGCTGGCATCATCACGCTGAAGACCGGCGGGATCACGGTCGCGGGCCAGATCCCGATCGGCATCACGAACTTCGGCACTCTCACCTGGTTCGGCATCCCCCGATCGGTGGTGGCGCTGGCGGTCGTGGCCGGCCTCGTCTACTACGTCCTCGAGCACACGCCCTACGGGCGATATCTCTACGCACTGGGGTCGAACCGCTCTGCCGCCCGGCTGACGGGCATCCGGATCAAGCTGGTCGTCGGCGCGACATTCGTGATCGCAGGTGGCCTCTGCGGTGCTGCCGGCGTCCTCCAGGTCGCCCGAGCCGGTGGCGCGAACCCCCACCTCGCCGACAGCATCCTGCTGCCGGCGCTCGCGGCTGCCTTCCTGAGCGCGGCCGCGATCCGTCCGGGACGCTACAACGTGGGTGGCGTCCTGGTCTCCGTGTACTTCCTAGCGGTGCTCAACAACGGGCTCAATCTTGCCGGCGCGCCGGACTACGTCTCCAGCTTCGTCAACGGCGGAGCGCTCATCGTCGGCGTCGGTGTCGCGGCGCGTCTCGGTGGCCGTCGTGAGCCCTGACCGGATGGCCGCACTCTGACGCGACAGCGCCGCCGCGTCGATCGTCGCGGCGGCGCCGTGGTCCTCCGGGGAGTTCTCAGGAGTCGAGGGTCGAGACGACCGCCATGTCCTGGTCGCCCAGCCCGGCGTCGACCGCGCGACGGAGCACCTGCGCCGTGGTCTGGATCATCGGAGCATCGCCGTGCGCGCCGAGTCCGGCGGCGAACGCAGCTGCTGCGTCGGCGTACACGGTGAGCGTGGCCTGGTCGGTGCTGAAATCCTGGTCGCGGATCCGATCGAGGATGAGCTTCAGCTGGCCGTCCATCACCGAGAGCGAGTAGCTCGCGAGGTCGGACAGGACCTCGTGCCCCACCCCGAACTTGGCGGTGAACCGCACCGCCTCCATGAACGAGGTGAGGGCGGAGATGTAGAAAGCGCCGGTCAGGGCGGCGTCGATGGCGTTCGCCGATGCGTGGTCGTCTCCGACGTACATGGAGGAGCCCGCGAGGGTCAGCACGGCGTCCTGGTGCGTCTTCCAGAGCTCTTCGTCGCCCGCGACGAGGAGCCGGGCATCGTCCGTCCCGAGGTGCTCGGGATAGGCGGCGATCGCCGCGTCGAGGTAACGGACGCCGGCCGCCTGTGCCCAGTCGCGGAACGTGTGGGCGTCGTCGGGAGTGCCGCTGGTCGTGTTCAGGATGGTCGTCGCGGCAAGCTCGTCCGGGTCGATCCCGTCGAGCAACTGGCGCGCGTCCTCGGTGGTGCTGACGCACAGGATGGCCAGCGGCGTCCCTGTCAGGGCGTCGCGGGACGAGGTAGCCACCTCCGCACCGTCACCCGCGAGAGCTTGCGCTCGCTCGTGCGTCCGGTTCCACGCGGTCACCTGCCATCCCTTGGACAGGTAGGCCCGCACCATGGCGGACCCCATGTTCCCGCAGCCGAGCACGGCGACAGCGCGCTGACCTGGCTGAGTGGTGTAGGAGTTCCGTTGATCGTATGATCCAGTCACTTGATCAATTTGTGGTATCGCCGCGTTGTCTGTCAAGAGGGAAGATGAGAGCGATGCACACGCGGGTTGCGGTTGGCATCAACGACAAAGGCCCCGGCGACGTCCGGGGCCTTTGTCGTCGACATCGAGTTCGAGCACTACGTGCACAAAAGACCTATATGTCGTAGTACTGACTGACTGACCCATGCTGACCTGCGCAAACGTCGAGATTTCCCGGCCGTTTGTACCGGGCTTGTAACAGGTTAACCCTTGCGGCGGGGGTCCTGGAGTCAAGCAGTCCACCTAGATTGGGCTAGAAAACGGCCTCTCTCTAGGTTGCACCACTTGCGGCGATCGTGGCCATCGGTCGTCGCTCATCTGGCGACGGAGGAGAAGCCGCAAGCCATGGATCGAGTACCCGCAGTTGGCAGCGGAGTTGCGCGCGTCGCGCAGGCACGGCCGGCACGGCCGCGCCTGGCTTGGCAGCACCGCCCATACGCGAATGTCGGGGTTGGCGGCGTGTTCGTCGTTCGGCACCTCCACGTCCGACTTCTCTCCCACGCCGAGCGTGGCATCAACGAGTGTGCTTTCCGGAGGGGCGCTCTCCACAACAGTTACCTCGCTGGAATCCCCTCGGCGCCAGAAGTCCACCCCGAGCCGCGTCGCTCAAGGCCCATGTATGCGATTGAGAATCGGGTTGGCTCGTGCTCGCGGCTGTCCGTGCGGGTTGGTAGCGACTTGCCCGAGTTGCAGCCCTGCGTGTTCGCGGAACACAACACGTTCTGTCCCCCGCCGGACACACCACGGCCTCCACCAGAGCCGGCACGGGAAGCAAGACGGGCTCGTAGGATTGCGGCAGAGGTCGTCAGGGAGGTTTGAGGTCGTGGTCTGTCGTGCCGCAGTGTTTCTGGCGCTGGTGGTCGTCCTTTCCGGATGCAGCGGAGAGGGACCCGTTTCGGGGAGCGGCGAAGCGGCCGCTACAACGGCGGAAGATGGCGGCCGTAGCGATACGCCTGGCGGCGACGTCCGGATCACCAAGATCCTCGTTTTCGTCGTGGAGAACCACTCGATGAGGCAGATGCGGTCTTCGATGCCCCGGGTGTTCCGGTTCGCCGAGCACAATGCTTATGCGACGCGCTACTTCGCCCTGACCCACCCGAGCCTCCCGAACTACATCGCCATCGCCTCGGGCTGGACGCACGGCGTCCACGACGACTTGCCGCCTGCCTCTCACCGGCTGGAGGGCCGGACTGTCTTCGACCAGGCGTTGGACCATGACAAGACGGCCGCGACGTATGCCGACTCGATGACGCGCAACTGCGAGCTCGTGAACGCCGGCCGCTACGCCGTCCGCCACAACCCGTGGACCTACTTCGTCGACGAGCGCGATGCCTGCGAGCACTACGACGCACCGGTGTCCCGGCTGGCCGCGGACGTGGACGCCGGCACTCTCCCGAACGTCAGCTTCGTCATTCCGAACGTCCGCCACGACGCCCACGACGCCGCACTCGCGGTGGCCGACCGGTGGATCGGTCGCCGGATCCGCCTGATCAAGGGCGGCGCCGATTGGCAAAGCGGTCATCTGGCGGTTGTGATTACGGCCGATGAGGACGATCGGGACAGCGGGAACCGGGTGCTGACCGTGGTTGGCTCGCGCTACCAGGAGCAGCGGGTCGTCACTCGCCGGCTGACCCATTACAGCCTCACCCGCGCGATCGAGGACGTCCTCGGTGTCCGACACCTTCGTAGGGCCAGGACCGCGCCGTCGCTGACTAAAGCGTTCCGCATGGTGACGTGACTGTTTCGTCGCGAACCGCCCGCTGCGCCGACAGTGAAGGGAGCGAACCTTGGTTCAAGCGCGGCGTGGCCGTCGTGAGCCGGTCGCGTTCGCGCCGTGATGTCGCAGCGCGCCCCAGAGCAGGCCCGCGGAGGCGACCTGTGCCAGCGCTACCAGGGCGATGAGAAGGATGTGGTGATGGGTGTAGAGGCCGCCCGCCAGCGTCCCTCCAGTGAGGGCGGCAACGCCCTGGAATGCAGCGAAGGCGCCGTATGCGGTGGCGAGTCGGCGTTGGGGGACCAGGTCGGCCACCAGTGCCTTGACTGTTGAGTCTTGGACACCGGTTACGGCGCCCCAAATGAAGACGCCCAACAGCACCAGGACCCAAGTGTCGGACAGGGCGAGCGCAGGGATGGTGACGATGAAGGCCGGCAGCGTGAACAAGAGTGGGTGCACCCCAGCGGTCGTAGGCAAACCCGGTGACCAGAGCTGCAGCCGCCTCGGTCGCCATCGCCGCGGCGTAGAGAACCGGGACGATGGCTGGCGTTACCAGCCCAGCGTCGACAAGGTGGTAGGAGATGACCCCGAACGTCATCAACCCGAGTGTGCCAAGTGCGCAAGCGGCGGCGAAGGCGTAGAAGGGAACTGGCAGTGTGGTTGGCTCGGAGATGGTGCTGACATCGGCCGACGTGCTGCCGGACTCATCGTCGCGGTGAGGACCGGCGGACTGTGGCCCCGCGTCGTCTGTGTGACGCTTCAGGGACAACAACAACACTATGCACATCGCGCCGGGGATGGCCAGCACGGCTAGGCCGGGCCACTGGGCGCCGGCGAGGGCGATGACACCGGCGACCACTAGGGGACCGGCGACGGCACCAATCTGATCCAGGGCCTTGTGTACGGCGAATCCGCGTCCACGGCCCACCGAGACGGCTACGCGCGCGAGCAAGGCGGACTTCGACGGGCTACGAATGGCCTTGCCGGCGCGCTCGAGCAGGATGAGCGTGGCGGCCACGGCGAGACCGACGCTGCCGACGAACGGCGCAATCGCCAACAGGGGAACACAGACGGCAGTCATCGCGTACCCGAGAATGGTCAGCGACCAGTAGCGGCCGCTGCGGTCGGCGAGCGGCCCTGAGAACAACCGCAGGAAGAGCGCCATGGCCTCGCCTGCGCCGGTGATGAGCCCGACGAGCAGTGCTGAGGCTCCCAGGCTCCCTAGAAACGGCCCAGCGATCGATCGCATACCTTCGTAGACCATGTTGCCCGCGAGGCTGACTGCTCCGAACGCGACCACCGTCCGCCAGGGTGACCAGGCGCGCTGGCGAGATGGCGCCAATCCCGGCGTGGACGCGTTCGTTGACTCGGCGAGTCCCGAAGGCGGTCGACGGTCAGGCACGCGGCAAGCCTAGGCAGGGTTGCCTCGCTGAGGTGACTCCTCTCAGAGGACACCGTCAAAGATGAGGGCCCGCTGCCAGTAGCAGCGGGCCCGCGGGTGTGGGGACAACCGACGCCGAGCGCGCGGCCGAGGGGTTGCCTACTCGGTTTCGCCGGATTCGTCGGCGTCTTGGTGGCCGGGTTCGTTGGGGTTGGCGTCCGGGCCCTGGTCGGGACCGTCGTTGGTCTCCTCAACCTCCTCGCCCTCGTCGGCGCCGTCCGCGTCCTCGGAGCTCTCCTGTTCGCCGGACTCGTCGGCGTCTTGGTGGCCGGGTTCGTTCGGGTTGGCGTCCGGGCCCTGGTCGGGACCGTCGTTGGTCTCCTCAACCTCCTCGCCCTCGTCGGCGCCGTCCGCGTCCTCGGAGCTCTCCTGTTCGCCGGACTCGTCGGCGTCTTGGTGACCGGGCTCGTTGGGGTTGGCGTCCGGCCCCTGGTCGGGACCGTCGTTGGTCTCTTCGACCTCGGTCGCGTCGTCGACCTCGCCGTCGCCGTCGGAGTGCTGCAAGAGCGGAGCCGGCTCGTCGGTGGTGGCCTGCGCGGCGACTGCGCCGCCAATGCCGAGTGCGGCCAGGATCGCAGCGGTGCCGCCGATCGCGGCGTTGCGCTTCCGGTACTTCATGATGTCTCCTCGGTGGGTGGGTCGTCAGGTGCGAGCTTCGTAGTTCAGATTGCCTCGGGGTCGCTGTGAGGACGCTGAGGAATCCTGAGGGGCTCTCCGCACAGCAGGCGGAGGGTCGCGGCTGGCGAAGCAACCCGTGTGCAAGGTCGACTGAGGCGAGAAACATTCCAACCTGGCCGATCGCGCCGAGTCGTCCACAGTGTGTCGGGCGACGCGAGCGGATTGCGCGGAGGGCCCGCTCCTTCTGTGACGTCTAGGCTTCACAGGGTTTCCTCAGTTGCGACCCGCCAGGATGGGTGCCGACGGGGAAGGCTGGTGGACCATGCGAGTGCTGATGGTCGAGGACGAGGTGCGTCTCGCTGAGACAGTAAGCCGCGGTCTGATCGCCGAGGGTTTCGTGGTGGACATCGTTTATGACGGGGCTGAGGGACTCCAACAAGCGCAGTCAAGGCAGTACGACGTGATCATTCTCGACATCATGCTGCCTTCCTTGAATGGCTACGACGTGTGCCGGAGCCTCCGTGAGGCAGATGTCTGGACCCCAGTGTTGATGTTGACGGCCAAGGACGGGGAGTACGACCAGGTCGATGCCTTCGACCTGGGCGCCGACGACTACCTGACGAAACCGTTCGCCTTTGTCGTCCTGGTCGCCCGGCTCCGCGCGCTGATACGGCGCGGTGCACCCGAACGTCCCACAGCCTTGAGGGCGGGCGACCTCACACTTGACCCTGCAAGCCGGGCGGTTCGGCGCGGCGAGACCCACATCGACCTCACTCCGCGGGAGTTCGGGGTGTTGCACTTCCTGATGCGCCACCCCGGAGAAGTCGTATCCAAGCTGGAGATTCTCCAGGGCGTGTGGGACCTGAACTACGAAGGCGACGAGAACGTCGTCGAGGTGTACGTGGGATACCTGCGCCGAAAGATCGATCAGCCCTTCGGCCGACAATCGATCCGGACGGTCCGCGGCGTCGGCTACCGCCTGTCCGGGGCAGGGGGTTAACGATGCGAACAAGATTCCGTGGTGTTCGATGGCGGACCACAGTCGCGGCCACCCTGACCGTTGCGGTGTTCCTCGCCGTCGCCGCACTGGTCTTTGCCTTCGCACAGCGACAACAGCTGCAATCCTCCATCACCGAGGCCGCACAGGACCAAGCCACCGACATCGCCGCACAAGTCGCCCAGGACGGGGCCGGCGCCGATCTCGCCCTAGGTGCCGGGGACCAGTCCTTGGTACAGATCGTCGACGCAGACGGGAACGTGCTCGCCGCCAGCGCCACGGTGGAGGGAGAGCCCCCGGTCGTGGACACCCGGCCCGAACCGGGGGCTACGAGCACCGTCCGTTCACGTGATCTGCCGATCGGTGAGGGTGAGCAGTTCGTAGTCGTCGCCCGGGGAGTCTTGGGGCCTGATGGGCCCGTGGTGGTCCTGGTTGCAGAAAGCCTCGAACTGGTGGGGCAATCCACCGCGGTGGTGGTCAGCCTGTTGCTGATCGGCTATCCGGTGGTCCTGCTGGGCGTGGCTCTGACCTCGTACTGGCTTGCGGGCCGGGCTCTGGCTCCCGTCGAGGCCATCCGTACCAGGGTTGCGCAGGTCCAGGGAACCTCGGAGCTGGATGCTCGGGTGCCCGTGCCCGACGGCGACGACGAGATCGCTCGGCTTGCCGTCACTATGAATGCGATGCTCGAGCGGCTGCAGACCGGCAGCGACCGGCAGCGCCGATTCGTCGGGGACGCATCACACGAGCTGCGCAGCCCCCTGGCCACGATCAGGGCTGCCCACGAGATCGCGGCCCTGCACCCCGACAGCCGTGAGTGGAGTACCGTCAGCGGCGACGTGCTGGCCGAACTCGACCGTCTCGACCACCTGGTCGCGGATCTCTTGTTGCTGGCTCGTGCCGACGAGCACGGACTGAGGGTTCGATCTGTTGATGTCGACCTCGAAGACCTGCTCAGCCAAGAGGCGGACCGGCTCCGCCGGCTCGGACAGGTCACCGTCACAGTCGCGGCGCCTCCGGCGCGCATTCAGGGCGATCCTGCGCAACTGGCCCGGGCACTGCGCAACCTGGGCGACAACGCGTCACGGCACGCCGAGGGTCACGTCGACCTCCGACTGCAGATCCGCGACGCCGACGTCGCGGTCGTGGTTGAAGACGACGGGCCGGGAATTCCGGCGGCGGACCGCGAACGGGTCTTCGAGCGATTTGTGCGCCTGGATGAGAGCCGCACGCGCGCAAGTGGTGGCACCGGGCTCGGATTGGCGATCGCCCGAGAGATCGCCTCGGCGCACGGCGGAAGCCTCGCGGTGGAGGCTGGGACTCGCGGGGCCCGGTTCGTGCTGATGCTTCCCCACGAGCGGAGCGCGCCGCCGGTGGGGAGTGACGCAGGGTGATGGGGTCTGGGTCAGTGAGCCTCGCCGCGCTGCAGTGCCCACGCCTGATCACAACACCGGGGCCCCACATCAAGTCCTGACCGACCGACGTGCGGTCGTATGCCAAATAGTCGCGGTCGCCATCATTCGGATCAGGCCCCGGGCCTAGGGATTCCGATGAGGGATAGATGAGAGCCTCATCGCCCCCTCCTCCCTGGTTCCTAGGGTCGTGGTCACGAACAGTCAAAGCCCCGGGCGGGCGTCACCGCGCACAGTAGCGCCCGTAATGCTGGCGGCCGCCCTCACTGCCGTGGTGTTCCTGTCAACGGCCTGCGGAGGAAATGGAACCGGCACCAGCCCGCCGCCGGAGCCGACAACGCGGTCTACCTCCGATGAGTTGGCCGCCAGCCGCAACGCGCCGATCCCCGAATTCTCGCGGCCTACGGAGGTCAACAATCCCTACTTCCCGCTCACCGACCTGGGAGGTTACGAACTGGTCGGACGAGAGGACGGGAAGCGCTACAGGGCGCAAGTCGTAGTGCTGGACAGGGTCAAGACGATCAGCTGGGCCGGTGGCAAGACCGACGCACTTGTCGCCCGTCATCGGTCATATCTGAAGGGTGAGCTCATCGAGGTCGCGATGGACTACTACGCCCAAGGCGATGACGGCAGTGTGTGGTACTTCGGCGAGGACGTCACCTACTACGAGGACGGCCAGGTGACCAACCATGAAGGCTCTTGGCTTACCGGTCAGAACCATGCCCTGCCTGGCCTTCTGATCCCTGCTGACCCCAACGTGGGGCTGGTCTTCTGGTCCGAGGACGTCGCCGCGGAGGGAATCCAGGAACGCAACAAGATCATCGACATCGCCGCAAGCGTTGGTACCCCGAACGGCAGACGACATGACGGCTTGCTCATCCGGGCGTGGCAGGACGATGGCACTGTCGAAGAGAAGATCTACGTGCCCTCACTCGGCGTGGTGCACGAGGTTGGCCCTTCGAGCGAACTGCGGCTGCGGCCGTCAAACTGACCTCAGCACACAGACTGAACCGGACCGGGACTCACCGAGGTCGAGGCGGGTGCCGTCGCTTTCACTAGCAGCCGGTTGCTTCGGAGCCGTGGGACGATCTCCCCGCCGGGCTCGCGCGGATGCTTGTTGGTTTGAGCCCTGTCGTGCCGAGAGCCGCATCGAGGAGTAGACGGGACGCATGAAACTCAGGGTGGGCGTGTGTGAGGACGATGCCGCGCTGCGCCGTGTCCTACGACAAGCGCTTGTCGGTGCCGGCCACGACAGCGTGATGGCGCATTCGGGCCGCGAAGCTCTGGAATTGTTTGACCGTGGGGCCGGTCTCGATGTCATCGTCATGGACATCGGCCTACCCGATGCCGATGGCAGGGACGTGTGTCAGGCGCTGAAGTCGGCGGGGCAAGAAGCGCCTGTTCTCTTTTTGTCGGCACTCGGTGCCACCCACGAGCGGTTGGCAGGATTCAACTCGGGCGGAGACGACTACGTCGCCAAGCCGTTCGAGGTCAAGGAGCTGCTCGCGCGGGTCGGGGTCCTCGGACGCCGGGGGCGTCAGCTCGCGACCCAGGCGAACGACTCCGGTGTGGTGTTGGACCCCACCACCCACACCCTCCGCACGCAGGCGGGCGAGGTGCTCCTCTCGCCGACGGAGTTCCGGATGCTCGCGGCAATCACGGCGCGATCTGGAGAGGTCGTCCGACGTCACGCCGTTATTGCCGCCGCCTGGCCCGACGGTGCCATCGTCAGCGACAACACGGTCGATACGCTGATGCGACGACTGCGCGCCAAGCTCTCCGAGGTCGAGTCGCCAGTAGCGATCCAGACAGTGCGGGGCGTCGGATTCCGACTACGCCACCTTGCTCTCGACGACGAAAGCTGAGTGGGTCCCGATGCGCCCCTTCGACTCTCACGGCTCGTTCCGCACTCAGCTCGTGGTACTGACGTCTCTGGTGACGGCCGTCGGCGTCATCGTGTTGACAGTCGTGGTCCAGATCGTCTTGGCCCGCACGACCGATCACAGCCTCGACACCGTGCTCGAGGACCGCACCGAGACGGTCATCAGCTCGATCTCGAAGGACCCAGCGGGCAACCTCGTGGTGCCCGATGATCGGTTGGACGCAGGGGTAGCTGTCTATGGCGCGGATGGTCGGCTCGCGGCTGGGAGCATTCCGCGGTCCGAGCGCAGCATCTACGCCGACCTGTCCACCACACCGAACAGAACAACTGTCGACTACACCGGTTCGGACGAGAGCAGGGTTCTGGCCGAGCCGTTCACGACAGACGACGGAGCCACTGGCGTAGTCGTTGTCACCGAACGTCTCGCGCCGTACGAGACCGCCGAGCAACGGGCGCTCCTGGTGTGCATCGGAGCCGGCCTGCTCATGATCGGGATGGCCGCAGGTCTCGTCCAATGGATCAGCCGTCGTGCGCTTGTGCCGGTAGCCCAGATGACCCGCTCGGCCGACGATTGGAGCGAACACGACCTCACCCATCGCTTCAATCCCGGCCCCGGCCGGAACGAGATCGCCGCGCTGGGGCGCACCTTGGACCGGCTCCTCGAAAGAGTCGCCACCGCCATCCGTTCCGAGCAACGCCTCACCGCCGAGCTCGCCCATGAACTGCGCACACCGCTGACGGCCATTCAGGCCAACGCCGACCTCGCGTTGATCCAGGACGAACTGCCAGACGCCGTGCGGGACGGGCTCATCGAGATCGCCGATGCGTCGCGCAGGATGAGCGGCACCATCGAGGGCCTCCTGGAGCTCGCCCGGACGGAGACCAGCCAAGCGCTGTCGGGGTCGTGCAGCCTGCGTGACGCTGTTGTCCAGTCCCTCGGGCCGCTTGACCCCACCGGTGTCAGCGTCAACGTCGACCCGATCGTTCGGGTGCTGCTTCCCGAGGCGCTCGCTGTGCGGGCGATTGCGCCGGTCGTAGCTAACGCTGCCCGGCTCGCTGACCACGTTGTCGTCTCCTCGGAAGGCTCGCGCGCCGGCTACGTCGACCTCTACATCGACGACGACGGGCCAGGTATCCCCGTCGACCAGCAGGAGCTGATCTTCGAACCGGGCCAAACCACTGGTCCGGGGGCGGGGCTCGGTCTGGCACTGTCTCGCCGGGTGGCGCGCAGCATGGGTGGCGAGGTACGCGTCACCGATGGCCCGATGGCGACCCGGTTCGTGGTGACCCTCCCCACCACGTAGCGGTCATGAGCGCCACGCCGCGGTCAATCGCGATGTTCAGGTTCGTGTCAGGCGACCCGCCCGATGCTGTCTCAATGTCCTGGATCCCGACGGCCGAATCCCACCCGCGCGCCCGGCAGATGCTCAACAAGGTGCCCGAGGTCACTTTGTGGTTCTGGGTGATCAAGATCCTGTGCACCACGGTGGGCGAGAGCTTCGCCGACTACATCAACATGACCGTCGGTGTCGGCCTCGTGCCGACCTCGATCATCTTCACCGTCGCCTTCGTCGTCATCCTGACCGTCCAAATGCGGCTCCAGCGCTACGTGCCGGCCATCTACTGGCTCACCGTCGTCGTGGTCAGCGTGACGGGGACGCTCTACACCGACATCCTCACCGACAAATATTCCGTGCCCCTCTGGATCAGCACCACGGTGTTCTCGGCACTCCTCGCGGTGGTCTTCGGCATCTGGTACGCCCGCGAGCGGACGCTCTCGATCCACAGCATCGTGACGACGCCGCGCGAATCGTTCTACTGGCTCGCTGTCTTGGTCACTTTCGCACTCGGTACCGCGACCGGTGACTGGACCCTCGAGCTCACCGGATGGGGTCCCGGAAAGTCGGTCCTGTTGCCCCTCGGACTCATCGCCATCATCACCCTGCTGTGGCGCTATGGCGCCAACCCGGTCCTCAGCTTCTGGCTCGCCTACATCCTGACCCGCCCGCTGGGCGCCAACATCGGCGACTGGTTCGTCACCCCGACCACCGAGAAGGGTCTCGGCCTCGGCACCTTCGTCACCAGCCTGATCTTCCTCGCTGCGATCCTGGCCACCGTTGTCTACCTGACCGTCTCCCGGGCCGACGTGATCGAGCGACAAGGCGCGCACACCGACGACGGGCCGAGGACCCCGGGGCCCGGCGACCAGCGTCGTGAGCGGATCTCGCTCGGTGCATTCGGCGCGGTGGCCCTGGGCACCGTCGCGCTGCTGGCCTACGCCAACAGCCAGCCACACGTGAGCGCGCTCGACGAGGAGGAGGGCGGGGCACCGTCCTGCTCCGGCGACCCGTCGTCGCTCAGCGCCGACGACGCCCGGCAGCGCACCGCCGACGCCTTCCCCTCCGACGACGTCAGCGGCTTCCTCTCGATCTCCGAGGACACGCTGACCCTGGTCCGGTCCGACGACCAGTCCGGTGCGGCGTCGCGGATCACCGATCTTGAAACCGCTTGGGACGACGCCGAGTCACGGCTCGTGGCCAAGGACTGCGTGACCTGGACCTACCTCGACCAGGAGATCGACGCGGCGCTCAGCGCGGTGCGCGCGTCGAGTCCAGACCAGCAGTCCGAGACCGATGCTCTCACCGCGCTGGTCTCGACGCTGGGCGGTTCCGCTTGACGCCTCACTCGACACCTCGCCGTACCGTTTGGATCGCTGCGGGACTGTCGGCGACTGTTGCCCTCGTCGCGCTCACTATCGCGGTGCAGTCGGGCAACACCACCGGTCTCGACGCAGTCGGTCGGGACGCAACCTCTTGGTCACGCGCGCACGACCTCACCGCGTTCCTGCGCTGGGTCGAAGTCGCCTTCGCCCAGCCGTACATGTCGATCTACGTCGGCTTGCTGGTCGTGGTGCTGCTGTGGTTACGAGAGCCGCGCACGGCGGTCCTCGTCTTGCTGGCAAATACGGTCACGCCCCTGGCCACCACCGCGCTGAAAGCGCAGATCGGACGCGATCGACCCGAGTGGCAAGCAGCCGACCACGCTCTGAGCAGCCCGGCCTTCCCCTCCGGACACGCATCCTCTGGGACCGTGCTCCTGGGCTCGATCATCCTGACGGTTTTCGCATTGTCGTGGTCGCGCCAATGGCATGTCGCGGTGCGAATTTCGGTGACTGCCCTCGGAATCAGTCTGGTTGCGCTCGTCTGCGCCGACAGAGTCCTGCTTGGTCGGCACTATCCCAGTGACGTCCTCGGTGGGATGCTGCTAGGCCTACTCATACTGGCGGCCGCGGCGGCTGCCAACACCATCCCCTCGGACAGCCCAACACCAACCGATCCTGCGCACAGAACGCCGTCCAGCCCCTGACCCACGGCGCGAGGTCTACAAGTCAGTCATCTCGGCAAGGTGACGCGCACGACGGTGCGCTCGAACTCACGCGAGATCCCGATCTCGCCGCCGTGTGCGCGGACTATCTCCTCGACGATCGAAAGCCCGAGCCCAACGGAACCGTGACTTGCCGCGAACCGCTCGAACGGTCGCTCCTCGGCGAACCCCGGTCCGGCGTCGCTCACCTCCAAGACCGCTGTGATGCCTCCGACGACGCGGACTTCGACGTCTCCGGAGCCGTGCCGCAGCGCGTTGTCGACCAGATTGGACACCACGCGGCGCAGTTGATCCGGATCCCCGCTCACCAGCACCTCACGGCCACCGCTCGTCGACACCGAGCGGGTCGCGGCTTCTGCGAGCGAGCCGAACCGGTGTACGACGTCCGCGGCAAGCTCGGCGAGGTCGACCACTTCTGCGTTCACCTGAAGGTGGCCGGCATCGGCTCCCGCGAGCAGAAGTAGGTTCTCGCTGAGCGCGATGAGGCGGCGTACCTCCTGCTCGGCCGAGTGCAGCGCGTCGAGGAGCTCGTCGTGGGTTCGAGGGCTGGCCAGGGCGAGCTCCACCTCGGTGAGGAGCAGCGCTAGCGGTGTGCGCAGTTCGTGACTGGCGTCGGCTGCGAACCGCCGTTCGCGGTCGAGACCCTCGTCCAGTCGGCTGAGCATGGCGTTGAGTGTGATCGCCAGCCTGCGTAGCTCGGCGGTGGAGGGCACCGGCAGTCGTTCTCCGGCGCTGCGTGCGGAGATGGTGGCGGCGCGTGCCCGCATCCGCTCGATCGGACGGAGCCCGAATCCGGCGACGAGGTAGCCGAGGGCGCCGGCGAGAACCAGCGCCACCGGCCCGCTGAACAAGAGTTGGGTGCGTACGGCCTGGGTCGCGTCGTCGGCATCCTCGCGGCCGATCGAAATGGCTAGCACCTGGTCGCCGATGGTCCGCACGAGGATGATCGAGAGCTCGTCCTCGGTCCTGGAGTCCGGCGCTTCACCGTCGCTGCTTCTCGCATCGTCGTGGTCGTCTGCCTCCATGACGTGGCCGTCGGCGTACCCGTCGTCGGCCGCGGCAGGGTCGACCACCCGGCCGCGGATCCCAGGCGAGGACGCAACCACGGTGCCCCCGCCGGATAGCAGCTGGCCGTGGATCTCGCCGGCGAGCCGTTCTACGGCTTGCGGCCGCTCGTTCGGTGGTACGGCGACTAGCCGGTCCATCTCGGTCTCCAGCTGGTCGCGGAGTCCCTCCTCGAGGGTGTCCTGGACCCGCGCCTGGACAAACAGCCCGATGGCGAGCATCGCGAGCGCGGTCGTGAGGAGGAAAGCGATCGCTACCCGGGCACGCAGGGACCACGACACGCTAGGCATCCGCGCCTGCGGTCAGCCGGTAACCAATGCCGCGGACGGTGCGGAGTGATTCGACACCGAACGGGCGGTCAATCTTCTCCCGTAGGTACCGAACGTAGACATCAACGACGTTCGAGGAAGTGTCATGGGTGACGCCCCAAGCGTGCGCCAACAGCTGATCGCGACTCAAGACCTGCTCGGGACGGCGCATCAGTACCTCAAGCAGGGCCAGCTCCCGGGCCGACAGCTCGATCTCGACCTCGTCACGCCACACCCGGTGGGAAGCCGGGTCGAGCCGTAGATCGCCGACCTCGAGCACGGTCGGTCGCGGTACAGGTCCACGGCGGGCCAGCGCGCGAATCCGGGCCAGCAGCTCCTCGAAAGCGAACGGCTTGCCGAGGTAGTCGTCGGCACCACTATCCAGGCCGGTGATGCGGTCGGCGACAGCGGTTCGCGCGGTCAGCATCAGGACGGGCGTCCACACGTGCCCTTGGCGGAGTCGGCGACAGACGTCGAAGCCACTCATGTCCGGGAGCTGTACGTCGAGGAGGACCACGTCGTACCCCGACTCCGTCGCCGCTTCCAGCGCCGCCTCCCCAGTTCCGGCGATAGTGACGAGGTCGCCGCGCTCGGTCAGCCCACGGGCAACGAGCCGCGCCAACTTCGGCTCGTCCTCCACCATCAACACCCGCACCAATCCACTCTAGGGACGCTGATGAGGCCCGGATGACACCCTCATCGCGCTCTCATCTCGCCCACGATGAAACCCTGATGAGATCTTGGTCGCGAAGACCGCAATCGGACATAGCGTGGTCGACATGAACATTCGATCCCTGAACAAAAAGACCAAGATCGCGATTGCTGCCGGTGCGGCTGTCCTGCTGGCTGGTGGCATTGCTGGCACGGCTGTTGCCGGTTCCGCGGATGACGACGCGACCGACCGCCCGATCCCGGCGGCCGACCTCGAGCAGGCCTCCGAAGCAGCCCTCGCCGAGACTGGCGGCGGCAAGGTGACCGAGACAGAGGTCGACGACGAGGAGAGCAAGTACGAGGTCGAGGTGACACTCGACGATGGCAGCCAGGTCGACGTGCAGCTCGACGAGGACTTCAACGTCGTCGGCACCAAGACCGAGGACGCTGAGAACGGCGACGACTGACCCTTCGCGTCGATCGCACTTCCCCCAGCCCCGCCGCGGGCGCAGCGCTATGGAGCGCGCTGCCTCCGCTGCGGGGTTCGCGTCGTCCATAACAAGTGAGTCGGTCAAAGCGCGATGAGGCGCCCGGCAGTCTCGGCGCGTCGCGGATGCCCGGGTCTGTCGAAATCGCGAATGCCGCGTCCCATCGGGGCGGGCCGGCCCGCGAGCTCCAGACGGCAAGCGCAACCCCATCAATGTGGCGTCGGCGGAGGAGTCTGGTGGCTCAAAGGCGAGAACCCCGACCGGGAGCCGGGGTTCGCCTGCTCGGAAGTCTGAGTTCGAGCTCTACGTG
Source organism: Nocardioides sp. SRI_004 (assembly GCF_057586415.1). NCBI lineage: Bacteria > Bacillati > Actinomycetota > Actinomycetes > Propionibacteriales > Nocardioidaceae > Nocardioides > Nocardioides sp. SRI_004. The sequence goes on from NZ_JBYCZV010000006.1 coordinate 291,445, forward strand.
CACAAGTGCTATATGTCGTAGTACAGCTCGAACTCGTGCGGGTGCGGCCGCAGTTGCACCGGCGCGATCTCGTTCGCCCGCTTGTAATCCACCCAGGTCTCGATGAGGTCGGGGGTGAACACGTTGCCGACGGTGAGGAAGTCGTGGTCGGCCTCCAGCGCGTCGAGCACGGCACCGAGCGAGGTCGGCACCTGGGCGATCTCGGCCATCTCGTCCGGCGGGAGCTCGTAGATGTCCTTGTCGATCGGGGCGGCCGGCTCGGTCTTGTTCTGGATGCCGTCGAGGCCGGCGAGCATCAGGGCCGAGAAGGCGAGGTAGGGGTTCGCCGACGGGTCGGGGAAGCGGGTCTCGATGCGCTTGGCCTTCGGGTTGGTGCCCGTGATCGGGATCCGGACCGAGGCGGAGCGGTTGCGCGAGGAGTAGACCAGCGAGATCGGGGCCTCGTAGCCCGGCACCAGGCGGTGGTACGAGTTCACCGTCGGGTTGGTGAACGCGAGCAGCGCGGGGGCGTGCTGGAGGATGCCGCCGATGTACCAGCGGGCGAGGTCCGACAGGCCGCCGTACCCGGTCTCGTCGTAGAACAGCGGCGAGCCGTCCTTCCACAGCGACTGGTGGACGTGCATGCCGGAGCCGTTGTCACCGAAGATCGGCTTCGGCATGAAGGTGACCGACTTGCCCTGCTCCCAGGCGGTGTTCTTGATGAGGTACTTGAACTTCATCACGTCGTCCGCGGCCTTGAGCAGCGTGTCGAACTTGTAGTTGATCTCGGCCTGGCCGGCGGTGCCGACCTCGTGGTGGGCCCGCTCGACCTGCAGGCCGCACGCCTCGAGGTTCTTGACCATGTCGGCGCGCAGGTCGCTGTAGTGGTCGTACGGCTCGACGGGGAAGTAGCCACCCTTGAGCCGGGTCTTGTAGCCCTTGTTGTCCTCGTCGGCCTTGCCGGAGTTCCACCAGCCCTCGACGGAGTCGATGTGGTAGTAACCCTCGTTGACGCCGGTGGAGTAGCGGACGTTGTCGAAGATGTAGAACTCCGCCTCGGGGGCGAAGAAGGCGGTGTCCGCGATGCCCGTGCTCGAGAGGTACGCCAGCGCCTTCTTCGCGATGTTGCGCGGGTCGCGGGAGTAGGCCTCACCGGTGATCGGGTCGTGGATGAAGAAGTTGACGTTGAGCGTCTTCGACTTGCGGAACGGGTCGATGTAGGCCGTCGTCGGGTCGGGGTAGAGCTGCATGTCCGACTCGTTGATGGCCTGGAAGCCGCGGATCGAGGAGCCGTCGAAGCCCAGGCCGTCGTCGAAGACGGACTGGTCGAAGGACGAGACCGGCACGGTGAAGTGCTGCATGATGCCGGGCAGGTCGCAGAAGCGGACGTCGACCATCTCGACGCCCTCGTCCTTGATGAACTTGAGCAGCTCTTCGCTGTTGTTGAACATTCGTTCCTCCTTGGCTGCGCCTGTCGGAGCGAGCCATTCGGTCAGCTGGTGACGGTTGGGGCCGGCGGCGCTCCCTCGCGTCGCTTCTCCTGCGTGCAACCTACCGAACAGGCAGTTTCCCGGCCGTCACTGATGTGTTTCCGCCATGTAACAAGATGCCCGACGACCAGCAGCCGGGCGCCCGCATCGCGGGCACCCGGCTGGCCGGATCGAACGGCGGATCAGCGGATGAAGAGCATCTCCTGGTACGTCGGCAGCGGCCACAGGTCGTCGGCGATGAACGTCTCGATCTCGTCCGCCGCCTCGCGGATCTGCAGCATGGCCGGCAGCACCGCGTCGCGGTAGTACGCCGCCTCGGCGAGGCCCTCGTGGCCCTCGTCGCCGGCCTTCGCGGCGTCGAGCGCGGCGATGCCCGCCCGCAGCGCGGCGACCAGCTCGGTGACCTTGAGCAGGTCGGTCGTGTCGGCCTCGACGCCGGCGGCCTTGAGGGCGGCGACGTTGGAGGCGAGCTCGGTCTGGTAGCGGACCGCGGCCGGGAGGATCGTGGTCTTGGCGATCTCGCCGGTCAGGTTCGCCTCGACGTTGATCGTCATGACGTACTGCTCGACACCGACCTCGAAGCGCGACTCGAGCTCGGCCTCGCTGAAGACGCCGTACGTCGAGAACAGCTTCTTCGACTCGGGGGAGATGTACTCCGGGAGCGCGTCGACCGTCGTACGGAGGTTCTTGAGGCCACGGACCTCGGCCTCCGCGTGCCACTCCTCGGAGTAGCCGTTGCCGTTGAAGACGACCGTTCCGTGCTGTTCCATGACCTTCGCCAGCACCGACTGGACAGCGGCGTTGAACTCGGCGCCACCGGCGACGGCGGCCTCCAGCTCGGTCGCGATGTAGTCGAGGGCCTCGGCCATGATCGTGTTGATGACGACCATCGGGGCGGCGACGGTCTGGTTCGAGCCCGCGGCGCGGAACTCGAAGCGGTTGCCGGTGAAGGCCATCGGCGAGGTGCGGTTGCGGTCGCCGGCGTCCTTGGTCAGGTCGGGCAGGGTGTCGACGCCCACGGAGAGGACGCCCTTCTGCTTCGACGAGGTCGCGCCACCCTTGGCGATCTGCTCGAAGACGTCCTGCAGCTGGTCGCCGAGGAAGATCGAGATGATCGCCGGGGGAGCCTCGTTGGCGCCCAGGCGGTGGTCGTTGCCGGCCGACGCGATCGACAGGCGCAGCAGGCCGCCGTACAGGTGGACCGCGCGGATGACGGCGGCGCAGAAGACGAGGAACTGCGCGTTGTCGTGCGGGTTGTCACCCGGGTTGAGGAAGTTGCCCTGGTTGCCGTTGCCGAACGAGAAGTTCACGTGCTTGCCCGAGCCGTTGACGCCCGCGAACGGCTTCTCGTGGAAGAGGCACTCGAAGCCGTGGGTCTTCGCGATCGACTTGAAGGTCGACATGATCAGCTGCTGGTGGTCCGAGGCGAGGTTGGCGCGCTCGAAGACCGGGGCGATCTCGAACTGGCCGGGGGCGACCTCGTTGTGGCGGGTCTTCGCCGGGACGCCGAGCTTGAAGAGCGCCCGCTCGGTGTCGTGCATGAAGCCCAGGACGCGCTCGGGGATGGCGCCGAAGTAGTGGTCGTCGAACTCCTGGCCCTTCGGCGGCTTGGCGCCGAACAGCGTGCGGCCCGCGTTGAGCAGGTCGGGGCGCGAGTTCACGAACGAGGTGTCGACCAGGAAGTACTCCTGCTCCGGGCCGCAGTAGGACACGACGTTGTCGATGTCCTCGTGGCCGAAGAGCGCCAGGACGCGCTTGGCCTGCTCCGACATGGCGTGCTGCGAGCGCAGCAGCGGGGTCTTGTGGTCGAGCGCCTCACCGGTCATCGAGACGAAGATCGTCGGGATGCACAGGGTGTTGCCGTTGGGGTTCTCGAGGATGTACGCCGGCGACTGGACGTCCCAGCCGGTGTAGCCGCGCGCCTCGAAGGTCGCCCGGATGCCGCCGTTGGGGAAGGAGCTGGCGTCGGGCTCGCCCTGGACCAGCGTCTTGCCGGAGAACTCCCAGACCGCCGTACCGTCGCCCACGGGCTCCATGAACGAGTCGTGCTTCTCGGCGGTGAGGCCGGTCAGCGGGTAGAAGACGTGCGCGTAGTGCGTCACGCCGCGCTCCATCGCCCAGTCCTTCATCGCCGAGGCGACGATGTCGGCGACGGCGGGGTCGAGCTTCTCGCCCTTCTGGATGGTCGCGGCGACCGACTTGAACACCGACTTGGGGAGACGCTTCTGCATCACTGCGAGCGAGAAGACGTTCTCGCCGTAGATGGCGCCCGTCTTCTCCGCCGCGTCGAAGAACGCCGCCGGCGCCTCGTTGGCCTCGATGTCGCGGATCGCGCCCAGGCGGGTCGGGTTCGCAGTCATGGTGAAACTCCTGGTGTTCGTGGCAGGGGTGGTCGCGCCAGCGACCTACGCGTGAACGCTAGGTGTTCCAGATTTCGCCCGGTTGCCCGATTGTTTCGGGGATGTAACAGGTCTGCCGAGGAGTGTGGCGCCGGTCACTCCGGGCTCTCGCCTACGCTTGCGGCCGTGCCACCGTCGTCCGCCCGCCAGCCCGTCGCCCCGTCCTTCGAGACTGCGTCGTGGGGACGCCGCATCCTCGCCCTGCTCGTCGACTGGCTGATCTGCACCCTCGCCGTGATCGCCGTGTTCGGCGTCGACGAGTACACGACCACCGGCTCGGCCGCCTCGTTCATGGTCCTGCCCGTGTACGTCGTCGAGTCGGCCCTGCTCACGTGGCTCGCCGGCGGCTCGATCGGCAAGCTGCTGACCGGGCTGTGCGTCGTACCGGCGGACGGGCGGCTGCGCAAGCTCAACCCGCTCAAGGCCCTCGGTCGCCAGGTGCTGGTCGCGCTGGTCATCCCGCCGCTGGTCTTCCGCGCCGACGGCCGTGGCCTGCACGACCTCTTTGCGGGCACCTCGACGGTCACCTTCGCGACCCTGCGCACCCTGCTGAAGTAGCCCTGCTCCGGGCGCTGAGTGCCGCGGCGATCTGGTCGAAGAAGTCGTCAGGCCGCAGGCGAAGCCCGAGCAGCGGCAGCCTGAGCACCCGGTCGCCGTCGAGGACGAGGGCGTTCTGCCGGAGCGCGTCGCCCACGACGTTCTCGGCCCAGGTGTGGTGGATGCCGTCGATCTCGACGACGAGACCGAAGTCCGGCCAGTAGAGATCGAGGTAGTAGCGACCTCGCCGGTCCCTCCTCAGCACCTGCCGGTCAGGCCGGGGCAGGCCTCGTCGGGTGAGCTCCGCTGCGATGTCGAGCTCGCCGAGGGAGCGCGCGCCGTCGAGCAGGTCGTTCACCACGGCACCCAGGAAGGATCGCCTCTTGTCGCGCCGGACGCGCAGCACCTCGGTCCCGAGCTGGTCCGGAGTCGCGAGGCCCTGTTGCACGGTGAGCGTGAGCAGGTACGCCGCCTGCTTGTCCGTGCGGGCCCACAGTGCCGCGCGGACCGCGGCGACGGCCGGCCGCGTGCGCGGGATCCCGCTCGGCGCCCGGTCGTCCTCCTGCCAGCGACGCGTCTGCCGGATGTCATAGGCGGCGGTACGGCGCGCTCGCGCTCCCCGCGGCACGGACACCCGGATCCGGTCGAGCTCGAACCGTCTCAAGCCCGAAGCAACCAACGATGCAGCGCCGTCCAGCTGAGCCCGGGGACCCGCCTGGAGGACAGCGGCCCACAGGTGTCCCTCGGTCGACAGGGGCCCGGTGCGGACGGCAACCGTCTGGTCGCCGATCCGCTGCCATCGCTCGGCGCGCAGGTGGGCGCCGACCTCCCAACGCGTGACGCCGAGCCCGTAGAGCTGGCGGCGAGACACGACGCCACCCTGACGTCTCGCGAGGTCGGTGACGGCGTTGGTGCGCGGGTCGTCGACGGTGGTGACGTGTCGGCGGTGGTGTCGTACGGGTGTGGTCATGGGGCGAGGGTGGACGCGCCGACCCCGGTTGTGCAGGCGCGCCTTTGCTGCCTGTGGATCAACCTGCTCCCGACGGGCCTTGTGGACAGCTGACGGACGACACCGAGGGACGCGAGACGTCATACCGATCGTGGGCGATCGCCCACGATCGGTATGACCTCCGGCCGACGAGGACCGCGAGGTTGCTCAGTAGCTGGCCAGCCTGGGCTCGGCCTCGATCGCGCGCAGCGCCTGGCCGGTGCCGTTGATGGTGACCGTGCCCGGGATCTGGTGCCACGGCCCGCCGTCGACGCGGTAGCGCCCGGTGTACGTCGTGCCGAGGCTCGGGCGGTAGGTGTCCTTGCGCAGGTAGTTGTGGGTCACCCGGAGGCTCGGGTACGGCGCGCCGGGGTCGCTGGTCGAGAGCCGCTCGCCGTCACCGAAGCTCCAGTGGAAGGTGCTCGGGGTCGCCTCGAGGGTGACCCGGCGGCCGAGGAGGGTGACCGTGCGGGCGATCGGTCGGGTGCTGGTCGTGTAGAAGTTCGTGTCGAAGTTGACCAGGGTCAGGCCGTCGGGCGGCTGGATGACGAGCTCGCCGGCGGGGAGCTTCAGCTCGGCGAAGGCGTTGCGGATGAGGCCGACGGTGAGGACGGGGGTGGTCGGCTCGGCGTACTGCTGGCAGAAGCTGATGCCAGCGGGGGCATTCGACTGATCGATGACCGCCTCTGCCCCGGGGCACGCACCAGAACCAGCTGCGAAACCGGGGTCGGCCGACTTTCCGCCAACGCCGGAGACGTCGGCGCTGCCCTGTTGACCGTTTCGGATGCCTTCCTCGGCAGCTTCCACGACCAGGCTGTTCGAGGTCGTGCTGCCTGTTGTGCTCGGCGATGGCTTTGGCTTGCTGTCAACGGCGTTGGCGGGAGACGCGGCCCACACAACGCCAGCGAGGAGGAAGGCAGCAGTTCGAAGCATGTCAATCGACCTGCATCACGTCGAGCCGCCAACTGTCGTTGGCCGACCAAAAGAGAACCATGACGAAGATGTCGGTGCCTGCAGCGCGCTGGTCAGCCGTGCCGTCGCCGTCATAGATTGTCTGCTCGTCATGTGAAACCTCGGCGCGTATGCGGAAGCCGTACGCCGATTCCGATGCTGTGGTCAGCTCGGACGCCTTCAGGACCCGACTCGAGTTCGTCCCTCCTTCGACGTGGCCGCCCTTCGCGTACTGATCGTGGAGCCTGTCGTTGATGCCCGTGCACGCATCGCAATTGGGGCCCGACACCCGCTTCAGTGCCTTCACATCCCCGGTTGCCTGCGCGTAATTGATCAGGTCCCAGTAGTACGTGATGAACGCCCGTGCCCCGGCCTCGGTCGCCTTCGTCGCGGCGTCCGGGAGCGCAGGCTCGGTCGGCTTCGCCGTGGCGCTGGACGTCGGCGTCTCCGGGTTGCCGGTCGGCGTCGACGTGGAGCCGGGGTCGCCGGGCGATGGGTCGTCGTCGGAGCAGCCCGCCAGCAGGGCGAGGGCGGCCAGGGACGCCGCCAGGGCGGCGCGGAGCGAGCGCATGGGTCCTCCCGAGAAATGACTGCGCCCGGACCGGGGACGCGCAGAGACGCTAACCCGATCCGGGCGAGTGGCGCCACCGGGAGGCGGCGAGCTGTGGAGGACGGCGGGTGTGGGGGCTGCGGGGGTCTCGTGACGGTTGCTGCGCAACCTCCTCGACCACCGGGCCGATCACCGGGCCGACAGCCGGGCCGGTCAGCGGCCGCGGAGGTTCCCGCGCATGCCCTTCATCGACGTCGGCACCGGACCCCGCGGGATCGGGGCCTTGGGGCGCTGGGCGTCCAGGGCGCGCAGGCGCTGGCGGAGCTCGGTGATCTCGGCGGGCTTGACCTGGCGGCCGAGCTTGCGGACGTGCTGGACCAGCTTGGTCAGCGGGACCTGGCCCTCGTCGTTGCCGACCAGCACCTCGTGGACGGGGTACTCGCCGACGACCCGCTCGTGCTTCCTGTGCTCGCTGATGAGCAGCTGCTTGACCCGGCTCGGGTTGCCCTCGGCGACGAGCACGATGCCCGGGGGGCCGACGACGCGGTGGACCATGTCCTGCTGCTTGGTGAAGCCGACGACCTCCTCGACCACCCAGCCGCGACGCAGCATGGTGAGCGCGCGGGCGGCGGCGCCGAGCTGGCCCTCGAGGCGCTTGAAGGCGGCGCGCTGGGCGCGGCGGCCGAAGACCACGATGACCGCGAACAGGCCGATCAGGAAGCTCGCGAGGCCGGCGAGGATCCAGCTGAAGACGGAGTCGTTGTGCGGCAGGACGAGGCGGAAGAGCGCCATGCCCAGGCCGCCGAAGACCAGGAAGGAGCCGAGGAGCCACCAGCGGATCGACGGGTCGACCTCCCGCGTCATGCGGTAGGTCTCGAGGATCTGCCGACGACGGCTCATCGTGGAGGGGTCGAGGGGCGTGTTCGACATGGGGTGCTGCGATCTCCTCGGCTGGGACTTCAGGCGGATGCTTCGGCCCGCGCGTCGCGCGCGGCCATCGCCTGACGATACAGACGACCGGCCCGGTACGACGAACGGACCAGCGGTCCCGAGAGGACTCCGGCGAACCCGATCTCCTCGGCCTCGGCGGCGAGCTCGACGAACTCCTCGGGCTTGACCCACCGCTCCACGGGGTGGTGGCGCGGCGAGGGACGCAGGTACTGGGTGATGGTCACCAGCTCGCAACCCGCCTCGTGCAGGTCGCGCAGGGCCTGGGAGACCTCCTCGCGGGTCTCGCCCATGCCCAGGATCAGGTTGGACTTCGTGACCAGCCCGAACGCCCGGGCCTGGGTCAGCACGTCGAGGGAGCGGTCGTAGCGGAACGCCGGACGGATCCGCTTGAAGATCCGCGGCACCGTCTCCACGTTGTGGGCCAGCACCTCGGGCCGCGACTCGAACACCTCGGCCAGCAGCTCGGGACGGCCGTTGAAGTCGGGGATCAGGTTCTCCACCCCGGTGCCCGGGTTGAGCTCGTGGATCGCGCGGACGGTCTCGGCGTACAGCCACGCGCCGCCGTCAGCGAGGTCGTCGCGGGCGACGCCGGTGATGGTGGCGTACTTCAGCTCCATCGCCTGGACCGACTCCGCGACCCGGCGGGGCTCGTCGCGGTCCAGCGGCTGGGGCTTGCCGGTGTCGATCTGGCAGAAGTCGCAGCGGCGGGTGCACTGGTCACCGCCGATGAGGAAGGTGGCCTCGCGGTCCTCCCAGCACTCGAAGATGTTGGGGCAGCCGGCCTCCTGGCAGACCGTGTGCAGGCCCTCGGACTTCACCAGCTTCTGCAGCGCGGTGTACTCCGGGCCCATCTTCGCGCGGGTCTTGATCCACGAGGGCTTCCGCTCGATCGGGGTCTCCGCGTTGCGGACTTCGAGGCGGAGAAGCTTGCGTCCCTCGGGCGTTGCAGTCACCCGGCCAGCCTACTCCTGGCCCCATGCGCCCCCGGCATCGCGAGCCGACTGGTGAGTAGCCGCTGCTAGGGCACGTCGCGGCGGCCGAAGGACACGAACGATGCGACGCCGCCGACCAGCAGGAACGAGCCCAGGTAGAGCGAGGCGTCACCGAAGGTGACCACCTCCTCGCAGTCGTAGTAGCCGTCGTACCCGTCGACCTCGCTGCCCTCGTCGGAGCAGGCGTCCTCGGACCAGTAGGTGGTCCCGTTGTCGATCAGCGCGAGCAGGTTGACGGCCGGGTTCCACCGCTCGCTGATGCCGACGGCGGCGAGCAGCAGGCTGCCGGCGACCGACGCGCCCAGCAGGATCCCGATCGTCGCGACCGTGCTGCGGAAGAGCATCGTCAGCACGAACCCGAGGAGCGCGGAGGCGGCGGCGACACCGGCCGACCGCCAGCCCATCTGGAAGGCGTGGAGCAGGTCGCCGTCGGCGAGGGTGTCGCGGGAGCCGGCGACGAGGCCGAGGACGGCCCAGTACGCCGTCATCACGACTGCCGCCACGAGCAGCGCCCCGCCCGTCGCGACCAGGGCCTTCGCCGTCCAGACGCGGGTCCGGCGCGGCTCGAAGAGGAGCTGGTTGCTGACCGAGCCGCTGTTCCAGTCGTGACCGGTGAAGGTCGTGCCGGCGAGCAGGAGCAGGATGGCGAGGACCGAGGCGACGGCGACACCCGAGTTGCTCTCCTCGTCACGGAGCCGGAGCGTGTCGTAGTAGCCGTACTCGTCGGCGTACTCGTCGGCGTCGGGGATCTGCGCGGCGCACGCGGCCGCAGCGTCCTCCCCGGTGGCCTCGATGCCCCAGTCGGTGGGGTTCTCGGTGCAGTAGTCGAGCTCGGACTGCCGGCTCATCTCCGCATCGCGCTCCAGCTGGGCGATGTCGGCGTCGGAGGGCGGCTGCGTGTTGAGGATGGTCACCACGCCGATGAAGGCCGGTACGGCGACGCAGGCCGCCATCAGCAGCTGGACGGCACGACGACGGAGGTAACGGCGTACCTCGACGAGGAGGAGCCGGACGTAGGCGTTCACTGGGCACCGCCCAGCTGCTCGGAGCGGGTGAGCTCGAGGAACACCGTCTCGAGGTCGGGCCGGAGCGGGGTCAGCTCGCTCAGCCAGATGCCGGCCTCACCGAGCACCTGGGTGATCCGCGCCGGGTCGGCCGCGTCCACCCGCAGGGCGTCGCCGTCGACCGTGGCGGCGAGCTCGGCCCGCGCCAGTGCCTCCGCCGCGCGGGCCGGGTCCGCGACGACCACCCGGTGCACCGTGCTGGTGCCGAGGAGGTCGTCGACCCGCCCGGAGGCGAGCAATCGGCCGTTGCCGATGATCGTGGCCGAGGTGCACACCTGCTGGACTTCGGCGAGGATGTGCGAGCTGAGCAGGACGGTCACACCGGCCTCACCGAGGCCGCGGATGGTCTCGCGGATCTCGCGGATGCCGGCCGGGTCGAGGCCGTTGGTCGGCTCGTCGAGGATCAGCAGCGCGGGGTCCTTGAGCAGCGTGGCGGCGATGGCGATGCGCTGCTTCATGCCGAGGGAGTACGACTTGTACTTCTCCTTCTCGCGCCCGGAGAGCTGCACGGTCTCGATCGCCTGGTCGACGCGCGCCTTCGGCGCACCGATGGAGCCGGCGAGCAGCTCGAGGTTGAGCCGGCCGCTGAAGTTGGGGGAGAACTTCGGCGACTCGACGACCGCGCCGACCCGGCCGATGACGTGGGGGAGCCGCTGCGGCACCGGCTCGCCGAAGAGCCGCATCGTGCCGCGCGTCGGGCGGACCAGCCCGAGCAGCATCCGGATCGTCGTGGTCTTGCCCGAGCCGTTGGGCCCGAGGAAGCCGTGGACACCCCCGCCGGCGGGGACCGCCAGGTCGAGGTTCTGTACGGCGACGCGCACGCCGCGCCGCACGGAGCGGAACTCCTTGCGCAGCCCGCTGGTCTCGATCACGAGATCGCTCATCCTGCCTCCCACTGGCACCCACCGGCCCCACAGCCGATGAATACCGAGTATGGGGTCAGCGAGCGGGGTAGGTGAGGACCGCCACGCCGACGGGCGCGTCGGGCTCCGTTCGTGACGCTGCCGGCACCTTGGCGGGGTCGGGCCGCGGCTCGTAGTCGGGCGTGGCGTCGTACGCGCGCCAGGAGAGGTAGTCGGCGAGGTGGCGCCGGACCGACTCGAGCACCTCGGTGACCGGGACGTCGCGGCCGAGCTCGCGGGTCAGCGAGGTGACCCCGGCGTCGGAGATGCCGCACGGGACGAAGCGGTCGTACCAGCCCATGTCGACGTCGCAGTTGAGCGAGAAGCCGTGCATCGTGACGCCCTTGCTGACCCGGATGCCGATCGCCGCGATCTTGCGCTCGGGGCCGCGCTCGTCGGCCTTCAACCACACGCCGCTGCGCCCGGGCACGCGGGCGGTGGTGACGCCGAAGTCGGCGCAGACCGCGATCAGCGCCTCCTCGACGCGGCGGACGTAGTCGACGACCTTGACGTGGTCGGGCAGCCGGACGATCGGGTAGCCGACCAGCTGGCCAGGGCCGTGGAAGGTGATCTGACCGCCGCGGTCGACGTCGATGACGGGCGCGCCGCCCGGGTCGGCCGGCCGGTCCGCGGGCTTCGTGCGCTTGCCGGCGGTGAAGACCGGCGGGTGCTCGAGCAGCAGCACGGTGTCGGGCAGGGCGCCGTCGACGACCTGCTGGTGCACCTCGCGCTGCAGCTCCCAGGCCGCCATGTACTCGATCGCGTCGGGGCCGAGCCCGGCCTCCCGGAAGTCCAGCGTCACGATCGCCAGCGTACTCCCGGGGCTGTGGATGACCGGACCCACGTCGCGCCGCGAAGGCGCAGGATCGGGGCATGCGGATCCCCGCCCCACGCTCGGCCCCCGCCGCGGTCCTCGTCGGTGCCGCGGTCGTGCTGCTGCTGGCCCTCGCCGTGGTGGTGGTCGCCGTCGTCCACCACCCTCCATCCCGTACGACGAAGGCCGCCCCCACGACGGCCGTCGCGCCCGCCGCCCGCGACATCGGCGTGGTCGATGCCGTGGGGTCGCTGGCCGTCCTCCGCGACTGGGACCGGGCGCGTTCGGCGGCATGGGAGGCGGGAGATCCGGCCGCGCTGCGCGACCTGTACGCCCACGGATCGGCGGCCGGCCGGGCCGACGTGGCGATGCTGCGCCGGTGGACCGCCCGTGGGCTGCGGGTGGAGGGGATGGCCATGCAGGTGCTGGCCGTCGAGCTGCGCCTGCGCACCTCCCGGCGGCTGGTGCTGGTGGTCACCGACCGGCTCGTGGGTGCCGTCGCGGTCGGCCCCGACGGGCGGCGTACCGACCTGCCGCGGGACGGGGCGACCCGGCGGCGGCTGGAGTTCCGGAGGACCGGCGCCGACTGGCGGCTGGCGTCGGCCCTCGAGGTGGAGGCCGGCGCCGCCGACCTCAGCCCGAGAGGCCGGTTCTGAGCACCGCCTCGACGTCGGGGTCGGCGAAGGTGTGGCCCAGGTCGAGCAGCGCCTGCGGTCGCAGGTTGAGGGAGCCGAGCAGTTCGGGCGCCATCGGGCCCGCCGCGACGCGGATGACGGGGGAGGGCACCGCGAAGAAGGCCGGTCGCCGGACCAGTCGGCCGAGGGTCGCCGTGAACTCCTTGTTGGTCGCGGTCGTCGGCGCGCACAGGTTGGCGGGCCCGGAGGCGGTCGGGTGCTCGACGAGGAAGGCGGCGGCCGCGACCCAGTCGCGCAGCGAGATCACCGGGTAGAACTGCTCGCCGCTGCCGATCCGCCCGCCCAGGCCCGCCTTGAACTGCAGGCTCTGCGACTTCAGCGGCTGGCTGGCACGGTCCTGCACGGGCGCCGTCCGCAGCCTGACGACGCGGGCGCCGGCGTCGACGGCGGGCTGTGTCGCGCCCTCCCACTCGCGGGCCACCCGGGTGAGGAAGGCGTGGCCACGGCTGTCGGAGGACTCGGTGAGCGCGGCGGAGCCGTGGTCGCCGTACCAGCTGACGCCGGAGGCGTTGACCAGCGCCGGCGGCGTCGGCGCGGCCGCGATCGTCTCGGCGAGGAGGCGGGTGGTCGTCACCCGGCTGGCGAGGACGTCGCGCTCCCACTTCTTCGAGTGCGGGTTGCCGACCAGGGGTGCACCGGCGAGGTTGACCACGACGTCGGCTCCCTGCACGACGGCGGTGTCGACCTTCCCGCCCTGCGGGTCCCAGGGCGACTCCCCGGAGCGCGCCGGGCGGCGCACGAGCGGCGTGACGGTGTGGCCGCGCTCGCGCAGCTCGGTCACGAGGTGGCGACCCAGGAAGCCGGACGAGCCGGCGACGACGACGGACAGGCGAGGGGAGGAGGTCACGTCGAAAGCCTGCCACCCGGGCGATGACGTGGCAGCCTGTGCCACGCACAAGCCCTGGAGGGAGATCCATGCGCCACGCCCCTTGCCGATCCCGTCGTACGGCTGTCCTGGCGACCGTCGCCGTGCTCGCCCTCGCCGGGTGCGGCTCCGACGACGGCGGCGAGCCGAAGCAGGGCTCGCGGCCGGTCGGCGGCAGCTCCACGGCCTCCGACCCGACCGCGGACGTGGCACCCGACGCCGACCTGCCCCTGACCGGTGACGTCGAGCTCCTCGACGAGGGGAGCGCACCGCGGCGGGTCGTGCTGCTGCAGGTCGAGGAGGGGCACACCGAGACCACCACGATCGAGATGACGGCGACGACCACCACCGCCGGGCAGGAGCTCACGCTGCCGATGACGGTGCCCTTCACGACGACCGTGTCGGCCGTGAGCGACACCGCCATCGAGGCCGAGGTCGTCTACGGCAAGCCCACCGTCGAGCCGGGCGACCTGCCGGCCGACGCGGTCGCGCAGGCGCAGGCCTCGGTCGAGCTCCTCGACGGCACGACGGCCACGGTCTCCTACGCCCCGAACGGGACCGTGCTGGCCAGCGAGGTCGAGGTCTCGCCGGACGCGCCCGACCTCGTCTCGCGGCTCCTCGACAACATCTCGTCGCTCGGCTACGCCAGCCTCGCCGCCTTCCCCGACGAGGAGGTCGGCGTGGGTGCGCGTTGGAGGGCCACCACGACCTTCACGGTCGGCGGCGTCGAGCAGTCGATGGTGTCGACCTACCGCCTCACCGCGTTGAGCGACGACGGCTACGAGCTCGCGATGACCGGCAGGTCGACCACCACGCCGGGCGACACGGTCGGCGGCAAGGTGCTCGAGGGCTCCGGCACGGCGCGAGGGACCCTGGTCGGGCGCACCGGGCTGGTCTCGCCGCTCACCTCGCAGGGCAGCGGCCGTGGCAGCACCGTCGTCGAGGTCGGCGGCCAGCGGGTGGAGACGTCGTACCGGACGACGTCGCGGCTCACGACCCGCTGAGCGTCCGTCGTACGACGAAGGCCCCTGCCGGAGCGGCAGGGGCCTTCGTGCGTCGTACGGGGATCAGACCTCGAACTGGCCGGACTCCAGGCGCTTCTTCAGGTCACGCAGGAAGCGGCCGGCGTCGGCGCCGTCGACCACGCGGTGGTCGTAGGTCAGCGCGAGGTAGACCATGTGGCGCACGGCGATGGTCTCGCCGAGGTCCTCGTCGTCGATCACCACGGGACGCTTGACCACGGCACCGGGGCCGAGGATGGCGACCTGCGGCTGGTTGATGATCGGGGTGTCCCACAGGGCGCCGAAGCTGCCCAGGTTGGTGATCGTGAAGGTGCCGCCGGAGAGCTCGTCGGGACCGATCTTGTTGGTCCGGGTCCGCTCGGCGACGTCGGCGATCTTCTTGGCGATGCCGGAGATCGACAGGTCGCCGGCGTCCTTGACGACCGGCGTGAGCAGGCCCTTCTCGGTGTCGACGGCGAAGGCGACGTTCTCGCGGTCGTTGTAGGTGATCTCGCCGGCCTCGAGGTCGAGGGTGGCGTTGAGCACCGGGTGCTGCTTGAGGGTGTCGATCGCCGCCTTGGTGAAGAACGGCAGGTACGACAGCTTGACGCCCTCGCGCGCCAGGAAGGCGTCCTTCACCGACTCGCGCAGGCGGGCGATGTTGGTGACGTCGACCTCGACCACCTGGGTGAGCTGGGCCGAGATGTGCAGCGACTCGGTCATCCGCTCGGCGATGATCTTGCGCAGTCGCGAGATCTTGACCGTCTGGCCGCGCAGCGGCGACGGCGAGGCGCTCGGCGCAGCCGCGGCGGGAGCGGCGGGCGCAGCAGCAGCCGGTGCGGCGGCGGCCGGGGCGGCCGACTTGGCGGCGGCCGCCGCGTCGAGGACGTCCTGCTTGCGGATGCGGCCGCCGACGCCGGAGCCCTTGACCTGGCCCAGGTCGACGCCGTGCTGGGCGGCGAGCTTGCGGACCAGCGGGGTGACGTAGCCGGGGCCGTCCTCGGCGACCGACGCGGCCGCGGCCTGGG